>SFNX01000023.1 GCA_004552595.1 Lachnospiraceae bacterium | reverse complement strand
TGTCTGAACAACTATCTTTGGTATTGGCTTATCGTAATAATCTCCGCATGAACACTTATATCTCATAACTCCTTCTTCATTCACTGTTGCTTCCTTATAAACACTGCTTGAATATGAGTGTGTATGTGAAGCAGAGCTTGATGTTGAAGAAGATGTTGACTGTTTCTTAGGGATAGTTTCTTCATATATGTATCCGCAGTCATTACAAATGTATTTAATTTTTCCGGTTGAACTTTCTGTAGCCTCCGACACGGTTTCTTTTCTGTAATTAGTATGCTGGCACTGTGCTTTCTTACTCTCTTCAATCTGTCTGGCTGTTTCTTCCAAAGCCTTCTTATGGCTGTTTCTTCCAAAGCCTTCTTAAGAGCCTCCTGCTGCTCAGCGGTGACCTCTGACATTTCCTTATAGGCTTCAGGGTCGTTATTCATCTTACCGTTTGAATCGACAACATATGTAGCCTTCACCTGCTTAGGAAGCGGAGTTTCAGGTCTTGGAGTCGTATCCTTAACTACATGGCTGTGAGTTCTTATATATGTGAACATTGCAGCAAATCCACTCTCTGAAATGTGGATTCCATCGTTAACCGTGTACCCTTCCTTTGCATAGCCTGTAGCAGCATCCTTCATAACTGATGCCGAGTCGATATATTTGTATCCACGTTCTGCGGCCATCTTAATTAAGGCATTGTTAAACTTATCGATACTATTTTGCGAAAGCGACGGATAGCTGTTTTTCTGAGCAATCGGTGGAATCGAATTGATTAATATATCTGCTGATGGTTCTGCCTGCTTAACTGCATCAAGCGCCTCTTCGTACTTCTTAATGAAGTCATCAACACTCATTCCGTTGGCATTGTTAGTTCCAAAAGTGATAATAATCCGCCTTGGCTTTAATAACTTTACTGCCTCAACCATTGTAATCGGCGAAGAATAACCCTCAAACTGAATGCACTTAAGAGTTTTAACCGACTGAATACCCATTCCGACAACGGCAAGCGTATTTTTGAGCGAAGTTATGCCGTAGTTCATCATACGGACTGTATTAGAGTCTCCAAGGAAAAGAGTTTCATCAATGTACTCTTCACCCGCATCTTCGGTCTCATCAAGCACATTTTCATCTTTTGAATCTGACACGCTTTCTGAAGAGCCCCCCAATTCATTGCCGCTAAGCATAGTCTGCTCCTTAATATCACCCGTTTCGCTGGCACTTTCGCTCTCACCGGCCTCTACTGTGCTTTGGGCTGTTGTTTCTTCGTTCTTATTTTTACAGCCTGCAGTAATCAAAAGTGCAGAAAAAGCAGCAACTATTACAACACATGAAAGTGCTGCAGTAGCCACCTTTACTCTGTCGGTAAATTTTCTGTTTAATAAATCCTCATATAAGTTCTTAAGTTCAGTTTTGATTTTTCCCATAACGCTTTCCTTAAGTCCGGTCACTACGATTATATAAGCACAAATGCGGCTAAACGTAAGTCTAACCGCATAATAATTATTTCATTTTTTTCAAAAATGCCTCATATCCTTTATACACTTCGTATATATCTGCCTTGGAAATGGCTTCAAATGGAGCGTGCATCGAAATTACGGGAACACCGCAGTCAATTACGTTCATTCCATAAAGCGCTGTAATGTAGGCGATTGTTCCGCCGCCTCCTTTATCAACCTTACCAAGTTCCGTAAACTGATAATAAATATTATCTTCATCCATCACCTTTCGGATTTTAGCAATAAATTCAGCATTTGCATCATTCGAACCCGACTTACCTCTTGAGCCTGTAAATTTATTGAAAAGAAGACCATTTCCTAAAAATGCGACACTCTTTTTGTCGAAAACATCGGCATAATGTGGGTCAAAAGCTGAGCCTACGTCTGATGAGAGCATGTCAGAATTTGCAAGACATCTCTTAAGCGAAAGCTCTGAATAGCTTCCAAGAAGATTGATTAGCTCAGCAACAGTATTTTCAAAGAACATTGACTTCATTCCAGTTGCACCAACTGAACCGATTTCTTCTTTATCAACTAATATACAGCATGAAGTTCTTGACGGATTATTAACTGCCATCATCGCCATAAATGAAGGGAATGAGCAGACTCTGTCGTCATGTCCGTAGCCTAATATCATGCTTGAGTCAAATCCGGCATCTCTTGCCTTTCCGGCAGGTACTACTTCAATTTCCGCTGACAAAAAGTCGCTTTCTTCTATTCCGTATTTTTTATCAAGGATTGATAGAATATTTTTCATTACAGGATCCTTGATATCTTCTTTCTTTTCACCCTTTGTGGCTTTTACGGATAACGGCATGTTACCAATAATAATATCAAGTGCCTCACCTTCAACTACCTTTGATGCTTCCTTTGTCATCTGGTCCTGTGCTAAATGAATGAGAAGATCTGATACAAAAAATACAGGCTCATCGTCCTTTTCGCCAATATTTATGTTAACCTTTGTTCCATCTTTCTTACATACAACTCCATGGAGTGCAAGAGGAAGTGTTACCCACTGATATTTCTTGATTCCTCCGTAATAATGAGTATCAAAATAAGCAAATCCGCCTTCTTCATACAGAGGATTCTGCTTCAAATCAAGCCTTGGTGAATCGATATGTGCTCCGAGAATGTTCATACCCTTTTCGATATCATCCTTACCGATGTTAAATAGAACAATCTCTTTATTCATGTTAACGGCATATACTTTGTCGCCCGCTTTAATCTTTTTACCTGACGAAACAAGAGCATTTATGTTTACATAACCATTTTTCTCTGCTTCCTCGGTAAAATAATCGCAACATTCTCTCTCAGTTTTATTGTTGCTTAAAAATTCCTTATAATCTTTTGCAAAAGCAAATACTTTATCTAATTCTTTCTTTGAGTATTTACTCCATGCACTTTTATGTTCCATTTTGTTTTGTGCCTCCTATTTCTATCAGCCGTGATAAAGCTTTTCTGTTTCGTATTTTGGCTCGCATGTAACGTCTATTCCAAGCTTTCTGAACGTTGCTTCATCTTCATTTGAAAGAATAACCGTTGAGTGTGCCTGTGCTCCTCTAAGCTTGTCAAGCTGTTCAAGCGCAAGCGCCGCAGTTGGATTGGTAACCGCGCAAATTGAAAGTGCAATAAGTATCTGGTCTAGGTGAAGCAGATGATTCGAGCTTCCAAGGTGTTCGGTTTTAAGCTTCTGAATCGGCTCAATAATATTTGCGGAAATTAATTCCGTTGAATCATCAATTCCGGCTAAATACTTAAGTGCGTTAAGCATTGCGGCACAGCTTGCACCCATTAATGCCTTTGTCTTTCCGCTACACACATGTCCGTCAGAAAGTAAAATCGCACATGCAGGGTCCCCTGTTTCTGCCTCAATTACTATTGCCGGCAATACACATGGTCTGTCATTATTAGTAATTGAAAGCTCGTTCATAAGAACATTTAGCTTCTGTACTTCCGATATTTCGCTTGTTCCCTTTTTAAGTCCGCACTTTGCTGTATACCATCTTCTGATTATTTCCTGCGTGGAAGCCTCACAGCATACAGCATCATCTACTATACAGTTGCCCGCCATATTAACACCCATATCAGTAGGACTCTTATATCTTGATTCTCCGTAAATCTTTTCAAACATTGTTGAAAGAACAGGGAATATTTCGATATCTCTGTTATAGTTAACGGTTGTCTCTCCATATGCCTGTAAATGGAACGGATCAATCATATTAACATCTGATAAATCAGCAGTTGCTGCCTCATATGCAAGATTGACAGGGTGCTTAAGCGGTATATTCCATATTGGGAATGTTTCAAACTTAGCATAGCCTGCATTAACGCCTCTTTTATGCTCATGATACAGCTGTGAAAGGCACGTTGCCATTTTACCTGACCCTGGTCCCGGTGCCGTAACTACCACTACCGGTCTTGTAGTATTAATGTAGTCATTTTTACCAAAGCCCTCATCACTAACAATAAGGCTTACATCTGACGGATAATTCTCAATAGGATAATGTCTGTAGACCTTAACACCCATGCTTTCAAGCTTACTCTTAAACACTTCTGCCGAACGCTGTCCTCTTGATCTTGTAAGAACTACAGAACCGACATATAAGCCAAAGCCTCTGAACGTATCAATAAGTCTCATAACGTCAAGATCATAGGTAATTCCCAAGTCTCCACGCTTTTTATTCTTTTCTATGTCGTCTGCACATATAGCAATTACTATTTCTGCTTTATCTTTAATCTTAAGAAGCATTTTAAGCTTTGAATCCGGCTGAAAGCCCGGAAGCACTCTTGATGCGTGGTAGTCATCGAACAGTTTTCCGCCGAATTCGAGATAAAGTTTCCCTCCAAAAGAATCAACACGTTCTAATATGTGTTCACTCTGCATTTTCAGATATTTATCATTATCAAAGCCAATTTTGCTCATAACACTCTCCATCCATAAGTCTTTTAAGACTTGCGATTTATTTGCATATTTCCTTCATGTCAATTTTCTTGCCCTGCAATCTCCACTGACGTAATTCTGCAGATATTGAAAGAAGAAGGTCTGATGAAGAGTTAAGTGCTGTTTCAACAGAATCCTGAATAACTCCGATAATAAATCCTACTGCAACTACCTGGTATGAAACGCTGTCCGGTATTCCGAATAATGAACATGCAAGCGGAATAAGAAGAAGTGAGCCGCCGGCAACACCTGATGCACCGCATGCTGATAAAGTAGCAAGCACCGAAAGGATAAGCGCTGTCGGAATATCAACTGCGATTCCAAGAGTAGCTGCTGTAGCCATTGTCATAACAGTAATTGTAATAGCAGCACCATCCATATTGATTGTTGCTCCAAGCGGAATAGTTACCGAATATGTATTCTTATCAAGTCCCATTTCCTCGCAGACCTTCATATTAACAGGAATATTGGCTGCTGAGCTTCTTGTAAAGAATGCAGTGATTGCAGATCTCTTAAGACACTTGAAAATAAGTGGGAATGGATTCTGTCTGATACATGAAAATACAAGAATAGGGTTTGTAACAAAGTAAATAAAAAGCATACATCCTACTAATAATGCAAGAAGCTTTCCGTATGATGTAAATATTTCCATTCCGCTTGTAGAAATTGAATCAAATACAAGACCTAAAATACCAAACGGAGCAAGGTTAATAATCCATGTAACTACCATTGAAATTGCATCTGACACTTCTGAAAGTAATGTCTTGATTTCGTTGCTTGCGCCACGAAGTGCAAGTCCGATAATACATGCCCATGAAAGAATTCCGATATAGTTAGCTGATGCAAGTGCATTAACAGGATTGGATACTACATTCATAAGCAAGGTCTTTAATACTTCCGCAACACCCTGAGGTGCAGACATATCGCTTACCGCTTCAGGAAGAATCATCTCTACTTTAAATATCATACTTGCAAATACAGCGATTACAGATGCAAGCAGAGTTGATGCCATATATAAAATAACAACTGTTTTAATAGTTCCGCCGTGTGATTCTCCACCCTTTGATATTGCGCTGATTACAAGACAGAATACAAGAACAGGTGCTATTCCCTTAAGAGCACCTACAAAGATGTTTCCAAGTATTGCAATTCCGGTCCACTGTGGAACTGTAAGACCAAGTACAGCACCTATTGCAAGACCACATACGATTCTTAGGACTAAACTTGTGTCCTGCCACTTTTTCCATAATGCTTTCATTATTTTCTCCTTCTCTTAAATAAAATGTATTATCACCAAAATTTGAATAGTCTCATTAAAATATATATGATTTTTACATACCACGGTCTTAAAGCCTTATCGGCATTTTTGAGCTCATCTCTTATTTTTATTGCCTGCGGACAGTGCTTCTCACACTTTCCGCATTCTATACACTGTGATGCGTCTCTTTTTGTCTTATTGAAAAATGCCACTCTTACATAATCCGCACGTCCTGCCCATTTTGATTCTGAATACATTGCGTTGTAGCACGCAAACGTTCCCGGTATATCAACATTATTAGGACATGGCATGCAATATCCGCAGCCTGTACACGGCACTTTAACCGTTTTGCCGATTTCTGCCTTAATCTTTTCTATAAGTTCATAATCTCTATCGGTGAATTCGTTAACGCTCACTGAAGAAGCAATTCTCACATTTTCAGCAACCATATCCTTTGAATTCATACCGGAAAGAACACATGTGACGGCTTCCTGCTGCATAAGCCACCTGAATCCCCATTCTGCCGGACTTCTCTTTGGCTCATACTCACTTATCAGCTTCTTTGCATTCTCCGGAAGCATTTCTACAAGTCTTCCGCCCCTTAACGGTTCCATAATAATTACCGGAATACCTTTTGAATGAGCATATTCCAGTCCTCTTCTTCCGGCCTGTGTATGTTCATCCATGTAATTATACTGAATCTGGCAGAAATCCCAGTCATATGCATCAAGCACTTTTATGAAGCTTTCACTATCTCCATGAAACGAAAAGCCGATATTTCTAATCTGTCCGCTTTCCTTCTTCTTATTAATAAATTCCTTAATGCCAAGTCTTAAAAGCTTTTCCCACGCCGCAACATCTGTAATCATATGCATGAGATAATAATCAATATAGTCTGTCTTAAGGCGTTCAAGCTCCTCATTGAAATATTTCTCAATCTGTGAAGATGTTTTAACAAGGTATTGAGGAAGCTTCGTTGCTATATAAATATCCTTCCTGCAATTAAGTCTTGATAAAATCTCACCGAGTGCAACCTCGTTGCCCGGATACGTGTAAGCCGTATCAAAGTAGTTAACTCCATTATCTATCGCAAATTTAACTTCCTCAGTAGCCTTATCAATGTCGATTGAAGAACCTTTCTTGGTGAAGCGCATGCATCCGTATCCCAAAAGAGATATTTTATTTCCGTATTTGTCGCTTCTATAATTCATAAAAGTCCTCTAGTCTTCCTCGTCGACATCGCCGCCGATAACTCCGCCAATCGCTCCGGTCACTGCTGCAATTACAACTGCAACAATAATCACAAGTACAACAATTCCTACAAAAATGCCCATAAATTATACCTTGTGCAGTGCACTATCCTTTCATACGAATAATATGCAATATAATAAACAGTAATTGTCCATAGCATACAATAAAGCGAAAATAGAATGGACAATATCCATTCTATTTTACCATAAATATGTATATATATGTAGTATATATATTAATATTCCTCCCCGATATTGTATTAAATGTAGCCTGCTTCCTACTAATTAAGAATCAACAATTACATTATCGAAGAAAAAATTACATTTCTTATCTTATTAACTACATCTGTCGTTCCGGTATCAGGCTTTTGCTGCATATAAAGAATATACATATCATACTCAGGAATAATCGAAACATATACTCCAAGCCAGCCGTCCCAGCCGAATTCACCCTTTACGCCAAGTGATACAGCCTCACCCGGATATTTAAGAATTCTTAAAAGATTCCCGTATGTGTAACCATTAAGGTAATTCCATCCGCCAATGCAGCTTCTCTGTGCTTCATTAAGACTTCCAAGGCTCATAAAACGGATTGTTTCAGGATGAAGGATCCTATGTCCGCCTAATTCTCCGTTATTCAAAAACATCTGACAGATTTTAGAATAATCATCAATCGTTGACACCAATCCTGCGCCACCCGATTCGAATTTAGGCTGCTCCTCCATCCTGCTCTGTATGAGTAAGTTCTCCCCTGTATACTCACTAAATCTAACGCCGTCGGAATTGTAGGCTCTTGCAAGCCTTTCCTGCTTTTCCTTCGGAACGAAGAATCCTGTATCTTTCATGCCAAGTGGTTCAAAAATATTTTTAGATAAATACTCTGAATATTTCATTCCACTTACTATTTCAACAATTGCACCCAAAACATCCGCTGAAAGTCCGTAATTCCACTTATCCCCCGGATTAAAGGCAAGCGGAAGCTTTCCAAGCTCATTGCAAAGCTCATACGTTGTCATTTCATTTTCGGTGTGCATTTTCTTAGATGCTTCTTCTAAGAAAACAGCAGTGTCTCTCTCAGCTTCATATATTTCACCGGGATAACAGAGTCCCGATGTCATATCAAGAAGATTTTTAACGGTAACCTCATCGGTAACACTTGTTATCTTACCGTTTCTATAGCACCTTTGGTTCTTAAATCCCGGAAGAAATTTGCTGACAGGATCAGACATGCAAAGTCTTCCGTTTTCAATAAGCTGCATAACCGCAATACTTGTAATAGGCTTGCTCATCGAAAACAATCTGAATATCGTATCTCTTGTAATGGGAAGAGCGTTATCTATATCTCTATAGCCCGCTTCATAGTATCCAAGCTCCTCACCGTTTTTTGCCACAAGGCATGAACAGCCGGCTACCGTCTTAGAGTCTACCGCTTCGTTAAGCTGTATCTGTATTCTGTTAAGTCTGTCAATATCAACTGTTATTGAATTATCCATTATAATCCGGCACCTTCAATAATATCTTTTTTCATGTAAAGCACTGCTTCTCTTGCAGCTTCGTCATAATGTTCTTCACCATACTTAGCATACTGCTCCTGCTTGTATGCTGCGATTATTCCTCTCGAAGAATTTACTATTGCGCCAAGTCCGTCTGAATTAAAGAACGGCTTAAGATCTGAGCCCTTTCCTCCCTGAGCGCCATATCCCGGTACAAGAATATAAGACTTAGGCATAATATCACGTAGAATCTTTCCCATTTCAGGATATGTGGCACCAACTACAGCACCAACATTTGAATAGTCTCCATCCATAGACTCAAGCGCCCATTCATTAACCTTGGCACCTACTGTCTCATAGAGTGGCTTTCCTGTCTCTGTTAATTCTCTATCCTGGAATTCTCCGCTTGATTTGTTGGAAGTCTTAACAAGAACAAAAATACCTTTATTGTATTCGTTACATACATCAATAAACGGCTTTACTCCATCTGTTCCAAGATACGGATTAACCGTAACTATATCTTCATCAAAAGTATCAAGAATTTCACCTTTAATATTAACCTTACCGATATGACCTGTTGCATATGCTGTTGAAGTGGAACCTATATCACCTCTCTTTATGTCTCCGATAACAACAAGTCCTTTTTCCTTAGCATATTTAACCGTCTTCAAAAATGCCTCAAGTCCTTTAATTCCAAACTGCTCATACATCGCAATCTGAGGCTTTACAGAAGGAATCAAGTCATATGTAGCATCAATAATTCCTTTGTTATATTCAAAAACCGCATTGGCAACAGCATTAAGATTAACCTTGCCCTCCTCTTCAATTGCCTTATTAAGAATGTGCGAAGGAATATAATCAAGCATCGGATCGAGCCCTACGCATATTGGCGCATTTGTCTTTTTAATTTTCTCAATGAGTGTAGATATCATAGTTAACCTCTGTATTGTTTATTATGCCTCAACCATTTCCTTCTTAAGGGAATCCGCAAATTTCTTAATATTGGAAACATTAGCAAATTTAGTAACATTGCCGTTAGCACATACTACAAGCGTCGGTGCCTGCATTACCCCATACTTTTTAGTAAGCTCAGCATTTTCCTCTGCATCAATAAGAACATAAGGTATATCCTTAAGAATTTCCTTTGCAATCTTACAGTTAGGACATGTCTTCGTAGTAAAAAGATATGTCACATTTTCAACCTTGGAAATTTCAACTTCATCATTTGACGAAAGCTTAACCATAGTCGTTATCGGTCTCTTCATTGATGAATTGGCAATATCGTATACAACTCTGTTCTTATATTCCTGAGTCTTGCCGTCATTCCAGTTCTGAACAGGTCTGTAATATCCTGTTATTCTTGAGTATACTTCTGTAACAGCATTACAATGCGGACATCTCTTCTGTTCACCTGCAAGATAACCGTGTTCCTTACATACTGAATATGTAGGTGAAAGTGTATAATATGGAAGCTTGTAATTCTCGGCAATTTTCCTTATGAGATTAGCTGCAGCCTTCCAGTCAGGAAGCTTCTCACCAAGGAATGCATGGAATACCGTTCCGGATGTATACAATGTCTGAAGCTCATCCTGGATATCAAGCGCATCAAAAATGTCAGCTGTGTAATCGACAGGAAGGTGTGAGCTGTTAGTATAATAAGGTGTATCTCCCGGCTTTCCTGCTGTCTTGATTGCAGGGAACTTCTTCTTATCATGCTTTGCAAGTCTATATGAAGTAGACTCTGCAGGAGTAGCCTCAAGATTATATAAGTCTCCGTACTTCTCCTGATAATCGGAAAGTCTGTTCCTCATATGATTAAGAACTTCCTTAGTAAATTCCTGTACTTTAGTATCGGTAAGGTCAGCTCTTAACCAGTTGGCATTAAGTCCGACTTCATTCATTCCTACAAGTCCGATAGTTGAGAAATGATTATCAAATGTTCCCAGATATCTCTTAGTATATGGATATAATCCCTCATCAAGAAGCTTAGTAATAACTCTTCTCTTAACGGCAAGTGACCTTGCGGCAATATCCATCATTCTGTCAAGCCTTGTGTAAAAATCCGATTTATCCATTGCCTGATATGCGATACGAGGCATATTGATAGTAACAACGCCTATCGAACCTGTGCTCTCACCTGAACCAAAGAATCCTCCTGACTTCTTACGAAGCTCTCTTAAATCAAGACGGAGTCTGCAGCACATGCTTCGAACATCGCTAGGTTCCATATCCGAATTAATATAATTTGAAAAATACGGTGTGCCGTATTTAGATGTCATTTCAAATAACAGGCGGTTGTTTTCAGTATCAGACCAGTCAAAATCTTTTGTAATGGAATATGTAGGAATAGGATACTGGAAGCCTCTTCCGTTAGCATCACCTTCAATCATCGTCTCGATGAAGGCTTTGTTAACCATATCCATTTCCTTCTTGCAGTCCTTATACTTAAAGTCCATCTCCTTGCCACCGACAATACAGTTAAGCTCTGCAAGGTCATCAGGAACTGTCCAATCAAGTGTTATGTTAGAAAACGGAGCCTGTGTTCCCCAACGGCTTGGAGTATTAACTCCATAAATAAATGATTCGATGCACTTCTTAACCTCATCGTATGAAAGGTTGTCAACCTTAACAAATGGTGCAAGATATGTATCAAATGAAGAAAATGCCTGAGCTCCTGCCCATTCATTCTGCATAATTCCAAGGAAGTTTACCATCTGGTGGCACAATACAGAAAGATGTGCAGCCGGAGCAGATGTTATTTTACCGTTAACTCCGCCAAGGCCTTCCTTGATAAGCTGCTTAAGCGACCATCCTGCACAGTATCCTGTAAGCATCGATAAATCGTGAATATGAATATCCGCATTTCTGTGTGCATCGGCAATTTCCTGATCATATATTTCGGATAACCAGTAATTAGCGGTTACCGCTCCCGAATTAGAAAGAATAAGTCCGCCCACCGAATATGTAACGGTTGAGTTCTCCTTAACTCTCCAGTCCTCAACCTTAACATAGCTGTTAACCACTTCCTTGTAATCAAGGATAGTAGACTTCATGTTACGGATTTTCTCCCTGTTCTTACGGTATAAAATATAAGCCTTTGCAACATCTGTATAGCCGGCCTGCTCAAGCACGGTCTCAACCGAATCCTGAACATCCTCAACGCTTATCTGTCCGTCTTTAACTTTGCTCTGGAAATCGGCGGTAACCCTTAACGCCAACAGATCGATAATCTCGTTAGTATACTGCTTCTCACAAGCGCTGAACGCTTTCATGATAGCATCGTTGATTTTCGTAAGATTGAAGTCGGCGACCTGGCCGTCTCTCTTTATAACTTTGAACATCCCACAAGTTCTCCCTTCTGTTCCCTTATTGACCGTTACAGTCAACGAATTATTTATTCCCCTGTATAAAATCCTCATAAATACGCGGTTCATCAAACGGATTAAAAAAACAGAAAAACCACATATGTTAAAGTATAACATTGTGGTTTTACTATGTCAATTTTAAAAACACCAGATATTGTGGTTTACATAATCAATTTAAGATAATTCGTACAAAATATGCTTATCGTGTGCTTAAGAATACGTATTCTCTCTTGGCTTTTTCATCACCCGGAAACTGTTCTAAATATAATTCCATCTGTTTTTTAGCCTCAGAAAAGTCACCCATCATCTCATATGTAACAACTACATTATACAATAACGACTGTTTGCTTACTGCATTCTCATTTTCAAGTCCTGACTTAAATGCAGCAAGCGCACCCTCGTAATCTTTGTTTTCATACTTGAGTAATCCAATTTCATTGTAAACAATATCAGCTGTTTTGTTATTTTCCGTAAACTCCTCATATAATGCAATAGCGTAGTTCTTATCATCAAGCGCAACATATGTCTTCGCCAAATAAATAATGCCTTCTTCTGTCTTTTTAGTTTCGTTTGATTCCTCGAAATAATTTCTTGCCTGAGTGTAGTCGCCAAGGTAATAGTTAAATATTCCAAGCTCATATGTGGAAGGTTTGCTAACCGACGCTATTCCTTTATTTATATACGACTTGGCATCTGATTCATAGCCCTTTGCCAAAAGGTCATCATGAATATTAATATAGAGTCTTGAATTGTCCTTATCAAGTTCAGTGGCTTTATCATAATCCGCCTTGGCTTCATCAGGCTTTCCAAGTTCCAGGTATGATTTTCCTCTTAAATAATATGCATCTGCCTCATTCTTATTTACGGCAATAATATTTGTATATGTTTTAATTGCATCTTCAATCTTTCCGGATTTAAATTCCGCAACAGCCATGTAATAGTTAATATCATAATCTACACTTTTTACCAGACCGTTAGATTCTTCAAGTGCTGACTTAAACGAAGAAAGTGCCTCATCGTATTTGGATAATCCAAGATATGCCAGCCCTTCTCCCCTAAGCGACAATCTCACTTCTTCTCCCTTTTCATAGGAAGCCTTAAAGTGATTTAATGCTTCGTTATAGTTTTGCTGTTCTAATGCTTCTATGCCAAGCTTGTAATCCGACTGTTTCTTATTTGCATTACAGCCGGTCATTATTATACATATAGCAAAAATCAGTATTATTGCATTTACTTTTACAATCAAGTGCTTCATTTAGACTTCCTTCTATGTTCTATATGGCTTACCGTTTCCTTTGCCTTTTCCTTGGCTTCTTCCTTTGCAACATGTGTTGCAGAATCCATGAACATTCCGAATATTCCCTTAATCTGTTCCTTTGTTTCGTTATCTATAGTTTCCGTTGCGAGTCGCACCCTTGATAGTGTACCCCAAAAGTCTTCGTTAAAATCATTCAAATTAGTAACGCCGGCTTTTTCAAAAACCCCGAATATCTGGTCAGATAAAAGAGCCCATTTCTCTTTTGTCATTTCCTTAGACCAGTTATTTATTGCTTCAGCCTGCATGCTTGAAATTTTGCCTATATGTTCTGTCTTCTTAAATTCAAAGCCCTCTATTATCCAGTTATACGGATTATGCTGCTTAACTCCCATTTTCTCGCAGTCAACAACAATATAATCCTCTACATTGCCAAAAAGCCCTACAACTGCTGATTTTGGAACGAACTTCACAATTCTGTCCTTTATCTTATCATAACACGAGTCTTCAAGCAGTTCCGTAATGAATCCTGGACCATCGTGCGAATAAATTCTTATTATTCTGTCTCTAACCTCATCACTGCAGTTCATGGCGGCATATACTGAAAGATTTCCACCTTTGGAATGTCCGCCGACAATAAAATCACCTTCAAGATATGAAGCAACCTTTTCAAGATATTTAACAGAATATTTCTGAGCAGGCACCGGTGTCTTAAACGTCATATTAAGGTCTTCTTTCCAGCCGATAAGGCTGTCGTCTGTACCTCTGAACACAACATACTTAAATCCCTTATCATCTTCAACCGTCATGGCAGAAAACTGAATGTCCAGGCTACCGTCGATAACATCTAAGAAATTGTTAAGGATAAGTCTGCCAAATCTTATGCTTTTACATAAAGCATTAAAAAAGCGACTGTTTATTTCCCTGTACCTCTCATCGTGATAAATTGAATCATATTTTTCGCTTTTTACGATATCCGATAGTACAATTCCGTCTTTATTTTCACTTGGTCCCGGTACAATGCCCTCAAACTTAAGGTAAGAAAGCTGCGAAATAACAAGGCTGTCCACTTCACAAAATGGAGCCTGACTAAAATCATATATTCCGTTTTTCTCAACGTATTCAATAATATTCATATATATAGTATATAAAAAAACGTCGAAAGGTGCAAAGTCCTTTCGACGTTATCTGATACAAATAAATTACTTAATTTCTAAGCCTGAGTACTTATCATCAGGAATAAGCGCAATATATGTCTTACCTGTGTTGATAGTAATCTCTGTTCCTGTTGAATCATAGTATCTTGTAGGTTCACAGTCATCTTCAGGCTTTGTCCATGTAATCTTAATTGCTTTGCCCTTAGTAATGTAATAACCCTCACGGCCTGTGTCCTTAGCATAGAACATCATGTATCCGTTATCATCGAACTTAACGTATCTTGCATTCTGAAGAAGAACATTGTCAAATGCAAGCTGTTCATTATTGTTGCCCGGATCAACATGTGCCTGACCATACTCAGAATACTTGTACTTCTGTGTTGACTCATCATATTCTAAAGATGGTTTATTGTGATTAAATGGAAGCTTAACAGTTGTAGCACTGATTGCATCCGAATATGATGATAAATCTACAGGTGCAGATTCACTTGCAAAATTAAAGTGGTTCTGTCCCTTATAGTAGCTTGTATATGTAGGTGATACACTGCTTGATGAGAAGTTCTTATCCATATCTCCAGGAAGGATATACTCTGTAAACTCTCTTGACTTACCGTTATCCACACGTGAGAATGTTCCTGAGAAATGGTCTACGTAATCATTAGCAAGGTAATCATCAATGTAGAATGGTCCACCGTCATGACATACAATTGCGTCCCATTCAGGTGCAATTACAAGGTTAGTAGGACGTACAGAACGGATTGAACCAATCTGGTCTACGCTGTTGTAATCCTTAAAGAGTACCATGAAACGAGTAACACCATCATTAAGTGTTGAGTTAGTCATTTCATATACGATATCTGCCTTTGATAATCCATAATGAGGAAGTGCTGTCTTCTCATTATCTACCATTGCTGCAATTGGTCTCTGATCCTTTAATGCCTCATCAATCCATTCATTTGTAAGCTCTGAGCGATACATTCCCTCGCGGCTTTCTTCCTCTACAGGTGCATCCTCTGTAGTGATAGTAGGAGTATCTGTTACAACCTGTATTGTCGGTGCAGGCGCGTTCGCCTGAGGTTCTTCCTTATCCTTACATCCCGCAAATGACACAGCGGCAACTAATGAAAGAACCAGTAATAAATATCTTTTTTTCATATTAGTCTTAATTCCTCCGTTATCCTAAGGACATTCGTCCCATCTATACTCTTCCCTGCCTCACAATAACTTCACGATTATATCATTATTTTAGTAATCATTCAACCCATACATAATTCATTCAATATAAAGTGTACCAAAATCAATATGTCGGATTTGCATTCTCTATCGTACTGATTTTAGGGAAATATCTGAAAAGCGCCTTTCCGAGTATTTTGTCCTTGCTTACATATGTATTTTCCCAGAATCTTGAATCTCTTGAGTAGTTCCTGTTGTCGCCAAGCATGAAATAGCAATTTTCCGGCACCTCATACGGTCCAAAAGTACCAACCATTTCCTGCGCAAGATATGGCTCATAAAGCGGTTCCTTATTATCATCAATGTAAACCTTACCGTCAATAATTGTAACAGTCTCGTTAGGAAGCCCTATCACCCTCTTAATGAACAGCTGTGATTCATCATCAGGGAATTTAAAAATAACAATATCCCCTCTCTCTACCTCCTCGTTAACATATGCAAGTCTGTATCCAAATAATCTGTCACCCGTCATAATATTATTTTCCATTGACGCTGACGGAACTCTTGCATTAATTAACACAAACCGGTTAATAAGAACAGCGATGATTACGCCGATTGCTATACTGAATATCCACTCAAATACTTCTTTTTTAACATTCGTTTTATTATTATTTACTTCTCGTTTATTTTTATCTGACATATTGACCTTCTATCCTTCTTTTCTTCTTTATAAATATCCCCTCGTTAACAGACACTTACCATTATAAAAGATTTTTCCAAAGGTACAAGACAAATCAATGATTTTGTATTATTATTAATGTATTATGACGTTAACAGGTCTTTCATTTTATATATTTTTACCAATATGTATTGCAGTTTATTTTTTTGTACCTGCAAGATTCAGATATGTTTGGCTGCTATTTTGCAGCTATTATTTTTATTGTTCACTGGACGATGCTTTCGTCTCGCTTCTTATTATTTCAACTATAATTACATGGCTTTTCGGAGACTTAATACATCGTGCCAATGGATTAACCTTGAGGCGTATACTGCTTGCCCTTGCGGTTATATTCAACATTTTCATGCTTGTTATTTATAAATACGAGAACTTCTTCTTAGAACTTATAAATTCCGATGTAAGATTGAATCTTATTCTGCCTGCCGGAATTTCATTTTTTACGTTCCAGTCACTCACATACGTTTTTGACATATATAACGGTGATTTAGAACCCGAAAAGAACATATTTAAATATGCCCTTTTCGTATCGTTTTTCCCGCTCATTTTATCTGGTCCCATTGAACGTGCTAAACATCTTATCCCACAGCTTGACTTAAAAGCCAACTTCAATGAAACACGTGCAAAAGAAGGGCTCACCCTTATGCTGTTTGGCTATTTTTTGAAAATCGTAATCGTTTCAAGAATGACAATACTTTCAGACTATGTTTTCGCTGATTATCTTAATAAATCCGGTGTTGCCCTGTTAATTGCAATTCTTGCATATACATTGCTTATTTATTGCGACTTTTCAGGCTATTCATACATTGCAATAGGTATGTGCAGGGTGATGGGGATAGAAATTATTACCAACTTTAGACAGCCGTATTTTTCAACATCAGTATCAGACTTCTGGAGACGCTGGCACATTTCATTGTCAACGTGGTTTAGAGACTACTTATACATCCCGCTTGGTGGCAACAGGAAAGGCCGAATCAGGAAATACATTAATATAATGATAGTTTTTGTTGTGTCAGGACTATGGCACGGCGCAAACATAACCTTTGTTATTTGGGGCTTTCTAAACGGAATTTATCAGGTAATAGGTGATATTATTAAGCCTGTAAAAACAAAAATATCAGCTTTTATTAATAACCCGAAAGCAGTACGTGTAATAGAGACAACTTTAACATTTATACTTATAAGCTTCACCTGGGTTTATTTCAGGTCATCTTCCGTTTATGAAGCTAATACAATACTTTCAAGACTTGTTTCAGATTTTAGGTTAAGCAATTTATTTGACGGCACGTTTTGGAATGTTGGTCTTGGAGTCAATAATATGATATTCGCTCTTTTTGCAATTATTATACTTGTAACAGCGGATGTAATGTGCGAGATAAAGAAATGTGACGTATCTTGTATCCTTACAAATGTCAAAGCTCCTGTAAGATGGGCTGTATATTATACATTAATAATTATGATTGTTCTTTCTTTGAATTTGAATATGACGGAGTTCATTTATTCCGGATTTTAGGCTGATTATTGGCATAAACCGAAGAAATGTGTCTTCAACTCATTGGTTTACATAATATGAAGAATTTTAAATTTGTTTTAAAATGTATAGTTGCTTTACTTCCGGTGATTGCGGTAGTTTTATATACCGCTTTATTTCCGTTTGGATATATGGACATTGAATACCCATCATGGAAATACACAAAGGAAATGACTAAAAAAGCTTCTGCTGACACTATTATTCTTGGTGACTCGCGCGCAATGGCTGACCTTGTTCCGTCGGAATTTGATACTGATACTGTTAACCTTGCTGTTGGTGGTGCAACATCGATAGAAATGTACTATACATTAAACAGCTACATTAAAAATAACGGATGTCCCGAAAATATAATAGTAATGTTTGCGCCTTTCCACTACTCGATTATCGACAATTTCTGGACAAGAACGGCATATTTTAACTATTTATCTGTATCCGATATGAGTGAACTCTTCTCATATGCAAAAGCATGTAATTCTGAGACTTTAATAAAAAAGGGATATAAAGATGACCTGTTAAGCTACAGATTGAGATTTCCCGATAAATACCTGCCGGCATTAATTAACTCTGAATTAATCGGAAGATACTCAGAAAACAGCGAGGAATACAATAAAATATCAGCCGACTCAGGATACGGTGAATTTGGTACGGCAAAAGGGTGTTCTGATTTAAATTACGAAACGGGTTACGAGCAGATGCACAGAACAGGTGATGCGCTTTTACTTGATGTGTATTTGAACAAGCTATTATGTCTGATTGAAGAGAATAACATAAACGCTGTGTTAGCAATCCCTCCGATGAACGAATCAAGCTATAATAATTTAAAGCCTTCATACAAAGATGATTTTTATTCCTATTTAAAAAATATTAAATCGTCACATCCGGGAATCAGTGTAGAAACTAAGATTCCCGTCTATGACGATAAATACTTTGGCGATTCTTCACATCTTAATAACGAAGGCGCTCTCTTATTTACTAAAGACTACATTGAAAATCACTGATTTTCAGTGTTTTCTTTTTCTTCCTTTATACGCTTAGCCTGTCTTTTAAAGTTAGTCTCCTGAACAAACTCCTCAAGTGATTTGGCAAGTGCTAACGCATCATCTATATGATCACAGAAGAACTCCCTTCCGACTAAGTCAACAAATCCGGCTTTTTCCATAACACTTAACGGCTGATCATTAACATGGGAGAAAATAACCTGAACGTGCTTTTGTCTGCACTCTTCATACATAGCCTCGAAATTGTGCATTGCTGTTGCATCAATTGCGTCAACGCCTCTCATTCTAAGTATCAGGAAGTTATACTGCTTATCAATTGTAAGCTTGAAAATCTGGTCTGCTGCCGCAAAGAATAACGGTCCGTTGAATTCATATACCAATGTATCATCAGGAATTTCCTTAAGAGATGTAGCATCCGGATCGACATCCTCATCTCCTATTTTCTTCCAGCTGTTGACATGACATACATCGCTCATTCTCTTCATGAATAAGAATGCTGCAGCTACAAGTCCCACTTCGATAGCAACTACAAGGTCAAATACTACCGTAAGGACAAATGTTAATAGTAAAACTATTATATCCGACTTAGGTGATGTCTTAATTAAATGCACGAATTTCTCAAAACCGCACATGTTATACGCAACCTGGAATAGTATTGCTGCAATACAAGGCATCGGAATAAGCTTTGCAAGCGGCATAAGAAGAACAAGTACAAGAACAAGTGTAACCGAATGAACCATTCCGGCAATCGGAGTTCTTCCGCCGTTCTTAATGTTGGCTGCAGTTCTTGCAATGGCGCCTGTTGCAGGGATACCGCCAAAGCATGCGGAACCGATATTGGCAACACCCTGTGCTACAAGCTCCATGTTGGAACGATGCTTTGATGCAATCATACTGTCGGCAACAACTGCCGATAAAAGTGATTCAATACCTGCTAACACTGCGATTGTAAATGCATTTGAAAGCTGTGATTTAATCATCGAAATTGAGAATATGTCCTTTGTCACCGAAAATACAGGAAGCTTATTTGAAAGCTCAGGATAAAGACTTCCGATTGTATTAACATCAAGCTTTCCGATTTTAACAATTAAAGCAGAAACGATAACTGCAATAAGTGATGCAGGAATCTTTGATTTTTTGAATATAACAGGCCATACAAATAAAATAACCAGACAGATGACACCGATTAAAAGTGACATTTCATTAATTGTTGAAAAGTTTTTGGCAACTGCTTCAACTTTTTCGACTGTCTCAATTGTTACCGTTCCTTCAGGATATGTAAGGCCTAAGAAATCCTTAAGCTGCCCGATAAAAAGCGTCACCGCAATACCTGCCGTGAATCCCGTTGTAATTGTATACGGAATATACTTAAGCAGTCCTCCAAACTTAAGAAATCCCATAATAATCAGGAAAATACCGGCAAGAATTGTCGCACACATGAGTCCTGTCACTCCGTCCTTTGCAACAATACCTGCAACTATAGTTGCAAATGCCGCAGTAGGTCCCGCAATCTGAACTCTGCTTCCGCCTAAAAACGAAACTAAAAAGCCTGCTATTATTGCAGTATAAATACCTGCCGCAGGTGTTACACCGGATGCAATTGCAAGTGCAATTGAAAGCGGTAATGCAATAATGGCAACAATAATTCCCGCAACAACGTCTTTCACAAACTGGGACTTATCATACCCCTTCATCACTGAAAATAATTTTGGTTTAAGTTTTTCCATTGCTTCTCCTTAAGTACTTCTACTCTTTCTCCTTTGGTATTTTATTATAAAAATATACAAAAAATGCAATATGCGCGATTAAAGTAATTATCCATGAAATCGGATATGAAATATATAGCATTCCTGTAGTTCTGTGCATTTTGAATACTGTTGAAATCCAAACAAGCCTCAATGCACATGCTCCGATTAATGATGTTACCATAGGTACGACAGACTGTCCAATACCTCTTAATGCTCCAACCATTACATCCATTGAACCGCACAAAAAATAAATTGGAAGAATGTATGCGCAGCGGATTTTGCCTGCCTCAACTACTGCCGGCGAACCGGAATAAATATGCAACAGCTCAGTACTGAATATATATGCACTCACTCCGAAGAAAAGTCCTACTATTACTACAATCGCCTCTGCCTGAAGTGTACATCTTAATACTCTCTTCTTCTTTCCTGCACCGTAGTTCTGACCTACAAATGTAATTGCAGTCTGATATATTGCATTCATAGCCATATATACAAAGCCTTCTATGTTCATTGTAGCCGAATTACCGGCAACTACATCTGAGCCAAATGAATTTATCGCTGACTGGATTACAACATTTGAAAGTGAGAAAATAGTGCCCTGTAATCCTGCGGGAATTCCAATGGCGATAACTCTTTTTAATATGTATGGGTCTATCTTTAAATCGGAACGTGTCAGCTTTAACTCTTCGCTTTTTTCACTAAGATACCATATTATCAGCGCTGCCGATAAATATTCGGATACTACTGTTGCAATAGCAACACCGGCAACTCCCATCGAAAAGCATATTACAAGAAGAAGATTCAGTAATATGTTTAATACACCCGAAATTGTAAGGAAATAAAGCGGGTGCTTTGTATTTCCTACTGCACGAAGGATTGCGGCGCCAAAATTGTATATAAGCAATGCCGGCATTCCAAGAAAATATATCTTTAAATAAAGCGTTGCAAGCATTATTACATCATCAGGGCTGCCCATTAATTTCAGTATAGGATTTGCAAAAATAAATCCCGCTACTGATAAGAATACACCGCAGATTATCGCCAAAACAATACTTGTATGAACTGTCAGGGAAACCTTGGACTTATCATTTGAGCCGACAAAGTGTGCAATCAACACATTAGAACCCACAGACAATCCTATGAATAGATTTGTAAACAGATTGATTAACGACGATGTGGAACCGACAGCTGCAAGTGATGCATCTCCGGCAAAATTTCCGACAACAATAATGTCACAGGCATTAAACAATAGCTGCAGAATGCCTGATAAAATAACCGGAACCGAAAATATAATCATCTTTAGAAAAGTCGGTCCCGAGACCATATTCGAATAGTCTTTTTTTGCCGCGTTAATCATACATCCATTTTATTACCAATTTGGCGTTTTTAGTATATTGAATTGTAATAAATAAAGAGCAGTATTTCTACTGCTCTTTGGTATTTTTGTTTATATAATTTAAGTAAAATTTAAGTATTATTTCTCAGAAAGAATATATTTTCTTGTCTGTGGTGCCTTAAATAACACTACAGCACCGATTACAGTAAAGATAATTTCAGGAACCATATATGCTCCGTTATAAAGGAGACTGTAAAGAACAGTGTTCTCGGTTGCAAATCCACCCCAGAGTTCTCCAAAACTCTTCCAGATTACTACTCCGCTTAAGAAATGCATAAAAAGTCTTAATACAATCGCAAGTACTGTTCCTATAATCCATCCGCTAAGTCCTTTTTCCCTGAAAAGTCCTGCAAGTCCAAGAACAGTAAACGCAATAATGTAGTCAATAAGTATGCATGCGATAAGTGAACCCGGTGTAAGTCCCCAGCCAAAGAGACCGTCAATAACACCCTGTCCAAACTGTACAAGCGAATAAACAAATGCTACCAAAAGTCCGTTCTTAACACCGTTCTTAATTGAGTAAATAACAATTGGAAGCATTGATAAAAGTGTTACCGAGCCTCCCCATGGCATCTTAATGATACGGATAAAGCTTAATACTGTGGCAAGAGCGATTACTACTGCACCTTCCACTAAAAGTTGTGTTTTCTGTGACATAAAAAATCCTCCTATAAATAAAATTTACGGAGGGGACTACTTTGAAACGTTAAGTAGTGAGGGTTTGAATCTCAGGACTAAAAGTCCTCCCCTAGCAACATACTGTATAATAGTATTAAATGAATTTGATGTCAAGCATCATAATTTACTCTTCCTGCATCTTAGCAAGTTTTGCGGCCTGATCGGCTGCTATACAGGCATCAATAATTTCCTGAATATCACCGTTCATAATCTTATCAAGCTTGTAAAGAGTAAGGTTGATTCTATGGTCTGTACAACGTCCCTGAGGGAAGTTATATGTACGAATCTTCTCTGAACGGTCACCCGTACCAATCTGGCTTCTTCTAAGCTCTGCCTCGGCATCGTGCATTTCCTGCATCTTCAAATCATAGAGCTTTGCACGAAGGAGATTGAATGCCTTTTCCTTATTCTGAAGCTGTGACTTTTCTGTCTGAGAATAAATAACGATACCTGTTGGATAATGAGTAAGTCTTACAGCGGAATCAGTAGTATTTACACACTGTCCACCATTTCCCGACGCTCTCATTACGTCAATTCGGATATCCTTTTCAGGGATATCGATTTCGATGTCATCATCTACTTCCGCCATAACAGCAACTGAAATTGTTGATGTATGGATTCTTCCGCCTGACTCGGTTTCAGGCACACGCTGTACTCTGTGTACACCTGACTCATATTTCATAATTGAATATGCTCCGGCACCGGTAATTGTAAAAGTAACCGACTTCATTCCGCCAATTCCCGTGTCATCGCATTCAACAAGACCGCACTTCCAGCCTCTTCCCTCGGCATAGTGCACATACATTCTGTATATTTCCGCCGCAAAAAGAGCCGCTTCTTCGCCCCCGGCACCCGCTCTGATTTCGACAATTACGTTTTTATCATCGTTAGGGTCTTTTGGAAGGAGCAAAATTTTAAGCTTTTCTTCAAGCTCTGTTGCCTTCTTCTTTGCATCTGAAAGCTCTTCCCTAAGCATTTCCTTCATATCCGCATCAGACTCTTCATCAAGCATCATAAGAGAATCTTCAATGTCATGCTTAGCCTTTTTATAGTCTGTATAAGCTTCAACCAATGGAGCCAAATCACTTTGTTCCTTCATAAGTTTCTTAAAGCGCTGTGGATTATCGGCAACTCCCGGCTCCGAAAGCTCGTTCATTATTTCCTGATATCTGATTAACAAATCTTCTAACTTATCAAACATAATTACCTCTGTTTTCTTCCACTTACTACTCTGTCACATCCTGCAAGGTCTTTTATTATTTTAACGCAGTCAAATCCGTTTTGAATTAACAGTTCTTTTACCGCATCGCCTTCATCAAACCCGATTTCAACGAGAAGATATCCTCCCTTTTTAAGATAATCAGGTGCTTTTAAGGCAATTTCTCTGTAAAATAACAGACCGTCTTCTCCACCATCAAGTGCAATATATGGATCATAATCCTTTACTTCACTCATTAATGTCTCAATATCCGAGGTTTTGATATATGGCGGATTAGAAACAATTACATCAAAATCCGTATGATTTACTCCTTCAAATAAATCGCTTAATATAAACTGCGGTTTGTTGTCAGGTTTACATAATCTTTCCGCGTTTTCATTTGCAAGATTTAAAGCTTCTTTAGATATATCAACTCCGTACCCTTCAATGCCGTTTTTATAGTTCATTAATGAAATAATTATGCAGCCGCTGCCGGTGCATATATCAAGTACCTTGTCGTTATCATTTGTAACAAGCATCGCCTCTTCAACAAGACACTCAGTATCAAATCTTGGAACTAAAACGTCCTTAGATACTTTGAATTCAAGACCCATAAAATTCTGAAACCCTGTTATATGCTGAAGCGGTACTCTTTTTTCACGAATGCTTACTGCATTAAGTAATTTATCGCAAGCATCATCCGGGACGGTATCATTACCGTTCATAAACATAAATGCTCTGTCAACGCCAAGAATATAGTCAAAAAGAAGAGTGACATCTGATGAAGCCTCTTCAATTGATGCATTTTTTAATTGAATAACGCTTTTTTCAAAAAGCTCTGAATATGTCATTTTAAAAATTAATCTTCTCTGTTTACAATAAAATCTTCTTCCGTATATCCATGCTTTTGAATAAGGTAAGCTTTCCAGTCAAAAATATGATCAACGGCAGCTATTGCAACTTCGATTATATCATCATCCTTAAATGTCTTACCGGTTGTGTCTGACTTAACCAAAGCTCCATCCAGTTCACACGTAGTTAAGCGTTGCAACATCATACCCGGTGCTGACAGGAGATTCAATACAGGATTATTGAATTTACCCGCAAGTCTTATTATTTCATATGAAATTCCTGCTATTACAGGCAAAAGCAAAAGCCTTATCACAACTCTCATGACAGGGTCTTCAACACGGATGAACATAAATAAAATAATACTTACAAATACAACAAAGAACATAAAGCTTGTTCCGCATCTCTTATGAAGCCTTGAAGATTTTCTGACATTTTCCACATTGAGAATTTTACCGCTTTCAAGACAGTTTATGCATTTATGTTCCGCAGCATGGTATTTATATACTCTCTTAATGTCGTTCATTGCAGAAATCGCAACAACATACAGTACAAAAATCAGCACCCTTAATATGCCTTCAAGTATTGCAATTACAGTATTGTTTACTATGAACACTCTGAAAAGCTGCGACAGAAAATACGGTACAAGCATAAAGAGAACAATTGCAAATGCAAGTGATAATACTACGGTGAGTGCAGACAAAATCTTATCGGCATTATCACCTAATAATCTATCGATAAACTTTTCCTTGGCTGCTCCCCTGTACTTTCCGTCTCTCTTCTCACGTGCTTTTTTCTTATCCGGCTCTTCAAAAAAAGTAGCCGAGTAATTCAGCGTTCTGATTCCTAAAATAAGTGAATCGATAAAATTAAAGATGCCTCTGATAAACGGTATTTTATGAAGCAGCTTTGATGAAACAAATGATTCATATTCTTCTATAGTGACATCAACATATCCACTCGGAGTTCTTACGGCAATTGCATACCTGTCATCCTTTTTCATCATAATACCTTCAATGACAGCCTGACCGCCTATTCCCGAGTACATGCCCTCTTTGTCTCTTCTTTTCTTCTTTAATGCCATAATAACCTCATTGCAGTTAATTCATAACAATAATAAAAGCTCGAGTTTTCACCCGAGCTTTTATAAGTCATACTTATTTCATGCCGTATTTCTTGTTGAACTTCTCAATACGTCCATCAGCTCTTGCACTCTTCTGCTGGCCTGTGTAGAACGAATGACACTTTGAACAGATTTCTACGTGAATTTCTGACTTTGTAGAACCTGTAACGAATGTGTTACCACAGTTACATGTTACTGTTGCCTGATAAAAATCAGGATGGATTCCATCTCTCATTTTGCACCTCTCTAATCTCGACGTAAATCAAATACTCTGTACGCGATATTTAACCGACGCCGTTTATCGCATAGACTTTCGTCCTTTCTTGCTTAAAACAGCTTAATTATTGTAACATAGGCATTTTATGAATGCAAGGGAAAAATTAATAATACATTTTCCTTGAAACATAATCGCAGAAATCGCTGTTTGTCTTAGTCTTAGAAAACATGTCTAAAATTCTCTCAACGGTTTCATCAGGCTTAAGTCCGTTAAGTCCTTTACGAAGTATGTTCATAGCCTGCTGTTCCTTATCTGTAAGCAGAAGGTCGTCACGACGTGTTCCTGACTTAGGGATATCAATAGCCGGGAAAATTCTCTTCTCGGAAAGCTTTCTGTCAAGAATCATTTCCATGTTACCTGTTCCCTTGAATTCTTCGTATACTACATCGTCCATCTTAGAACCCGTATCAATAAGTGCTGTTGCAAGAACAGTAAGGGAACCGCCCTCTCTCATATTTCTTGCGGCACCGAAGAATCTCTTAGGCATATGAAGTGCTGCCGGATCAAGACCACCTGATAAGGTTCTGCCACTCGGCGGAACAGTAAGGTTATATGCTCTTGATAATCTTGTAATTGAATCAAGAAGAATTACAACATCCTTCTTATGCTCGACAAGACGTCTCGCACGCTCGATAACCATTTCCGAAACTCTCTTGTGATGCTCCGGAAGTTCATCAAATGTCGAATAAATTACTTCAACATTCTCGCCTTCAATAGCTTCTCTTATATCTGTAACTTCCTCAGGTCTTTCATCAATAAGAAGTATGATAATGTGCATTTCGGGATTGTTATATTTGATTGACTTTGCCACTTCCTTAAGAAGTGTTGTCTTACCTGCCTTAGGAGGCGAAACAATCATTCCTCTTTGTCCCTTACCGATAGGGCAGAATAAATCCATTGCTCTCATCGCAACAGAGCAGCCCGGTCTTTCCAAAGAAAGCTTGCTGTTAGGGAAAATAGGAGTAAGATCTTCGAAGTTAGGTCTCTTAGCAATAAGCTCAGGATCCATACCGTTAATAGACTTAACAAATAACAGTGCGCCAAACTTATCTGTAGGATTTTTAACTCTAGTATTACCTACTACAATATCACCTGTCTTAAGTGAAAATCTTCTGATCTGTGACGGTGCAACGTAAACATCACCTTCACCCGGAAGATAATTATCACTTCTTATAAATCCATATCCTTCGGACAGTACTTCAAGAATTCCGGAAGCTTCTATACCGCTGTCAAGACTTCTTTTCTCCTCTGATAAGTCATCAACTGTTTTCTTCTCCGATAAGTCTTCAACGGTTTTCTTCTCTGTTTCCTCAGGTGAAACACTTACTAACTTTTCCTCTTCATCTTTTTTTAACATTGCTTCAACAACGTCTGCTTTTTTCATTGCACTTGTGATTTTAATTCCTCTTGCCTTTGCAAGGTCCTTTAATACAGCAAGTGCCAGCGTTTCGTACTTCTCTCTCATATACTCTCCTTAAATATATAAAAAATAACCTCTGTAACAATATAGTATTAATTAAAAGTTGCTGGTAATTTGTCTTCTGAAAAAGACACCCAAGATGTACGGTATGTATTCTCAAAATGGAATAATCTGATATGATAATCCGGAAACGAACTTACCTAGGTGGGATAATAACACACTTAAAGCAATTTATCAACAATCAAATCGTATAGTTCTTCACTTTTTCCTTCGAAATTTTCACACATTGCTCTTGCGGAATCTTCCGTAGGCATGGAGATCCTAAGAGAAAGCAGTTCTGAGCCTTCCTCTTTAAGGTTAAGTTCCGCAACAAACTCGTTTCTTGATGCTTTATAATAATTAGTATTAACATTAAGGCTTGACTTAGTCTCAAGATTACATGCCTTAAGATAATTGTTAATATCGTCCTTAATAGGCTGTGAAATTCTGTCAGAAAATGAACTAAGCGTCTCGACCCCGTCATCAAGAATCGCAAGGTGCGGACCATTCATAATAATCCTTGTCTCCACAAGTCCATTATCGCAAAGCTCAGTACAGGCTTGCATAAGTGTAAAGTAATTAGTATAATCGTTATCCATTATAAAACTGAATACATGGGTTTTAAGGACGGGATTTCCCGCCTTGTTAAGCATATATAAAATTATTAATTTTGTTAAAGTTAACGGATCTGTCATAAAACAACCTATTCATCTGCTTCTTTTTTAATTCTTTTCATATGCTCTTTTATTTTAGCCTCATATCCCATATCCGAGATGTGATAGAATTCTTCTCCCTCAAGCTCATATGGCAGGTACTGTTGCTTAACGTAGTGATTTTTGTAATCATGCGCATATTTATAGTCAACTCCATGTCCAAGCTTTGCCGCTCCCTTATAATGCGCATCCTTTAGGTGAATAGGGATATTAACATTTTTAGTATTGTTAACGGCTCTCATTGCTTCCTCAATTGCCACACAGCTTGCATTACTCTTTGGCGCTGTCGCAATATATGCCGCTGCCTGCGATAAAATAATCTGTGCTTCCGGCATTCCAACTCTCTCCACGGCAAGTGACGCCGCAACTGCAACCTGCAGAGCCTGCGGGTCAGCATTTCCGACATCCTCTGATGCGCAAATCATCATTCTTCTTGCTATAAACGTAACACTTTCGCCTGCATACAGCATTTTAGCAAGGTAAAAAACAGCTGCATCCGGATCAGAACCTCGCATGCTCTTAATAAAAGCAGAGACTGTATCGTAGTGATTGTCACCATTCTTATCATAGTAGGTGCGTCTCTTTTGAATACACTCACTTGCAACGTCTATCGTAATGTGAATCTTCCCATCCTCTGAACGCTCAGTAGTAAGTATCGCAAGTTCTATCGCATTTAATGCCGTTCTTGCATCACCGTTTGACAAGTCAGATAAAAACTCAAGCGCATCCTCGTCAATTGCGGCATCGTATGCTCCCATGCCTTTTTCTTTGTCAAAAACAGCTCTTTTAAGTATTTCTTTTACATTTTCCTTTGTCAAAGGCTTGAGTTCAAATATTATTGAGCGCGAAATTAAAGCGCCGTTCACTTCAAAATACGGATTTTCTGTAGTTGCACCAATTAAAATAACTGTTCCGTCTTCAACAAACGGAAGAAGATAGTCCTGCTGCGCTTTATTAAATCTGTGTATTTCGTCTATAAAAAGAATTGTTCTCTTTCCATACATAGAAAGGGCGTTTTTCGCATCATTTACTACCTCTTCCATGTCTTTTTTACCGGCAACGGTTGCATTAAGCTGCTTAAATTCAGCACTTGTAGTGTTGGCAATCACTTTTGCAAGAGTAGTCTTTCCGGTCCCCGGTGGTCCGTAAAAAATAATAGAGCTTAGTTTATCCGCTTTAATTGCACGATAAAGAAGCGTCCCCTTGCCGACAATGTGTTCCTGACCTACTACTTCATCAAGCGTAGTCGGTCTTAATCTTGCTGCAAGAGGCGATTCGTTTTTAGCTGTATTCTCTTTAAAAAATTCGAACAAGTCCATATTATGTAAACTGATTTGTATTTATATCGTATTCATAGTCTATTGACTTTAGCTTATCGATAATTTCTTCTTTTGAAATACCGGCATCCAAGCAGAAGTCATCAAGGCTTTTATAATAATCACGTAATTTCAAATTAACAAAGCTTAAAAGCATTGCTGCATCATTTGGTATATTCATCAATATGTATCCCTCAATGTACGTATTACAAGCTGCTGTTCAAGTTCATATCCGTTCTGGATTTCAGGTGTTCCGACATTTAAGTATCTGATATCGGACTTTTTAAGTCTTACCGCTTTCTCTCTCTTTGATGTAAGATGGAAGTAATTCTCCGAAAATACAGCATCAGCCTGTCTTAAATCAAGCTCAACAAATGCCGCAAATCCTCCGGACATCATTCGTATTACATATTCATCCGGAAGCTCGATAACCGAATATGAAATGGATGAATTTTCAAGTGCCAGTCTCTTATAAGGAACAAATACTTCTATTTCATTTGATACAACATTGTCTTCTTCATCATAAAATGTTGCTTCCATGAATACACGGTTTTCAATTCCCTTAATGTATTCCGTATAGTCAATTGAGTATACAAGTTCAACACCGCCCGGCATTATCTCAACCGAAACCTCTGCTTCATGTAAAAGTCTAAAGTCAAATGTCTGAAGCGAAATCTTAACTCTTCTTGGCTCAATATCTCTTGTCTCATTCTGAACATATATTGTTGCAACATTTCCATCAAGTAAAATGGAGCCTGCTATAGGTGCAAAGAAGTTCTTTGACATATACTGAAGAGCCTTCCACCTGCCGAAATAGTCAATGCTTGAAAAGCTTGCACCCGGCCAGCAGTCGTTAAGCTGCCAGTAAAGCGCTCCCATGCATACACCCCTGTTTCTTCTGAAATGTTCAACACCGTATTTAACAGAAAGTGCCTGTAGTATCTGCGTTAAATACATAAGGCTTTCCATGTCTTTTGGGAACAGGAAGTATTTCGCGATGTAAGTAATAAGCTTGCTGTTTGCATCATGGTTTTTCTGGTGAGATTCCATAACCTCAGAGAAAATATTTCTGTCCTCTTCCTTTGTAAATGTCTTAACAGTCTTAAGTGAAGGGAATGACTGGAAACCAAATTCCGAACAGAATCTCATTAAATGATTTCTGTAATCACTGAAATATACGCCCTCACGCCATACATCCCAGTAATGGCTGTCTCCTCTTGTTTCGTCATTAGGATTGTCAAAATTGCCGCCGGATGATGGTGATGAATTCCAGTAGAATGTCTGTGGAGCACATTCTAAGCAAATTTGTCTTATCATCTGATCAAACAGTTTTTGTGAATCAACTTTTAATCCTTCTGAACCACCCTTAAATTCAGGATTATCAACAAATGATTGCTCAACTTCACTGTTACCGCATATAAGACCTAAGCATGCATGATGTCTTAATCTCTTAACATTATCAAGAATCTCTTCACGTACATTTCTTGCAAACGCTTCATTAAACTCATATGCGTTATTCGCAAACATAAGATCCTGCCATACAATAAGTCCAAGCTCATCGCAAAGCTCATAAAATGTATCTGACGGATAATATCCTCCGCCCCATACTCTTATTGTATTAAAGTTACTCTTTATTGCAGCTCTTAATAAATAATTGATTTTCTCTTTTGTAACAAATGAATATATACTGTCTTCAGGAACGTAATTAGCTCCCATTGAGAAGAATTTAACACCATTAACCCTGAAGCAGAATTCATGGCCATATTCATCTCTTTCCTGTGAAACCGTAAGTGTTCTTAATCCGATTTTATAGCTCTTAGAATCCCATTCATTACCATTCATATCAAGAGCATATACACTTACTGTGTATAATGGATGTTCGCCGAAACCGTTTGGCCACCATAGTCTTGGTTCCTCGATTTCCATCATAAGAGTTGTTTCGTTGCCTTCCATTGTCTCGGTAATGGCAGAAACACGGCCTTCCGGAGTGATGATTTCACCCTGAATGATATACATTCCCTTCTCAATAATGTCAGCATGCACCTGAATTTCAAGCATAACCTTTTTCTTCTCATGATGCTGAACAACAAGTACATCATCAAGCTTGATTAAGCTGTATCCAATCAGGTCGATGCTTCTCCATATTCCCATATCAGGAAGCTTTGGAGCAAAGTTCCAGCCAAACATGCTGTGTGACTTTCTTAAATACTGGTTGCCATACATACATCCTTCAGGAACATACGCTGTCTCTTTATTAACAGAGCCTCTTATATTCTCAATGTAATTAACCGGTGACTGAATCTCTATTGTAATTGTATTGACACCATATACAAGATAGTTTTTAACATCAAAAGTATATGTACGGTGCATATTGTCCGTACTTCCTACCGGCACATTGTTAATATAGATTTTGGCTAACGTATCGATTCCTTTACAGCAAAGCTCAATTTTCTGCTGCTGCAAAAGATCTGATGATGGTTCAAATTGTCTTGTGAAGTAATAATCGCTTTTAAAAAGCCCCATTACTTCTTCTTCATTTGTACCGAAAAACGGGTCCTGAATTCTATGCTGAACCAGTAATGTAGATAAAACCGAGCCGGGAATTTTAGCATCAATGTAGCTTTCTGTCCCTTTTTCATTCATAACCCAGTTTCCGTTAAGTGTCTGAAATATCATTATTTAAAACCCCTGGTAAAAGTATTAATTATTATTCAATATTATATATCAAAAAAGGCCGCAAGCAAATGCTCACGGCCAATTTTGAACAATTTATAAAAATACAAATCAGTCCATTGTAAATTCATCAACGATACTCTTAAGCTGCTCTGCACATGAAAGTGACTCATATACAAGATCGTTTGTTTCAGCTGTACGTGTAACCATATCCGTTGTCTTACCTGCAATATCCGTAACACCAAGTGTTGACTCACCGACTGTTGCATTAATTCCGGAAAGTGCATCAGAAATCTTAGAGATAGAGTCTGCAAGATTGACAATTGAATCATGAACATCATTCATGCTGACTTTAAATCTGTTAGCATCGTCTGAATACTGTTCTGAAACAGCTGTAAAGCCCGAGTAATCTGCAAGAACCGTTCTCTCAAGGAAATCTGTAGTCTCTTCAAGACATCCTGTCATATTTGCTACTGCTGCATTTACTTCACCGACAATACTATTAATATCTCCTACTGCCTTAGAAGTCTGGTCTGCAAGATTACCGATCTCAGTAGCAACGACCGCAAATCCACGTCCTGCCTCGCCTGCTCTTGCAGCTTCGATTGAAGCATTAAGTGCAAGGAGTGAAGTCTGTGAAGAAATACTCATAATCGTGTCAGTAAGCTCGTTAATCTTAGCTACTGCCTTAGACCCTTCAATTGCTGCTGCAGATCTGACCTTAACAGAGTCGTATGTCTCTTTTGTACGGCGTGTAGCTTCAAGTGTCTTAGCTTTAAGATCATTAGCCCTGTTCATTACCTCAACAGAAGTCTGGTCTCCTGCCTCTGTTAATGCCATAATATCCTTAGCCCCTGTCTGCATATATCCGATGTTAGCATAAATACTCTCTGTTGTTGCTGCTGTTTCCTGCATACCTGCAGCAAGCTGCTGTGTAGTAGCCGAGTTATCAGTACACATGCTGTTAACTATGTTAGTAACATCCTGCAACTGATTAACATTATTTGTAATGCTTAACGATGCAGAGCCGATATTTCCAATCATATCTCTTAATGCCCGTCTCATGTTGCCTACTGCTCTGGCCATAAGTCCCGACTCATCTTTTCTCTTAATCAAAATATCGCTGTTGGCATTATGTCTGAAATCGAAATCGGCCGTAGACTTAATAATGTCCGTAATCATAAGAATAGGCTTTGTAATAACCTTTGCAACGATATATGAAACAACAAGACATAACACAAGTGTAATTACCGCAAATATAATAGCATTTCTAGTAATAGCATTCATTTGTGCAAGTGCTTCTTCTTCATCCGCTGTAACTACAAGAATGTAATTATTATCTGTAATTGCGTATCCTGCATACTTCCAGGCACCCTTATACAGATATCTTGCAAATCCATCCTCCGGAATCTGATCGTTTGCTATCTGTTCTACAAGTCCCTTAACAACTTCATTTTCAACAGGCTGTCCTACCTTGTCCTTAGTAGGGTGAAATACCATCTCGCCTGTAGGTGAAACAATATATGCATATGAATCAGGCATTCCCTCAACTTTAACAGAGCCTAACAACTCATTATAAAAATCATATCCGATAGGCTTACCTGTAAGCAAAGCCTTTGAATAATCAACATTTAAACGTCTGCACTCTGCTTCTGCCATATACTTGATATGACTCTGAATATTCTCTTTTATATTCTTCTTAGAGCTGCTGACAATCGAAAATGTAATGATTACTGTTGTTAAAATAAGCGCAACACCTACAAGAAGCATAATCTTAAAGGTGATTGAATTAAGAAATGAAACCTTTTCATTACTTAATCTGTTATGTGCCTGTTCATTATTGGCCATGTCAAAATCTCTCCTTAAAAATAAACTTATACCCTTAATCGTACATAATAATTCTATACGATATTTATACAAAAAACAACAATATTATTACTGATTATGGCGTGTTTTTGTGAAAATGTGACAAAATAATTATGCTTTAAGTAATCGAGAAATTTCCTCTTTGTACGGAGGCAGCTTCTTTTTATCATCATCAGGATCCTGAATGTATGGAGTCTCAAGAATCTTCATTACATCAATAAAATCAGGATGATGAACTATATAATGAAGTGCTTCAAAACCGATTGTTCCGTTTCCGATGTTGGCATGTCTGTCCTTATGCGCTCCCATCGGATTCATACTGTCATTAATATGGAAGCAGACAATTTGGTCTTTGCCAATGATTTTGTCAAAATCATTAATTACACCATCGAAATCATTTTTAACGTCATACCCTGCATCATTAGTATGACATGTATCGAAGCAAACCCTTAACTTGTCATTGTATGTTACTCCATCAAAAATGGCGGCAAGTTCTTCAAACGAAGAGCCGATCTCAGAACCCTTTCCGGCCATTGTCTCAAGTGCAATCATACATTCGGTATCCTTAGTAAGGACTTCGTTAATTCCTTTTATAATTGATTTAGTACCTGCCTCTACTCCGGCTTCAACATGCGAGCCCGGATGAAGCACCATATATTTAGAGCCCATTGCGCTGCTTCTTTCAAGCTCTGTTGCAAGAAATTCAACTGCAAGAGAATAAATTTCAGGCTTTATCGTATTTGCAAGATTAATGATGTATGGAGCATGGACTATAATATCTTCTATCCCGTGCGCCTTCATATATTCCGTTCCGGCTTCAATATTAAGCTCGCTTACCGCTCTTCTCTTCGTATTCTGCGGTGCCCCGGTATATACCATAAAGCAGTTAGCCCCATAGCTTACCGCTTCCTTAGCTGAACCAAGAAACATATCCTTTCCGGACATTCCAACATGTGAACCAAGCTTTATCATAATTTCTCCTTGTCTTTTTATCATTTTGGACCGAGGTGAAAAAACGGTCCGTATTAACTATATAATATCACACATCACCTGAAAATTCTGTCAGATTCTGCTCTTCCCAGAAGCGCAAAATTTCTGATTTTACGTTACTAACGCTCACCTGCCTGTATCCACTCCATTCTCTTGGAAAAAGCTTGGTATAATGCGTCTGATTGAATCGCTCTTCAAGCAAAAGTACAACGCCTCTGTCTTCTTCGGTACGAATAACCCTTCCTGCCGCCTGAAGCACTTTATTCATTCCCGGATATCTGTACGCGTAATCGTATCCGTTAAATCCCTCTTCTTCATATTTTGTCTTAAGGATTTCCCGCTCATCACTGACCATTGGAAGTCCGGGACCGACAATTATGCTTCCGATTAAATTATCTCCCTTAAGATCAATTCCTTCAGAAAAAATGCCTCCCATAACGCATAATCCCAGAAGGCTCTTAAAACTCTTATCTGTCAGTGAATCTGAAAACATCTTAAGGAAATCTTCTCTCTCTGATTCGTTCATCCTTGGATTCTGTTTAAGAAGCAGGATATCCCCGTCTTCAAAATATTCCTCATACTGTTTTAGTACGCTTTCCATAAATGAATATGAAGGAAAAAACACAATATAATTGCCATGCCTTGCCCGAATCGCCGTATCGATATATCTTGCAATATTGTAATATTCATTTTCAGTTCTTCTTGTATATTTGGAGCTTACGTCCTTTGCAATAAAAAGGCCTCTCTTCTTAGGGTCGAATACAGATTTGGCATATACGGCGTTATCATTTTCCCCGGTAAGCATATCCTTAAAATATTGAATCGGAAGAAGCGTTGCCGAAAAGAAAACAGTACAAATCCCCTTATCAAGGCTCTGCTTAAGACTTCGCGCCGGATTAGTACATAAAAGCTTGACCATATATTCGCCGTTTTCGTTGATTCTGTCATAAATCAGGTAGTCACTGTCCGTCATATTTTCATACATATTAAGGAAATGACGCAAATCGAAGTAAAAATCAAGAGCCTCTTCTTTATCCGGGAAACCATCGCTCTCTTCTAAGAATCTGTCAAAATTTGCTTTACACGTTACCAGTGCCACAACAAGCGGACTAATATCTTCTATCACTCCGCATTTATCGTATTCGTTTTTAAGCTCCAACATCCGCTTATTGCATTTATTAAGTGCGCTTGCAAGTGCTTTGTCAAAGGGTTTAATAAGCGAACGTATCTTAAGTATCTTTTCCTTGGATAGGTCAGCTGAAAACATCCCCATTGCTCTCTCGACAAGATTATGTGCCTCATCAACCAGGAATATGTAATCGTCTCTTATCCCTTCTGCAAAAAATCTGCGAAGATACACATTAGGATCAAATACATAATTGTAATCGCATATAATAATATCCGAAAAAAGACTTAAATCCAGACTGAATTCGAACGGACATACCATATGCTTATTCGCATATTCCATTATCACATCCCTCGTATATGAATTCTCGCCTGTAAGCAGGTCATATACCGCATCGTTAACCCTGTCGTAATGGCCGTCGGCATACGGACAGTCATCAGGATTGCATTTAGTATTCTCTGTACACATGCATATTTTTTCTTTGGCGGTTATTACCGTAGACTTAACCGCCAGCCCATCCTTTGAGAGCAACTCAATGCAGTCGCATGCTGCCGTTCTTGTTATTGTCTTGGCCGTCAGATAGAAAATACGTCTGCTCTTTCCTTCTCCCATTGCTTTAATTGACGGGTAAAGGGTAGCTATTGTCTTACCGGTTCCTGTCGGCGCCTCGACAAACAGCCGTTCCTGATTGGTGATTGTATGATAAATCTGCGAAATAAGCTCCTTCTGTCCTTCACGATATGAAAAAGGGAAAGAAAGTGCTTTAATCGTGTCATTTCTCTTATCCGGCCACGTTAACTCAAAATCCGCCCATTTCTTATACGAAAGAAGAAGCTCAAAAAAGAAGGTCTTAAGTTCCGAAAATGTATATGTATAATGGAAATACTTGCACTGAAGCGTATCAGCATTACAGTATGTCATTCTGACGGTTATTTCGCAAAAGGATTTTTCTCCTGATACAATTATCTCTTCTCCCGTGACGACATTCTTATCAAGGCTTTCATTAATCTCCTCAAGAATAAAAAATGCATAGCACTTAGCCTGGGCAAGATGTATCGGGTCGGGCTCAGTCAGCTTGAAAAGATCCTTATGAGTAGTCTTAATCTCATCAACAGTAAGCGGATTACCCTCAATGATGCCATCAGCCCTTCCCTCGACTTTAAGGTCATAATTATCAAAGCTGTGCGTGTAGAATACATTAACTTCAGGGTGATACTCGATTCCCATTCTATGCTGTATCATCCTGTGGATTCTCGCGCCTTCCTGCATTGATTCAACATCAGGTCCCGATGACTTTATTCTGTTGTCAATACTACCGCCTCTTAATAAAAACTCAACAAAATTACGTACCGAAACCGTAATCAGGGCTCTCTGCTCATTTTCGTACATTTGTTCGATTTCCCATTGACATTAGAACGTATGTTTGGTAATATAATACCATAACAAAGGGTCAATAGCAACATAAGATGAGGGAATTTATGAATAATCTTTCGACCGTTTCTCCTATAACACATGTTAAGGAAGAATTATCAATATATGATAAGCTTAAGATACTTACAGACGCTGCCAAGTACGATGTTGCCTGTACATCAAGCGGCTCTGACAGGCAAGGCGACGGCACCGGCATAGGCAATACTCTATCGTGCGGGCTTTGTCACTCTTTTGCAGCTGACGGCAGATGTATTTCCCTGCTTAAAGTTCTTTTTTCCAATGAATGTATTTATGACTGTAAGTACTGTATTAACCGCCGTTCTAATGATGTCAGACGTACAAGCTTTACTCCTTTAGAGCTTTGTGAGCTCACAATACAGTTTTACAGACGTAACCTTATCGAGGGGCTTTTCCTTAGCTCGGGAATAATCAATTCTCCCGATTACACTATGGAATTAATGTATACCGCCATTAATATGCTTCGTACCAAGTACAGATTTCAGGGTTATATACATGTCAAGGCAATACCGGGCGCCTCACAGTCAATTATAGACAGGCTCGGACTTATTGTTGACAGAATGAGCATCAATCTGGAATTTCCTACCGGTGACGGACTTAAGGCACTCTGCCCTAATAAGACACGTGAGACAATCCTTAAGCCTATGCGCATGATTCAGAACGGTATCACTACATCCAGGAACGAAGTAGCTTTATTCAAAAATGCGCCGTCATTCGTTCCTGCCGGCCAGAGCACACAGATGATAATCGGCGCGACAAATGAAACCGACTACCAGATAGTTAATGTGGCCGCCAAGCTTTATGAGAACTTCAATCTCAAGCGTGTGTTTTATTCGGGATTTGTCAATGTTAACAATGACCCTTCTTTGCCGGGTGCCATCGATGATATTACATTTTCTGCAACAGATACCGATGCGATTAAGAATCTTACGCTTTTAAGGGAACACAGACTCTATCAAGCTGATTTCCTTATGAGATTTTATGAATTCAAGGCAGATGAAATTCTTTCTAAAGAAAGACCTTTTTTCAATACAATGCTTGATCCTAAGGCTAACTGGGCAATTAATAATCTCTCAATATTCCCGGTTGAGATAAACACTGCAGATAAAACCACCTTACTGCGGGTTCCGGGAATTGGTCCTAAATCCGTAAGGAAGATTTTGATGGCCAGGCGTCTTGCACCACTTAACTTCGATACACTTAAGAAAATGGGCGTTGTACTTAAGAGAGCTCTTTACTTTATCACATGCAATGGCAAGATGATGTATCCTACTAAGATCGATGAGGATTACATCACACGTAACTTATTAAATATCAATGAACGTCTTCCCGAAGGAGTATGCAGAGACGGTTCATTTTATAAGCAGCTAAGTCTCTTTGAGACTAATCCTGAGATAATACCTAAGTCTCAAGGTGTATTTGCATCTTAACTGTTACTTAACAGTCTGAAATCCGGATGCAATTTATCGTTATTGATTGTTTTTGATTCTTCGGGGATTTTGTAAGTAATAACAATATGAGTAATGACAATATAATTAGTGATAATATGAATAGTAGCAATGAAATTATGAGTAATGACTGTAACAGAATATATGTATGCAGCGACTGCATCGAGGGGATATTCTCTGCAATATATGATATTTTTACTCATGTATCAAGACATGAGACTACACATGATAACTGTAAAATCATAGCAGGTGAAATCGGCAACTTTGAACTTTTCAGTGAATATATCGATGTTAAAACCGATAATGAAAAGGCTTTAAAGGTTACAAGGAAAATATGTGACCGGTTTGGATTTGAATGTTATCAGTCTTTTCTGTATGCAGCATCATGTAACGATGATAAAAAGGCTGATGCAATTTACAAGAGTATTCTTACAGGGCTTAGGGCCGGTGCAGGCTTTAAGCTTCTTAATATGTGGACAGATAAGAATATCGCCCATATTAACATTCTTAGCAGAAGCGCATTTAATGAATTTGCATCATGGCGCGAATTCCTTCAGTTTCATGAGCTTAGCAATAATACTCTCTTTTCAAGGATAGCGCCTAAGTGCGATATTCTAATGTTTCTTTCGTCACACTTTGCCAACCGATTTCCTAACGAAGACTTTATGATTTATGATGAAGTCAGAGATAAGTACTTAGTACATGAGAAGCAGAAGGAATGTGTCATAATAATAGGAAACGGCATTAACCCTGATGAAGAAACCTATTTCAGTGATGAGGATATTAAAATCGACAAACTGTTTAAGATTTTCACTTCTACTATCGCAATTAAAGAGCGAATGAATAAGAAGCTTCAGCAGCAGTTAATACCGTTAAGAATACAGAATTATAAAATTGAATTCTAATTTATAACAATTTTATCCCATGAATCATCCGGAACAATACATATATATGTTTTACCAATATTCATCTGAATCATTGTACCGTCAGCTACATAGAACTGTGTTGGGAACATATCGTATTTATCCTTAGCCCATGTAATAGGGATAGCCTTTCCGCCGGTAAGATAATATCCGTGCATGTTCTCATTGTCATGTATCCAGAAATTCATATATCCGTGTTCATCAAACTGTGTAAATGTTGACTCCTGGATTATGACATTCTTAAATTCCATATGTTCGTCTGTAAGTGCATCGATATACTCCTGTCCGTATTCTGAATATCTGTAAACTCCCGTTTCAGGTATATATTCAAGCTTTGGTTTATTATGGCTATACGGAAGTTCAATATTTAGTGCATCAAAGGAATCATCTCTCTCGGATAAATCAGTCTGTTTATTAGGTTTAGCAAACTGCCAGTGTGAGCCCTGATAATATTCATTATATTCAAGGCCAATTCCTTCTTTTTTACATCTGCTTACAACTTCACCTTCAGTAATATATTCGGTAAATTCAGTCGGTTTTCCATTCTTAATTCTTGCAAATCCGCCGCTCAAATGCTCTACATACGGAGCTTCAAAATATGCATTTATATATAACGGTCCACCATCATGAATTACAATTGAATTATATTCAGGTGATATCTGAAGATTAGTTGTACGTACACTTCTAATTGAACCTATCTGTGAGAGTGAGTTGTAATCCTTAATAATACACATGAATCTTGTAACTCTGTCATTAAGAGTCGAATTCATCATCTCATATACTATGTCAGCTCTTGAAGTACCAAAATGAGGAAGCGCGGTTTTTTCATTATCTATCATTACGGCAATCGGACGCTGATTTTTAATTTTTTCATTTGTCCACTCATTCGTAAGCTCAGAACGATAATACCCTTCTCTTACCTCTTCAGGCTCTTCTTCTATTTGCTCCTCTTGTTCTAATGAAGCTTCTTTTGTATCCTCTGTATCTTCATTTACAGCTTCAGGCTCACTCACTTCCTCTTCTACGGGATTTGTTTCAACTTCGCCTGCATTTCCTACTGCTTCTTCTTTCTTAGAACATGCCGAAAATGACAGGACAAGTGATATGCATATTAATAATGACAATATTTTTTTCTTCATAAACAATATCCTCAATTAAAATTTTTCAATTTTCTTCAATGCTGTGTTAATTACAAATGCAAATACAGAACCGATCAATGCCGTAATAAGTTGTGTAACTGAAAATGTTGCCTGAAATACCGCCATCTTTGACATCATCTTTTCCGGAATAAACATCGGAATAAGAGTATTGCTGATTACACCACCCATAAACATAGCCTTAACAACACTTCCTAAAATCATACCGGCAACAATGGCAACAGTCTCTGATTTTTTTATTAACTTCGCTGTATTGTTTTCTTTTCTTAAAAACAGTCTGATAACAGCACTCAGTGTAACTGCCAGTAATACATTTCCAATCATAATACAAGGCATTATTAACGGTATTGCAGATACAATCGGACTTCCGGTAATAAAAAACGATGTAACCGGTGTAATAACCGACAGTATAACTCCGGAAATCAGTCCTGCATTAAGTACCGCAATAATAATACATGTATTAATAATAGGTCCTGTAATATAAACACTTGTATTTTTGAACAGCTGACTTACGATGCATATAGCAAGTAGCGCCGCTGTCATAGTAATCTGCTTTGTAGTAATCTTCATATTATCTTCAATTAAAAGCCTTTCCATAGATTTATAATAATAATTTATCACTTATTCTTTTAATACAGTTTTTCCAAAATGTAAATATAAACTTATTAATAAAATCAGTGCAATAAATGAAATAATAGTCCCTAAAACTATACCTTGCGGAACATATCTCATTTCAATTGTATGCACACCTTCTTGGACGCTTACTCCCGTAAGAACATAGAGTACTCTGCTATGATTAACGCTTTCACCATCAATCTTTATATGCCAGCCCTTTTCGTATGGTATTGTTAATACAAGCATTGAATCTTCTTTTGCATTAAATGTCCCTTTAATATGCGAG
>SFNX01000101.1 GCA_004552595.1 Lachnospiraceae bacterium | reverse complement strand
ACAAGTGTAAGGTAAATATTCAGCTTAGCACCTGATTTGTTTGTCTTCTTAATCTTCTCTTTCTTAGCCATTACATAACCCCCATTCCACTTCTTATCTTATGTAAACTGAAGTGTTGATTTAGATATAGTATAAATTGTACAAAATAAACACACTTATGTCAAATTTTGGACAAAATTTTTATGAAAGTTGCATACTACCTCATGCTCTTATCATAAGGTATTCCTTCAGCCTTTGGAGCTCTTGATTTACCTGATGTAAGTGCAAGAACTACAAGTGATACGATATATGGCATCATATTATATACATAGCTTGGAATTCCAAGTGATACAAGAGAATCAAACGCAACGTATACATTGGAAAGTGACCTGAAAAGTCCGAAAAGAAGTGCTGCCAAAGCAATTCTTGTAGGCTTCCACTGTCCAAAAATCATAACAGCAAGTGCTAAGAAACCAAATCCTGCAACACCATATTCAAACTTCCACTCTGAAACACCTGTAGTTATGTAAACTATTCCTCCAAGTCCGCCGAGTGCTCCCGAAATAAGGACGCCTGCATATCTCATAAGGTAAACGTTGATTCCTACTGAATCCGCTGCCTGAGGATGTTCACCGCAGGCTCTTAATCTCAAGCCGAATTTTGTTTTGTATAAAACAATATTGGCTGCAATAAGAATAATTACCGTAATTACCACAAACCAGTTAAATGAAAAACCTGCTATATCAAATCCGAATGCATCCTTCTGCTTTCCGTATCTTAATGCTGAAGATACGTTTGAAGCATCGGCAGCCGAATTAATAGCTCTTACGATAACCGTTGCGCCCGCTGTGGCAAGCATGTTCATTGCCGTTCCAACAAGTGTCTGGTCAGCACTGAAATTGATTGCCGCAACAGCCAAAAGCAATGAATAAATCATTCCCGAAAGCATTGATATAACCATTACAATAAGTATCATAAATATTGCAGGAAGCTCAGGTGATAAAACCTGCATAATCAATGCACCGCCAAGAGCACCTATTACCATGATACCTTCAAGTCCGATATTGATAACACCCGAATGTTCGGAAAAGCATCCGCCAAGTGCTACAAGCAAAAGTATTGCCGCAAATATTAATGTATAGGAAATAAGTATTGCCATTAGTTCTTACCTCCCTTCTCATTTTCGGCCATAGCCTTTTTCTCTTCTTTCTTATCAAGTGCCCTGTTAAGAATAATCTTAAAGAACAAAGCAAATCCGCAAAGATAAATAATAATTGATGACATAAGGTCTGATACCTGTGCACAATATACTCTCTTATCAAGATATCCGCCGCCAAGTGTGATGTGCTGGATAAAGAATGATGAGAAAATCGCGCCAATCGGTGAAAGACCGCCAAGGAATGCTGATGCAATTCCGTTAAAGCCCATTCCCGGAACCGAAGTCTGTGTTGTAGCCCACTGTTCAACTCCCGATAAGTAGTTAAAAGCGGCACCAAGTCCTGCGAGACCTCCCGAGATGGCAAGAGTCAATACGGTGTTCTTTTTCTCATTCATACCACAGTAAATTGCCGCGTTTTTATTAGCACCTGTTGCCTTTAATTCATATCCAAGTTTAGTCTTTTCAAGGATCACCCATATAAGAATTGCTACTATAACCGCAAGCGGTATTGCAATCGTCACATATCTGTTATTTGAGAAAAGCTTTTCAAGTCCGAAGGACGGAAGCTTGCCAAGTGGGTTTTTCTCTTCAAGCTTATACGAGAACGGAGTTTTAGGATCCTTAACTATTGTGATAAGGCTGTTGGCAAGATAAAGTCCTATCCAGTTAAGCATGATTCCTGAGATTACCTCGTTAACGTTTCTATACGCCTTTAATATTCCCGGGATTGCACCCCAGAATGCACCTGCAAGTATTGCAATTACAAGGCACACAGACCAGTGGAAATTAAAGTTAAGTGCAAAGAACAGTGAAACTGCTGCGCCTGCTACATATTGTCCTGCAGCACCTATGTTAAAAAAGCCAACCTTGTATGCAAATAAAATTGAAAGCGAACACATTACAAGCGGTGCGGTTTTAACAAGAGTCGAACCGAAATATTTCATGACTGCCTGCTTTTTGCCGCCGTAGTTTAAGAAGTTCTTCATAATCGCCGTGATGCCGCCAAACGCATCCTTAGGTGATATTGCAAGAAGCACAAGATATCCGATGAATATGCCGATTATAATGCAGACAAGTGCTGCAAGAAACGACTGGAAGCCCGGATTTTTTAAGAGATTTTTATTTTTCTTATTCACCTTTAACCTCCATTCTCTTAGCTCCTGCCATGTACAAGCCAAGTTCTTCAACTGTTACATTCTTAGGATTAAATTCACCGACGATTTCGCCCTCATACATTACTAATATTCTGTCTGAGACATTCATTACTTCGTCAAGCTCAAACGATACAAGCAGTACTGCATTTCCCGCATCACGATGCTTAACAAGCTGCTTATGAATATTTTCTATTGCACCTACGTCAAGTCCTCGTGTAGGCTGTACCGCTACAAGAAGCTTTGATTCGTTGTCAACCTCTCTTGCGATAATTGCCTTTTGCTGATTACCTCCCGACATCGAACGTGCCATTGTAATCGCACCCTGACCTGAACGGATATCGTATTCATCTATAAGCTTTTCAGCATATTTTCTGATATTCTTTCTCTTTAAAAATCCAAGAGGTCCCTTTCCCGAAAATTCAGGTTCAAAATATCTTTGTAATACTATATTGTCTTCGAGCGAGTAATCAAGGACGAGTCCGTGCTTATGTCTATCCTCAGGTATATGGCTGATTCCCGAAACATTTCTTTCTCTTATTGAAAGATTTGTTACATCCTTGCCTTCAAGGAGAATTTTACCGCTTACTGCTTTTCTTAAGCCAGTAATTCCGTATACAAGCTCTCTCTGTCCGTTTCCGTCAATTCCGGCGATACAGACAATCTCTCCTGCCTTAACATTAAACGAAACGTCCTTAACTCCAAGCTTATCGTGTAAGTCGCACATTACGTTTAATTTTTCAATATGGAGTACTTCTTCCTTAGGCTCAGCCTCGCTTTTTTCAACCTTGAAGTTGACATCTCGTCCAACCATCATTGATGACAGGCTTTCAGGCGTTGCATCTTTTATGTCAACCGTTCCGATATATTTGCCTTTTCTTAATACGGAACAACGGTCAGCAACTTCCATAATTTCAGCAAGCTTGTGGGAAATGAATAAAATGCTCTTTCCTTCTTTTGCAAGATTTTTCATAATCTGCATAAGCTCCTTGATTTCCTGAGGAGTTAATACTGCTGTCGGCTCGTCAAAAATCAGTATTTCGTTGTCTCTGTAAAGCATTTTAAGAATTTCCGTACGCTGCTGCATTCCTACGGAAATATCTTCAATAAGTGCGTCAGGATCAACTAATAAGCCATACTTTTCGGAAAGCTCCATTACTTTCTTTTTGGCCTCATCCATTTTAAGAAGGCCGTTCTTAGTCGTCTCAACACCTAACACAATATTATCAAGTACGGAAAAGCATTCAACGAGCTTAAAGTGCTGATGTACCATTCCTATTCCAAGGTCATTGGCATCGTTAGGATTATTGATTGTTACTTTCTTTCCGTCCTTTCTTATCTCACCTTCTTCAGGCTGATACAGTCCAAAAAGGACACTCATTAGTGTTGACTTGCCCGCACCGTTTTCTCCAAGCAATGCATGAATTTCACCCTTCTTAAGCTGAAGAGTGATGTTGTCATTTGCAACAATGCCCGGGAAACGCTTCGTTATATTCAACATTTCAATTGCATATTGCTGTTCCAAAGTAATCCCCTTTCTATGTAAGAATTTCTTCCATAAAATTATTATTTCTTATTTTAAGACAGAAAAAGCCAAGTCAATCCCTTGATTAACCTGACTCACCTCAATAAGAAACTATACCATATATTGTGGCAAAAACCAATATATTTATGCCTTTCAGATTTATACAATTGCTTAACTGAATTGATGAATAACAGTCAAAAAAAGGGACGCATATGTGCGTCCCTTAAATAAACAAATTCAATTACTTGATTGAACCAAAGTCATTAACTGTGATTGATACAGCAGGCATTGCCTCTGTGTTGTTATCAACAGTAATCTTACCTGCGTTCATATCAGCAACAAGTGCCTTGTAATCATCCTCTGTGAAACCATCTGACCACTGTGTTGATGGTGCAAGTCCTACGTAGTTCTCTTCAACGTTGTCTGAGATGATACCAAGGTTCTCAACCTTTCCGCCGTATGCAGCGAAGTTGTCGTTAAGAACTGTCTCTGTAAGAAGAGTGTTAACTGTTGCAGCAAGACCCTTCATAGCTGATGTAACTGTGATTCCTTCACCATATAATCCGTCGATTGTTGCAGCCTGGTCAACGTCAACACCGATAATCTTACCACCGCAGTTCTGAGCGATTTCAGCAGCTGATGTGTACACACCACCGCCGCAGCCGAATACAACTTCAACACCCTTTTCGTTGTACCATGTATCCATAACTGCTGTAATATCAGCATCACCGAAGAACTGTCCGCCGTATACATACTCAACTGTTACCTGGTCTGTAATACCAAGCTCCTCAGCTGCTGCGTTAGCACCCTGTACATAACCGTAACCATAACGGATAACTGCAGGAACTGACATACCACCAAGGAATCCAAGGTGCTTGTATCCAAGCTTAACTGCTGCATAACCTGCCATATATCCAGGAAGTTCTTCCTGATATGTAGCTTCATAAACGTTAGCCATACCTTCAGCTGATGAATCATCAAGAACGATGAACTTAACATCTTCGTATGTAGGAGCACACTCTGCTACTGTTGTAGCGAAAAGGTAACCCGGCATAACGATTACGTTGTAACCTTCTGCAATAGCCTGCTCTGTAGAAGCGATACGTGCTTCATCAGAATCATCTGTTGGCTTGTAGTAGTTGAAATCAATACCGTTTGCTTCACAGAATGCAACACAAGCTTCGTATGTTGCCTGGTTGAATGACTGGTCTGTAATATCACCTGAGTCTGTAATCATAGCTACTGCATACTCACTTGCAGCTGCTTCTTCTGTAGTTTCCTCTGCAACTTCTTCTGTAGCCTCTTCTGCTACTTCTTCTGTTTCTTCTGCAACTTCTTCTGTCTCTGTAGCTTCTGCTGCAGGTGCTGCTTCCTTTGAACCGCATCCTACGAGTAATGAAGCAACCATAGCTGTTGCAAGAAGAGCGCTAAGTAATTTCTTCTTCATAATTTTCCCTCTCTTCTTTAAAAATACTGTTACAGGCGTCTTCACCTTCCTGTTAGAAACTTATAATCAGGTGCAGATTATCTGACGCCATTAACTATAATTATACGTTTAATCAGCCATAAAACACAATGTTGTAATATGCTGTTTTACGTATAGATACGAATGTTTTTGTTATGCAGATTATACAAAAAACGTTTAATGCCGTTTAATAAATGACTATGCAAGCTCGCCTCTTATTTTGGCAATTGAAATATCTACCATTGAGATAAAATCCTTCTGCATACTGTCAATAGTCGCAATATCCTTTTCTTCGCTTGCATGCTGAAGCTTTTCTGCAACCTCTCCTGCATCAAGAGCGCCGATAAGTCTCAATGTTCCCTTAAGGGAATGCACGTTAATTGTATACATATCCCAGTCTTTATCCTCGTAGTTCTTAATGAGTTCTTCTTTCTTGCCCTCTTCAACAAATGAGTCAAAGACCTCCTTATAAAACTCTTCATCTCCTCCGCAGTTTTCTATTCCTACACTTATATCAACATCACAATTCATAAAATCTGCCGGCTCATACCGTTATTGAAACCGACTTTCCTCCCTTCTGCTACAATATAAATCAAACAATGTATTCTCCGTCAATTTTTGCAACATGTTTTGCAAATTCGTCCTGAATTCCGTACGCCCCTGCCTTATCAAGCGGCGACCCTGTTTTTACATATTCTGCAATGTCATACTTATCAATATAGTAAAAAGTAACATCTGTTCTTACATTGAAGGAAAAACTATCTGTCTTCCCGGCCTTAAATACAAATATACTGACACCAGTATACACTTCATGTGTTCTGTCAGACAGCATCGAAAGCATTGCAACTGCTTCCTCTTCATCCTTAGGCTTAAGTAACACTTCGGAATCGTAATACACAATCGTGTCTGCACCGATTACAATAGTATCTTCGCTGTTTTCATTAACTATATCCGAAAAAACAGCCTGAGCCTTAAGTTTAGACAGAGCCTCAACCATTTTTCCCGGTTCAGTTTCAGTGGTCTCTTCGATGACATCAGATGTAATTATTTCAAATTCATCATATATTTTTTTTAGTAGCTCTCTTCTTCTTGGAGAGCCCGATGCTAAAACTACTCTCATGTTAATTTCTAAAACTTTCCGTCATAATCGGAACCCGAAATCCCTGTCATTTCTTCTACATATTTTTCAGGGTTCTTTTTCATTTTCATGAACGTATCAAAAGCAAGTAAGATCATATGGCACTCATTATACTTGGTATTATTTGTGTCCCTGTCAGCCTTAAATCTGTCAATCTGAAATACCATTATATCAATAATTGTGTATCCTGCAACTGATATTTCAGACAAAAATTCTCCTGTCTTAACATATGTAATAAACTCGTTAAGAACTTCTTCATCATCAATTATGCTACTGAAAAACGAATCCGAAAACTCTTCTGAAAGCCCTGCTTTCTCAGACATTTCATCAATTACTGCTTTTATCTTATCTCTCATCTTTTACTTCCTTATATGGTATAAATGGCTTTGCCTTGCCAAAGCTGTCTGCAATAATCTTTTCCATCCACACCATGTCATACCATCTGTCAAATTTGTATCCCGAATTATGAAATGTTCCGACAAGCTTATACCCCATTTTTTCATGGAAGTAATAGCTTCTGTTAGTCAGATATTCGTCCTCTGTCTTGCATGTTGCAATACATGCATTCATATTCGTTATGTTCTGTGCTTTTGCTGCTTTTTCAAGTACTTCATATAGTTTTCTGCCAATTCCTCTGCTACATGCTTCCTTGGCAAGATATATAGTAGTTTCAACACTGTATCTGTAGGCTTCTCTGTCCTTAAACTCGCTGTAGTAGGTATAGCCTAACACTTTTCCATTAGAGTCTTCTGCTAAAAAATACGGATATTTCTTTGTAATCTTTTCAAAGCGGCTCCTAAATTCATCAATTGAGGGAACCTCATACTCAAATGAAACAGCTGTATTTTCAACATACGGTGCATACACACTAAGTAAGCTTTCAATGTCATTTACCGTTGCGTCTCTTATTATTATTTCTTTTTCCGTTGGTTTTGTTTTTAAGTCTTCCATTTTCTTTACTTATT
>SFNX01000100.1 GCA_004552595.1 Lachnospiraceae bacterium | reverse complement strand
CGAAAAGTATGAAGAAGTACTTTCGGATAATGTTTTTGCCGAAAACAGAGATGAAGCGAGCTTCATATGGGATAATTTCTATGATGAAGATGAGCATATTAATGAATATGTGCTTACATTGTTTATGAAGGATGATAAGTCAGGGCTATATAAAAAGCATGAGGAATATCATTATCAGAGAAACTATTCACGCGACGAGATAAAGGGGCTTCTTGACAGGGCAGGACTTGAGATTATTGAAAACTTCGAAAAAGACTTGAGAATGTATTACACGGTTAAGGTTAAAGAAGGCTGTAAGCTTGGGAATATAGGGTAAGGAGACGGTATGAAAGACGGATTTGTGAAGGTTTGCTGCGCTACACCAAAGATTAAGGTTGCAGATGTTGATCACAATGTAAACGAAATAATTAAGCTTATGTATGATGCTTCGGAAAATGGGGCAAAAGTCATTGTATTTCCGGAGCTTTGCATTACCGGATACACGTGTCAGGATTTGTTCTTGCAGGGGAAGCTTCTTGATAAGGCGCTTGAAGGACTTGACAGAATTATTGATGCGACGAATGGAATCGATGCACTTGTATTTGTAGGTACGCCGCTAGAGGTTGACGGAAAGCTTTACAATACGGCAGCGGCGATATTTGCAGGTCACATACTTGCATTCATTCCGAAGAAGAACCTTCCGAATTATGCGGAATATTATGAGGCAAGGCATTTTTATCCGGGATTTTCAGATCCGGTTTGCATAGGATATAAGGGACAGGACGTCGTTATTGGGCAGAATGTAATATTTACAACGCCTGCAGTTAAGGGCTTACAGATTGCCTGTGAAATATGCGAGGATTTGTGGGTTGCAGATACACCGTCAACAAGACATGCAATGAATGGTGCAAATCTGATTGTAAATCTATCAGCCGGCAATGAAATAATAGGTAAGGCAGAATATAGAAGAATGCTTGTAAAGGCTACATCGGCAAGACTTGTATGCGGATATGTATACTGTGATGCTGGAGATGGTGAGTCGACTCAGGACCTTGTGTTCCCGGGACATAACTTAATAGCAGAAAACGGCACACTTTTATCTGAGTCAAAGTGCTTTAAAGCAAATACTATATATGCGGATATTGACGTTGAGAGATTAAGAACCGAGAGAAGAAGGATTACGACATTTAACGTAAATGATCCTTCTCAGGTAATTGATAACAATAATTATGCAAAAATAACATTTGATATTGAACAGAAAGAGACTAGATTAGACAGGCAGTTTTACCGTTTTCCATTTGTTCCTGCAGATGATAAGGAGCGAAATGAAAGATGCGAGCACATTTTGTCAATCCAGAGTGAAGGACTTAAGAAGCGACTTTTACATACAGGTGCAAAAAAGGCTGTTATCGGATTGTCGGGTGGTCTTGATTCAACACTTGCACTTCTTGTTATGGCAAAAGCATTTGACTTATGCGGCCTTGACAGAAGCGGAATAATAGCTGTTACAATGCCTTGTTTTGGCACAACGGACAGGACATACAACAATGCACTTACACTTGCTAAGACACTTAACACTACGTTAAGGGAAATCAATATTGAGAAGGCTGTAAGGGTTCATTTTGAAGATATCGGTCATGATGAGAATGATTTGAGCGTAACTTATGAGAATTGTCAGGCAAGAGAACGTACTCAGGTGCTTATGGATATAGCAAATAAAGAGGGCGGTCTTGTTATCGGAACAGGTGATATGTCTGAACTTGCGCTTGGATGGGCAACGTACAACGGCGACCACATGTCAATGTATGGCGTTAATGTGGGAGTTCCTAAGACTTTAGTAAGACACCTCGTTAAGTATTATGCCGATACATGCAAAAACAATGCATTAAGTGAAGCATTGCTCGATGTATTAAATACTCCTGTGAGTCCGGAATTACTGCCGCCAAAGGACGGTGACATTTCTCAGAAGACAGAAGATCTTGTAGGTCCTTATGAACTTCATGATTTCTTCTTGTATTACATGCTAAGATGCGGCTTTGCTCCTTCTAAAGTATACAGAGTTGCCAAGCAGGCATTCGAAGGTGTTTATGATGAAGAAACAATACTTAAGTGGCTAAAGACATTCTACAGAAGGTTCTTTACGCAGCAGTTTAAGAGAAGCTGCCTTCCTGATGGACCAAAGGTCGGAGCAGTAGCACTGTCTCCAAGAGGCGACTTAAGAATGCCGTCTGATGCGGTAAGCAAATTGTGGCTTGATGAACTGGAGGCTCTTAAATGAAATTTGTTAAAATGCACGGGATAGGAAATACATATATTTATGTAAACTGCTTTGAGGAGAAGCTCACTGATGAAGAAATGAGTATTATCGCTAAAAGAGTAGCAGATAAGAACTTCGGAATCGGTGCTGACGGTGCAATTTTTATATGTCCCTCAGATGAAGAAGGCGTAGACGGCGAAATGCGTATGTACAATCTTGACGGCTCATACGGCAAGATGTGCGGGAACGGAATCAGATGTGTCGCAAAGTATATGTATGATATGGGAATTACCGATAAGACAGAGCTTACGATAGTTTCGGGTGGTGAAAAAAAGTATTTGAGTCTTTTTACAAAAGAAGAAGTTCCGGGTGAAGATGCTGTAGGAGCATGCGGAATCAATACAAATAAGTGCTATAGTAAGAGAAGTGATAAAAGAGTAGTTACTAAAGTACGTGTTGATATGGGAAAGCCTGTATTTAATCCGGCACAAATCCCTTTAAGTGTGAAAGAAACAGCGAAGGATAAATGTGAATATATAGATGAGAGTTTATTAGTTGACATAACTACCGCGAATGGTGAGTCTGAAAAGGCTGTGATGATGTATCCTTACACCGTTGATGGCAAGCAATATAAAATGACATGTGTTTCGGTTGGAAACCCACATGCAATAATATTCATGGATGAGATAGATGATCTTGATTTAGATAAAATCGGTCCTTCATTTGAGAATCATGAGCTGTTTCCCGAGAGAGTCAATACTGAGTTTGTTAAGCTTATTGACAGGCAAAATGTCAGCATGAGAGTATATGAAAGAGGTAGTGGTGAGACACTTGCATGCGGCACGGGAGGAACAGCCGTTGCAGTTGCGTCAATTATTAATGGATTTACTGATAATGTCGTAACGGTTCATCTCCTTGGCGGTGATTTAACATATGAATGGGACGAAGAAACAGGACATATGATAATGACAGGCCCTGCTAAGTATATTTGTGAGGGAGATTTATAGAATTTAGGTAAGGTGTGAAATGAGTAAAAGACTTGCAATTGTAGTTCCTTGCTATAACGAGGAAGAAGTGCTTGATGATACTGTAGTAAAGCTTTGCGGTGTAATAAGCGATCTTATCATTAAGAAGAAAATCGATAATGACAGCTTTATACTCTTTGTTGATGACGGAAGTAAGGACAAAACATGGGAAAAGATAGAAGCGGCAAATAAGAGCTTTAAATATGTTAAAGGACTTAAGCTTGCGGGAAATGTGGGCCATCAGAACGCTCTTCTTGCAGGACTTATGTATGCAAAGGATATTTCGGATGCTACTGTCTCAATTGATGCAGATTTGCAGGATGATATTGATGCAATTGAAAAGATGTCCGATTTATGGGACACCGGATGTGATATAGTTTATGGTGTCAGAAGCTCAAGGGAGACTGATTCGTTCTTTAAGAGGACTACAGCCCAGGGATTTTATAAGGTTATGAAGCTTATGGGCGTGAAATCCGTATATAATCATGCAGATTTCAGACTTATGACGAAGAGAGCGGTTGAAGGACTTGAACAGTTTAAGGAGAGAAATCTTTTCTTAAGAGGCATTGTTCCTACAATAGGATATAAGACAGAATGCGTATATTACGAGAGAAAAGAGAGAATGGCCGGAGAATCCAAATATCCTCTCAAAAAAATGCTTGCCTTTGCTTTTGACGGAATTACATCATTTTCTACAAAACCTATGACTTTTATAATGGGACTTGGCATATTAATGATTGTATTTGCTTTCATTATGTCGATTTATTCATTATTAAGACGGGCAAGTGGTAATGTAATTGTCGGCTGGACATCACTTTGGCTTGCAATGTGGTTTATAGGCGGAATTATTACTTTCTCGATAGGTCTTGTAGGAGAATATATAGGTAAGATTTATCTGGAAGTTAAGGAACGCCCTAGGTATATTGTTGAAAAGGAGCTTGATTAATGGCTTTAAGACTTTGGACGGGTCCTTCCGGAAGCGGAAAGACCCGTTTTTTATTCGATTATGTATTAAATGAATCAGAGAAAAATCCGGATATTAACTATATTGTTATTGTTCCGGAGCAGTTCACACTCTCAACACAGCGTGAATTCATAAGACTAAGTAGGAATCACGGGATTCTTAATGTCGATGTATTAAGCTTTGCAAGGCTTGCATACAAGATTTTTGAAGAAGTCGGATTCAAGGATGCAAGGGGAAATGCTATTGATGATATGGGGAAGAACCTTATATTAAGGCATATTGCCTCTAAATGCGAGAATGAGCTTAAGATTTTTGGCGGGAAGATGGATAAGCTTGGATATATTACAGAGGTTAAATCTGCAATATCTGAGTTTATGCAGTATGGAATCAGCGAAGATAAGCTCTCAGAAATGATTGATACAGCGAATAATAACGGAAAAGGGCAGTTAGCGCTTAAATTGTCTGATATGAGGGTTCTGTATCATGAATTTAACAGTTATATTGATAAGAAATACATTACAAAAGAAGAAATTATCACTAAAGCTGCAAGAGCAGCACATAAATCAGGGCGTCTTAAGAAATCAGTAGTTATTTTTGACGGGTTTACAGGATTTACACCGGTTCAGTACAGCCTTATTGAGTCATTATTACAAATATCACGTGATATACATGTCACTGTTCTGACCGATACACGTGATAATTGTGCATACAATACAAAACACGAATTATTTTATTTGGGATATAAAACTTCAAATAAGCTTAAGAAAATCGCAGAATTAAATAACATAGAAGTTTTAAAGGATTTTGAGATTAACGAAAGTGTTCCAAGAAGATTTCTTGTAGATAAGACGAATAATAACAGTGGAAATGTTACGAGTGAACGACTTGTTCACCTTGAGAGAAATCTGTTCAGAGAGTATTCAAAGCCGTTTGGAGGTATCGATAGGCAATCGGACGGTATGAAATTACCGACTAAAGTGGTCAACAACGAAATACGCGTATTTTCAGTGCTTAAGCCTATGGATGAAGTGCGAAAAGTAGCTGTTGAGATACAAAAAATCATTCGCGAGTCGAATAATAACGGTGGTAATGCAATAGGTAATAATAGTAGTGATGATAACAGCAGTGGTGGCGGCAGATTAAATAACACATGTATTAGATATAAAAACATTGCAATTGCCACAGGAGACTTAGAAACTTACGCTCCATTATTCAAAAGAGTGTTTGCAGAGTATGACATTCCTTACTTCATTGATAAGACATTCCCGGTATTAATGAATCCTTTTATTGAATATATAAGGGCAATACTTGATATTATCACGGAGAACTTCTCTTATTCTTCTGTATTCAGATATCTAAGATCTCCATTAAATGATTACAATACATCTGATATTGATAATATTGAGAACTTTGTGCTTAAGCATGGAATAAATGGAGTTACCTCCTGGAGGGCAGACTGGAGTGAGAAATACAATCGTTATTATATTAAGGGAGCTAAAACTGTTCCGGAAAACGTTAGCGAACAGCTGATTGCAATTGAAAATATCAGGAGAAAAGTCATTGATGACCTCAACTTAATTGTTGATTTAATATCCAGACAAAAAGAGTACGAAAAAATTTATAGCCTTGTAATTTCTCTCCTTGAAAGAATGTCTGAGCTTTTAGTTGATGAGAAAATAACGTTTAAGGAATACGGCGAGCTTCTTGATGCTGGATTTGACGAAATTCGTGTCGGAGTAATTCCAACAATAACAGATTATATTCAAATCGGAGATATTACTCGAAGCCGTTTTGATAACATACATACGTTATTTATTGTAGGTGCAAATGAAGGTATTATACCTAAGAACTCATCATCTGGCGGAATAATATCTGATATTGAAAAAGAGTTCCTTATTGAATCTACACCTGATATAGAATTATCTCCTACTGTAAGAGAGCAGTCATTTACCGGGCAGCTTTATTTATATATGTTAATGACGAAGCCAACAGACAGACTTTATCTATCCTATTCAAGAATTTCTGAAAGCGGTGATTCTATACGACCTTCATATATTATTAAGGTAATTAAAGATATGTTTAAAGATATAGAGGTTGAAAGGGATTTTGAAGATCCTAAAGCTTCTGTATACAATATTCCTTCATTATTTAGTGCAATTGTTGAGAATTTACAGGAGGAACAGGCTAAGCTTTTAATTAATACATTTCTTAATGTATCTGGTGATAATGACAGCCTTAAGAATATTCTTATTAAATCTGTAAATGCTGCATTTGCCGGAGTACTTAACAGGAATGATTCAATTAGTAAGGCTGTAGCTTCGGTATTATACGGTAAATCAATCATTGGCTCGGTAACAAGACTTGAACAGTATGCTAAATGCAGCTTTAATTACTTCCTTAAATATGGACTTTCACTTAAAGAGCGAGAAATATTCAGCTTTGAAGCAAAGGATATGGGTACTGTTCTTCATGCCGTACTTGAGAAGTATGCCGATAAGGTTAACTCAAATAATATTGGCTTTTCAGATGTAAGTGAAGAACTTTCAGAAGCATTCGTTAAGGAAGCTATTAATGAGTGTATGGATGATCCATCAATGAGCGTACTTTCGTCAACATTCAGGCATAAGTACATGCTTGAGAGAATTTATAGAATTTCTATGCGTAGTGTCAGGGTTCTTACTGAGCATATCAAGGCAGGAGATTTCTTAATTAAGGGAACGGAAGTGAGCTTTAAGAGTGTAGATAATTTAAGCTCAATTACATTTAAGCTTTCAGATGAAGAAATCATGAAATTCAGCGGTAAGATTGACAGGCTTGATACTTTTGAAGATGATGAGCACATTTACGTCAAAATTATTGATTATAAATCAGGTGATAAGAGTCTTAACCTTATTGAGATTTACAGAGGTTTAAGCTTACAGCTTGTTGTATATATGAATGCAGCTACAGAGCTTCTTAACAGAAACAGTAATAAAGAAATAGTACCTGCCGGCATTCTTTACTATCATATTGACGATCCGATAGTTGAGGGATTAATTGATGAGGACAGTGACAGCATAGCTGACAAAATTAAAAAGCAGCTTAAAATGAAAGGACTTGTCAATAATGATGAGAATGTATACTCACATATTGATAAGGATTTTAGTAAGACATCGGATATTATTCCTGTTTCAAGGAAGGCTGACGGAACACTTTCTAAGAATTCTTCTGCTATTGCGAGTGAAGAGTTTGACACAATATCTAAATATGTTAATAAGAAGATTATAAGCATTGGAAGAGAAATACTTGATGGCAATATCAAGGCAGAACCGCATTCGGCTGATTCAATCGATGATAAAGTATGCGCATACTGTCCGTATACGGATATGTGTAAATATAACGGAGAAAAAGCAGAATACGGAGACGGCGTTAACAAAGATAATGTACTTGATATGATGAAAGAAGTCGTATCCACTAAAGAGGAAAGCTGATATGGGCAAGCCTAAATTTACAAAAATGCAGCAGGCTGCAATAGACATTAAAAATAAGAACATACTTGTATCTGCTGCTGCAGGTTCAGGTAAAACTGCTGTACTTGTAAGCAGAATAATAGACAGGGTACTTGATAAGGATAACCCTGTTGATATTGACAGAATTCTTGTTATGACGTTTACAAGAGCTGCAGCTTCACAGATGAAGGAGAAGATTCTTGAGGCAATTAATGAAGAGCGTCTTAAAAATCCTCATGATAAGAACTTAAGCAGACAGTATATGCTTGTTCATAATGCTTATATTATGACAATTGACAGCTTTTGCATGAACGTTGTCAGAAACCATTTTGAAGAAATAGGACTTTCACCTGATTTCAGAATGGCTGATGATGCAGAAATAACCCTTATTAAAAACGACGTATTATCAGAAGTATTGGAAGAATGCTATGAAAACGGTGATGAAAGCTTCTTAAGGATGACAGAGATTTTTGCATCTAAGAAGACAGATACTATTATTGAAGATTTGATTCTTAAAATTGAGAATTATTCAGAAAGCTATCCTGACCCGAAAGGATGGATAGAATCATGTATTCAGTTTAATGCTTCTATATTAAGTGGTAATGATGAAAAGGCAGGCGAAAACAAAAGTCTTGAAGACAAATACGAATGGCTTTTTATCTATTTATCATCTGTCAGAAATGAGCTTAACTATTTAAGGAGAATTCTTGATGAGGCAGGTGATATATGCACGCTTGAATTTGGTCCGTTTGCATATCTTGATGCGATAGAAAGTGATATAGAAAAGGTTGACAGATTGCTTGGCTTTAGTGACTATAATGACCTTTATTTACGCTCACTTGATGATAGTCTTCTTGATTTTAAGAAGCTTGCTTCATACAGACTCCCTAAGGAAGGAACGGTAACTGCAGCTGAGCTTAATGAAAGGACTACTTTAAAAGATAGAGTTAATAGTATAAGGGAAAAGTATAAAAAATCCTTTAAGCAAATAGTCGAAGTTGTTTCATCGATGAGCCCTGAAACAATTGATAAGGGTATGAAAATGATGGCAGGCCCTGTAAAAGAGCTTGCAGAGCTTTCTATGCTATTTATTGAGAGATTCAATGAGAAAAAACGCGACTTAAATGTTGTTGATTTCTCGGATATTGCTCATATGTGTCTTGATATATTAAAGGCTGAGGATGGCAATACAGCAAGACAGTATCGGGAATTCTTTAAAGAAATATATGTAGATGAGTATCAGGACTCCAATTTTGTCCAAGAGGAAATATTAAAATTGATTTCAAATGAAACAGATACAACAGGCAATGTATTTATGGTTGGCGATGTGAAGCAGAGTATTTACGGCTTCAGAAATGCAAAGCCTGAGATTTTCATCGATAAATATGACAGATATATTAAATATTCAGATGATTATGATGATTCTTCAAGGGATGTATGTGTTAATTTGTCGCACAATTTCAGATCAAGAGGCGAGGTTTTGACATCTGTCAATAATATTTTTAAGA
>SFNX01000022.1 GCA_004552595.1 Lachnospiraceae bacterium | reverse complement strand
GCTTCTTCAAAGCTCTCAGTATTAATCATCTCTGTAAGCTGTTCAGTGCTTAAACTAAAATCCTTTGCAACCTCTGTAAAAAGATTTGAGGCAAAGTCTGTAACTTCTTTAACGCTGTCATAAAGCTCGACATTTGTAAGAAGTTCAATGCTGTCGGTTGTACCTGTCAACTCCATTAAGAGATTTCTTAATTCGGTCGGCTTTGTAAGGTCAGCAATTGTGATTCCTAACACTTCCATAGCTTCTTCAATTTCCTCATCGGTTACCTCAAATTCACTTTTGATTTTGTCAACGATTTGATTGGTAATCTCTGAGATTTCTTCTGCAAGGTCTTTAATCTTTTCTTCATCAAGAGACTCTGTTTCCTGTCCGCTTGCTTCTGCCGTTTTGATGTTCTTATTTGAACCGGCGTTAGTAGCTACAACAGTTTTTGTTTTTGAAACATCGCTTGTAACATCTTTATTAAAATTAACTTCGTTAGTTTTCATAAAGGTGTCGGCAAAGCTTATTTCCTTTGTGGACTGCTCGCTCTTCCCGATATTTGGAAGATTGTTAAGTCCGGTACTTGCCGTCTGATTAAATAAATTAACGGCCCCTGTGGTCTTCTCCATGGAATTCCTCCTTTCTTCAGTTTTCAAGGTTCGTGCTTTAAAAAATACTAATTTTAAAGCTAATAATTTTATCGGATTTTTATTGTGATTTCTTAACCCCTATTTTAGTATTCAGGGTCTAAAATTTTAGTGATCTGAGATGCAACTTCCGAATCCATAACGCCAAGGATTTTCGCCCTTGCATCAGTGTCCATCTGCTTAAGAATTCTTGCAACCAAATCAAGGTTATCTGTCATCTGTTCAAAGATGGCAGCCGCCTGCTTAGGTTTCATTTGTGAATATGTTTTGACATATTTGTCGACTTCAGCGTCAGTCTCAATCTGCTTGACAACCTGACGATAGATATACTCTGCGTTATCAGGGTCTATCTCTTCGTAGTATTTTTTATATTCTTCAACTGAAGGGGCCTGGTCTGAGAAGACTACCTCTTCGTAAAATTCTGTTTTTAGTTTCTGGAATTCAATCTGTGAATCCTCAAATGTCTGAAGACGTCTTATTTCCTCTTTTAAAGATGCAACCTCTTCCGATGAAGCCTCGGATTTGTCTTTTTCTTCAAGCCCTGCAATCTCTTCTCTAAGTCTTGCAATTTCAGCAAGTGCATCATCAAGATTACTGAATTCAAGCTCTTCTTCGAGCTCCTCATCAATGTTATCAGGCAATATTTTATTAATAACCGGAACATCCTTAAGTACAGGTCTTAGAACAGACGAACCAAATCCGCCTACATCAAGCTTTACTAAGAGCGCAAGAATTGCAAGCCATATAATGATAATAAAAATCACAACAAGAACAGAGAGTATTCCGCCACTCTCTTCTTCCTCATCAGCGTCAGTGTAAAGTGCAGTTCCCGAATCAGAAACAACTGCATCAAACTTTTCGCCCTTTTTGTCTTTTTTCTTTTTCTTCTTGTCGGAAGTTTCTTCTTCCTCTAAAAGTTCATCTTTAGCCATATTACTCTTCTTCTTTTTGTCCGAAACGGTAACTTACAAGCTCATCAATTTCCTTACTCTCTCTTGATGCCTCATCTGCCATAAATTGAATGAACTCTTTTTCTTTAAGCTTTTCGTGAGTCTTAACTTCCTTTACCGCTTCAGCCAATGCAACACGTTTAAGCTCTAAAAGCTTTTCAGCTTTTGACAGCACCTGTCTTTGGTCTTCAATAAGGTATTTCATGGCATCAACCGATTCAGTTGCCTCTTTAATGCTTTTAAAATCAAGTTCACCCTGCTGAAGCCTTCTTAAAAGGTCTCTGTATTCTTCACGTCTGGCAATTAATTTGTCGAGCTTTTCCTCTTCTTCCATAACGGCTGCTGCCGCAATTGAAAACTCATTTTTTGCCTGCGTTTCAAGCTTCTCTTTTACGGAAAGGATGTTCTGCATCCTGTATCTGAACTTAGCCAATTAGAATAGTCCCTTTAACATATCAAGTTCTTCGTCGAATGAATATTTGGAATCAACATCCTGGCAAAGGAACTCGTTAATTGCATCTATTTTCTCGATAGCATAATCAATATTCTTATTAGCGCCTGACTTGTATGCGCCGATATTAATCAAATCCTCTGCTTCATTGTATGTTGCAAGAACGTTTTTAAGCTTTCCTGCCGCTGCTTTGTGCTCACTCGTTGCAATCTGCGACATGCATCTGCTTATCGACTGCAATACATCAATCGCCGGATAATGATTTTTATGTCCGAGCTTTCTGTCAAGCATTATATGTCCGTCAAGAATCGATCTTGCCGTATCTGTGATAGGCTCGTTAAAATCATCACCGTCAACAAGCACTGTATAGAGTCCTGTGATTGAGCCTTTATCGCTGTTGCCGGCTCTCTCAAGAAGCTTTGGCATCTCAGCATAAACGCTTGGCGGATATCCTCTTGTTACAGGCGGCTCCCCCGACGCCAGTCCGATTTCTCTTTGCGCCATTGAAAATCGCGTTAACGAGTCCATCATAAGAAGAACGTCATTACCCTGATCTCTGAAGTATTCGGCGATTGCCGTTGCCGTCTGCGCAGCTTTTCTTCTGACAAGTGCCGGCTTATCCGACGTAGCAACTACTAAAACCGAACGCTTCATTCCTTCTTCGCCCAGGTCTCTTTCTATGAATTCTCTAACCTCTCGACCTCTCTCGCCGATTAGCGCGATTACGTTAATATCAGCCTTGGTATTTCTTGCGAACATTCCAAGTAATGTCGACTTTCCAACTCCCGATCCCGCAAAAATACCGATACGCTGGCCTTTCCCGAGGGTTATCAATCCGTCAACCGCCTTTACACCAAGCGGAAGCGGTTCAGTGATAATCTCTCTTGAAAGCGGATCCGGTGAAGGAGCATCAATTCTATATGTATCTGTTCCGATATACTCACTTCCATCAATCGGTCTTCCAAGTCCGTCTAAAGTAAGACCAAGCATGTCCTCCCCGACAGATACAGAAAGTGGGTATCCCATATTCTCGACAATACAGCCCGAGCCGATTCCCTCGGTAGTTTCAAAAGGCATAAGGAGCGTTTTCCCGTCCTTAAAGCCGATAACCTCAGCCATGATAAATCTGTTCTCGTCCTTATCAACGATAATACGGCACAAATCGTCAAGTTTAGCATCCGGTCCGTTGCTCTCAATAGTTAGTCCGACAACGTTGACAACCTTTCCGAGTCGCTTAAAATATGTCTTTTGTTTTACGGCGTCATATTTATATAAATTCAAAACAGTAATTTCTCCTAAGGGAGTTTAGCAGATCATGCTCTATACGAAAGAAGAGTGAGTTCCTTTTTAAGAAGCTTAAGCTCTGTCCCAAGTCCGCAGTCAAAAATTCCCGAATCTGCTTCGATATAGCACTGAGACTGCGCCAAAGTCATATCCTCAATTACTTCTAAAGTGGAACTTTGCGGAAGACCTGTCATAAGCTCTTCCCTATGTTCATTCACATATTCGTAGTCTTCTTTTGATACGTGAATAAGAAATGATTTGCCCCCTTCAATGTTTCGCATTGCATCTGTGATAAGATAGTGAATAAGCTCTTTTTTGTCAGATAAATCAAGCATAAATACATGCTCGTAAATATCTGTCAGCTTATCGACAAAAGCCGGTTCAAGCTCTTCGATTTTACGCGCATAATATGCTTCCAATTCACTTTCTCTCTCAGCACATCTCTGCTCTGCAGCTCTTCCGACCTCCATACCTTCTGAATAGCCGGAATTATAACCCTCATCGTGCCCGTCAGCCAGTGCCTTTGACTTAATTTGCTCGGCTTTAGTTTCAGCATCTTTAATGATTCCTTCAGCTTCCTCCCTTGCCGCTGCAAGAATCCCCTCTGCCTGTGTCTTTGCCTCCTCTAACATCTGATCAAAGGCCGCTGTATCAAAATCTGGAGTTATGTCCTGCCCTGTAGCATTATCAGGATCTCCAAGTAGCTGTTCAACCTGTACTGCATCAAGCCCTGCATTAAACTCATCGTAAAAATCACCCTCTGGTTCATTCTGCATGCGCTCGGCAAGTACTTTAAGTCGCTCTGCAACTTTTTCATTTGAATCTATGACTCTTGCATCATCGTTCTTTATTACGTTTCCGGATTTGAGTAAATTATTATGCAATTATCTCGTCGCCTCCACCACGTGAAATAACGATTTCATTAGAATCTTCAAGTGCACGAATTATATTAACAATCTTCTGCTGTGCTTCTTCAACATCCTTCATACGAACAGGTCCCATGAATTCCATATCTTCCTTAATCATGGCTGCAAGTCTCTTAGAAAGGTTGTCAAAGATTGCATTCTGAACTTCTTCGTTAGCAGACTTAAGCGCAATTGCAAGGTCTGCATTATCAACATCACGAAGTACACGCTGAATAGCACGTGAATCGAGAAGAAGAATATCCTCGAATACGAACATTTTCTTTCGGATTTCGTCTGCAAGCTCAGGCTCATCCATTTCAAGAATTTCCATGATGTGCTTTTCTGTACTTCTGTCAACTGTATTAAGAATCTCTACGATTGCATCAACACCACCGATGATTGTGTAATCCTGGTTAACAAGTGATGCAAGCTTAGATTCAAGTATTTTCTCAACATCCTTTATAACATCCGGCGATGTTCTGTCCATCGTTGCAATACGCTTTGCAACGTCTGCCTGTCTGTCCGGCGGAAGTGCAGATACTATAAGTGCTGCCTGTGCCGGATTTAAGTATGACAAAATAAGAGCAATCGTTTGCGGATGCTCATCCTGAATAAAGTTAATAAGCTGGCTGGCTTCGGTCTTACGAATAAATTCGAAAGGCTTAACCTGAAGCGAAGCAGTAAGCTTACCGATAACGTCTAATGCCTTATCAGCGCCAAGTGCCTTTTCAAGAAGTTCCTTAGCATATCCGATACCGCCTTCTGCTATGTACTGCTGGGCAAGACATACCTGATAAAACTCTTCGACTACCGCTTCCTTAACCTGCGGTGTGATTGAACGTGTATTGGCTATTTCAAGCGTAAGGTCTTCGATTTCTTCTTCCTTAAGGTGCTTAAAAATAAGCGCAGATCTTTCAGGACCTAACGCAATAAGAAGAATAGCCGCTTTTTGTAACCCAAGTAATTCTGTTTCTTCTTTCCTGGCCATATTAACCCCAACTGTCATTTAACCAGTTGCGAAGCAATGCTGCTGCCGCATCCGGATTTTCATCAACAAACTTCTCCACCATAAGCCTGATGTCCGACTTTGTTTCAACGTCAATATCTTCAACAGAAGATACTTCCTGCGTAGTCTGCAAAAGATTCTCCACTGAAAGTTCTTCTTCCTGAGGCTCTTCCTTCTTGTCTTTCTTAAGTGTTGAAAAGACAACAAATCCAAGTAATGCAAGAATCAGTACAATAAGAACAATCTGTGCAATATCCGTTGCCTCAAGTCCGTTACCTTCTTCCTCCTGGAAGATTGGTACATCATATGCAATGATCGAAATATTGGCAACAGGAATACCTGTTGCGTTTGCAACAAGCTGAACCATTTCTTCATCAACAGTCTTCTTAACCATTTCTGAATTGGCGAGCTTGAATTCCTTAAAAGTAATTCCGTCAAGAAGTCCCTGCTCTCTCACCTCTGCTTCCTTGTAAATCACATAGTGCGAAGCCGTAATGGCAATTGATGACTTGTCATACTTAATTGCACCTGACGGAATCGTAGTTGTGATGATTGTTTCACTAGGAAGATAATCACGTGATTCTTCATTGACTGAATATTGTGACCTGTCATCATCTTCGATAACGTATGTATTTTCTTCACCATTGGAATCGGTTCCCGGAACTCCTTCCACCGCACCTACTCCGGTCGATTCGTATGTATCTTCGTGAGAAAGGACATTTGTACCGTTCTCATCTGCCTGCGTATATTTATGCTCTGTCTGTTCCACAAGTGAAAAATCAAGCGAAAGATTCGGTGCAACTTTAACATCTTCGTAGAGATTTGAACCAAGGAGTACCGAAGTAACCTCCTGCTTCACAAGCCTCTCCGCTTCAGCTTTAAGCTGTAGCTGATTGGTTGTATTGACAATATTGGAATTAGAGCTTGAATAATCTGCGCCTGAGAATAACAGATTTCCGTTAGAATCAATAATGCTTACATTCTCCGGTGTCTTAGAGCCAAGCGCTGTTGCGATATTTTTAGCAAAGCTTTCCGCAACTCCGTTGCCAAGTTCCTCTTCAAGGTCAAGCATTACCGATGCATAAGGTTCTTCCTTTTCTGCAAGAAGTGTACCGTCATCATCAGGAATATTAAGCGTAACGTAAGCTGCGTTTACCGCACTCTGTGCTTCCATTACTTCCTTAAGCTTCGTCTCTAAGTATAATTTATATGTTTTCTGCTTATCTGATTCTGTCGTTGAAAATCCACCCGAAAGAGCTTCCGACAAAGAATAACCTGCCGCCGGATAATTGTTGGCACCAAGAAGAAGTGTTGCCGTTGAAAGGTCCTTTTCCTGGACTGAAATATTAAGTCCATCGTCCGTAACCTCGTAGGTGATTGCGTTTTCTTTAAGCAAATCAATGATGTTAGATGCATCCTTTGTGCTCTCACATCTTATGAGAGTTGTATACTGAGGTCTTGTAAGTACAGTACCAAGAACAGCAAGTGCTACTACAACACCTGCTGCCACGCTGATAATCAATGTTTTCTGCTTTGTTGTGAACTTGTCCCACCATTCTCTTATATTCGTGAGAAGCTGCTGAAATCTCTCCTGCATTTACCTGTACCTAGTGCCTGAACCGACTATACCTGAATCTGCATAATCTGCTGGTATGACTCGATGAATTTGTCCCTTAGCGCCACCGTGTAGCTTAATGCCGTCTGTGCCTTAGCCATGGCAATTGACAAATCATGAGTATTGTCCGTAATACCAAGTGCGAATTTAATTTCCTCTTCCTCCTGCTGATTAAGCAGTGTATTCGTTTCGTTGATATTGCTTAATGCCGACTGAAAAAGCGAGGAGAAGCTTTCATCGCCTTCCTTAACTCTGCTTACTGTCGCATTTTTTGCTGCCTCCGTTATCGCCGGAGACGATATATTTAACAAAGAATTAATGTCCATTTTGCCCCTTCAATATATTATGACTGTCCAATCTGTAGTCCGCGCTGTGCCATGTTCTTAGATGCCGAGAATGCAGTAGCGTTAGCTTCGTATGCACGTGTTGCATCAATCATGTTCGTCATTTCTGTAATAGTGTTGACATTAGGATACATTACATATCCGTTCTCATCAGCGTCAGGATGCGCCGGATCATACACTTTAATGAGGTCGGTAGTAGTGTCCTCATGTACCCGCGTAACTTTAACTCCGTCACCGGTATGGTAGCCCCTTGCTTTAGCATAAATTGCCCCAAAAGAAGTGGCATCAACATCCTTCTCTGCGAAAGTAACAATCTTTCTTCTGTAAGGTGTGCCCTCTTCCGTACGGGTAGTATTCGCATTAGCAATGTTTTCTGATATTATGTCCAGACGATAACGCTCTGCAGTCATACCTGATGCGTTAACACCAAATGATTTAAATACGCTCATTTTAACCTCCAATTCACTGAATCAGATTACCAAAGTAATCTTACAACGGTCTAAGTGCTTCTCTCCTACTTGATAACGGTCTTTAAATTCTTGAATTCAGCGTCAATACTTTCTACCAAAGCCTGATATACAATCTGGTTCGAAGCAAGTTCAACGTTCTCGTTATCAATATCTACATTATTTTTATCCAGTCGATAGGAATAATTCGCGTAATCTGTGTACGTACGCGGTTCAATGTGTGAGAGCCTGTTACCTTTATTCAGCTCACTAACCTTTTCATCAAGACTTGTGTACTTAGAGGCCCTTAACGCGTGCTCAAGCTCCTTCTGGAAGGAGACATCCTTCCTCTTATAGTTAGGCGTATCAATATTAGCGATATTGTTAGCTATCGCATTATTTCTTGCCCATGAGCCGTCTGCTGCCTTATCAAGGACATTAATGTAATCATATACCCCTGTATTTATCATAATTATTCACCCACCTTTCTATATTATAAAGCATTCGTGAGAAAATACAAGAAATTTTCTATAAAAAACACATTATCTTGTGTTTTATATTTTTCTTTGTTACTACATATTGGTTTACATAAGAGTAAAGAACAAAAAAGGACCTGTAAAAAACAAGTCCTTTTGAGCTTAAATATAAAATCCGTTTTATATCTGCGCTATTATGTAAACCTCTCTCCGTCACCTTGTGACGTTACCTATGATAGCACACATTACTCTCAATGTATATATCGGAATATCATCATTTTTCTTTAGCATTAATTTGTGCGGTCTTTAACAAATCCACACTTCTCATTGTAGCACTGAAGTTTATTGCCCTTTATAAGCATAATGCTTCCGCACTTTTCACACTTTTCCTTAGACGGCATATTCCATGAGATAAACTCACACTCCGTGCCGGCCTCACAACCATAAAATCTTCTGCCCTTTTTAGATCTTCTTGCGACAATATCCTTTCCGCAGATAGGACATTTAACACCGATTCTTTCAAGGAACGGCTTTGTATTCTTACATTCAGGAAATCCCGGGCATGCAAGGAACTTGCCGTGAGGACCATATTTAATGACGAAGTTTCTTCCGCATAAATCGCATACCTCATCGCTGACTTCATCTTCGATTTTGACACTCTCAAGCTTTTTCTCGGCTTCTTTAACTTCTTTATCAAGAGATGGATAGAAGTTGCGGATAATGTCCTTCCATTTAGCAGTGCCTTCTTCAACTTCATCAAGCTGCCTCTCCATGTCGGCAGTAAAGTTAAGGTCAACAATTTCAGGGAACGCTTCAACCATCATGGCATTTACCGCTTCCCCAAGTTCTGTTGTAAAGAGGTTCTTGCCGTCCTTAGAAACATAATGCCTTCCAAGTATTGTTGAAATAGTCGGCGCATATGTACTTGGTCTTCCTACACCAAGTTCCTCCATTGTCTTTACTAAAGATGCTTCCGTAAAATGTGCCGGAGGCTGCGTAAAATGCTGCTTGTCGTCAAAGCCGTTAAATTCAAGCTTTGTGTTTTTATCTATGCTCTTAAGCAAAACATTGTTGTCTGTCTTTTCATCATCATCAGAAGAATACACTAAAAGATATCCGTCAAATGTAACCTTTGACGCTGATACATTGAATTTGTAATCGCCTGCTGAAATCTTAACGCTTGTCGTCTCGTATTCAGCATCCTTCATACGGCATGCAACAAATCTCTTCCAGATAAGAGTATAAAGTCTTAGCTGGTCTCTGTTAAGTGAATCCTTAAGCATCTGCGGTGTGCGCGTAATGTCTGTAGGCCTTATTGCCTCGTGCGCATCCTGGATATTCTTGCCGTTTTTGGCTGCTGCAGATGCCTTTGAGGCATACTCTTCGCCGTATTCTTTGCTGATGTATTCTTCTGCAGCCTTCTGAGCTTCATCCGAAATTCTTGTTGAATCTGTACGAAGGTATGTAATTATACCGACCGTACCTTCACCTTTAACATTAACGCCCTCGTAAAGCCCCTGTGCAATACGCATTGTTTTCTGTGTTGCAAAATTAAGAGTCTTACTCGCTTCCTGCTGAAGGGTTGACGTTGTAAACGGCAGCGGAGCCTTCTTAAGCTTCTTAGCCTTTTTCACATCGGCAACTTCAAATTTTTTGCCTTTAAGATTTGCAAGAATTCTCTTACAGTCTTCTGAAGAATGTATTTCGATTTTTTTGTTGTTTTCCTCGCTAAGATGTGCAACAATCTGCTTCTTCTCACCAAGTGGCGTTAAAAGTGCATCGATTGTCCAGTATTCTTCAGGGATAAATGCATCAATCTCTGCTTCCCTGTCACAAATTATTCTTAATGCAGCTGACTGAACACGTCCTGCCGAAAGTCCTCTTTTTATTTTAACCCAAAGTAACGGCGAAATCTTATATCCGACAATTCTGTCAAGCACTCGTCTTGCCTGCTGGGCATCAACAAGATTCATGTCAATGTCACGTGCATTTTTAATTGACTCTTTAACAGCGTTTTTCGTGATTTCGTTAAAAGTGATACGATACACTTTCTTATCTGACAGATTCAGCGCGAATAATAGATGCCACGAAATCGCCTCTCCCTCACGGTCAGGGTCAGTTGCAAGATAAATCTTATCTGCTTTCTTTACTTCCTTACGTAAAGACGCAAGTAAATCTCCCTTTCCCCTGATTGTAATGTACTTAGGTTCGTAATCATTTTCTGTATCAACGCCAAGCTGGCTCTTTGGCAGGTCGCGGACATGTCCCATCGACGCCATTACCTCATAATTACTTCCAAGAAATTTCTTGATCGTCTTTACCTTTGCAGGTGACTCAACTATCACTAGATTTTTTGCCATTAATTTAATTACTCCTTCTTTGGCCCGTTTTTTGTCAGCATGCGTTTTACGATGCACTTTTTTAACGACACTTAACGTACGAATTTTTGCCTGTTTCTTTAATAAGCCCTTGCATTTCAAGACTTATGAGAACGCTCATAATCTGAAAAATATCAAGATTTGTGGCTTTCATAATATCCTCGGTATTTTTAGAATAAAAATCCAACACACTATACACCATATTTTCTTCTCTTTCAAGAAGTACTTTCTCACTTTTTTTAGGAACAAGCCCGATAAGTTCTTTTGTCCTAAAATCATTTCGGCTAAAATTATACTCATAATAATGTGTCGAAACTGTGTCAAGAAGCCTCATTACATCATCTGCCGACTGTGCAGGAGACGCTCCCTGCAAAATAAGAGCATTACAGCCTACTGAAAGGGGATCTGTTGCTCTTCCAGGGACCACCATGATTTCTCTTCCTTGCGACAGGGCATAATCCACCGTAATGAAAGTCCCGCTTTTAAGCCCTGCCTCAACTACAAGAACAACGTCTGAAAGAGCGCTTATAATCCTGTTTCTAAGCGGAAAATTGTCGGCCCTTGCACACGCATCAACAGGGTATTCGGTAATTATTCCACCATCCTTACAAAGCCTGTCGTATAGTGCTTTATTTGCCCTTGGATAGCACACATTTGCGCCGCTTCCCAACACTCCGAATGACCTCGCTCCGCTGTTTAAAGCTGCCATCCCCGCAATCCCGTCAATTCCGAAAGCCATTCCGCTTATTATCTCAACGTCATATTTAGCAAGTCCTGTAGCAATGTTTTCAGCCATGTATTTGCCGTATTCCGTGCATTTTCTTGAGCCGATTATCGCAACCGAACGCTTGTTTTCATCAGGAAGTTCCCCTTTGTAAAAAAGCGCAAACGGCCTGTTTTCTATATTTATAAGCTTCTTTGGATATTTGTCATCATTAACTGTTACCGCGCTGACACCCGACAAATTAAACAGCTCAAATTCTCCTTCAATATCAGTCTCCTTTACCTTATTAATAATAAACTCAGCCTGATTTTTTGAAAGGCCGCATTTTTCAATAAGCCCCTTTTCGCTTAGCGAAAAAATCTCTTCGTATGTCATCCCGTTTTCCGAAATATCCCCCGGCAAAAGATTATTTCGTACTTTCATCCATAAGTATTCGTATTTGTCCATTTAAGCCTCCTTAATCATAAATATCACACTTAAAAAACAGTGCTTCGGTTAAGTGCTTAACCTCTATTTCCTTACTCTCATCAAGGTCTGCAATTGTCCTTGCACACCTTAACATTCTGTGAAATGACCTTGCGCTTAAATCATATTTATTAATAACGTTTTCCATAAATGATAACTTCTCACCCTTAAGCTCACAGTACGTTTTAATCTCGTCTATTCCCATCTGTGAATTGAAAAGTATTCCTGTATTTTTGTACCTCTCCTGCTGGATTTTCTGCGCTTTTATAACGCGTTCTCTTATTTTGTATGATGGCTCCTCATTTATCTCTTTAAGTATTTCAGAGCTTTCAGGTCTTGACACCTGCATACACAAATCGACTCTGTCAACAAGTGGCTTAGACAGCTTTGAAATGTAGCGTTTTCTCATGTTTTCAGTACAAGTACACTTATTCATATCAGGGTACATCCCGCACGGACATGGGTTCATCGCCCCAACGAGCATAAAATCCGAAGGGTATGAAACGCTGTAGCCGTTTTTTGCTACATGAATTACTTTATCTTCAATCGGCTGACGCAAAACCTCCAGCACTTTTTTAGGAAATTCCGTCATTTCATCAAGGAAAAGCACACCTCTGTGGGCTAAAGAAATCATTCCGGGATGCGGCGTGTTGCCACCGCCTGACATTGCAACGTCAGTTGCAGTATGATGTGCTGTAACGACAGGTCTTTTTGTGATAAGAGAACCGTTTTCGGGTAGTTTTCCCGCTACACTATATATAGAAGAAACTTCCAGAATTTCATCTTTATTCATCGGCGGCAGAATTCCCGGAAGGCTTTTGGCAAGAAGTGTTTTTCCGGTTCCGGGCGGCCCGACCATTAGAACGTTATGTAAACCCGCTGTTGCTATTTCAAGCCCTCGTTTTGCAACCTTCTGTCCTGATATTTTGGCAAAATCATAATCAAGAATTTCTGTCCCTTTACTTAGTCCTTGATTTATGTGCTTAACTCTTTCAAGAATCAGTTCTCCTGTCAGATATAAAATAAGTTCAGTAAGATTATCTGCACATATCACAGTCACATCATCTATTAAAGCCGCCTCATTGGCATTCGCCCTTGGCACGATGAATCTGTTAATTCCTTCGTCGCGTCCTTTCTTGACAACCGGCAGTACACCCCTTACTCCTGTGATTTCACCGCCAAGCGACAGTTCACCGATAAACAACGTATTTTCAACGTTTTTCACACTTATAATGTCCATTGCAATCAAAATACTCACCGCGACAGGAAGGTCATAACCCGTGCCGTGCTTTCTTAAATTCGCCGGCGACAAATTAACTGTTATCCGCTTATTTGGTATGACTACGTCACTATTTCTAAGTGCGGTCACTACCCTCTCCCTCGATTCCTTAACTTCGCTCGCAAGACTTCCGACAATCTCAAATGCAGGGAACCCGCTTGCAATGTCGCACTCCACCCTCACAATGTGTGCATCAATTCCATGCACACCTCCCGAGATTACATCTCCAATCATAGAATTCTCCTTTCATATAATATAATTTAGTTTACATAAAATAACGCGTACATTAATTGCAGCACAAAAAAACGTAACTCCCCTTTTAATTTAATGTTCCGTGAAAGTGCGGCGAATCCCGCAATTGAAAATAATTCAAATTGAATTGAATGATATGTGTGATTGATTTATTATATCGCCATGCAGTTTCTATTGCAATAATAACTGCATGGCGAAAACATAACGCTGTTATTTAAACCGATTCAGCATTTCCATATCCATAACATATCTGTTATCAAGAGTCTTCATGACGTCAACAACCTCTAAGTCTCCGTAATAAAGAGTCTGCGCTAAATCGACAATTTTATTTGATGAAAACACAAGGATCATCGGTCTTAATACATTCTTAGGATTGTGTCTTATTACAAGTCCTTTCTCACCGTTAGACAATTCTACACAGCATCCTTCCGATAAGAAATTGATACTGTCTACCAATGCCCTTACAACCTTCTCATCATAAAACTCAGGATGGTCCATAAAATGTTTAAGTGCTGCGATTTCCGAACGAGGTGTCTCTCCGATAGAATTCATTGCAGTAAACTTATCAAACTCATCGGCAACAATTAATATTTTAGCCGCTTCTACAACTCTGTGCTGCGAAAGGTCTTCATTATTATAAAATGCATTCGTTTCCCTGAACGCTTGCAGCACGGCTCTTTTAATTGCAGGAGTCGAAATGAAAACGGCATCGATTTTAGCTATGCCTGAATATTCCATTCTCTTAGCCAACTCTTCATCTTCAGGCATTACAGTAGGCTTAACTCTCTCATCCTTAGATACTATGCCGACAGCATGAACAATCGCAGATACTACAAGTTCTTCCTGCTCTGTAGGTCTCATATTGAGCCTGTGTGAAATCATTGCACAAAGAATTGCAACGTTAAGAGAATGTTTGAAAATAAAATCATCAGCACTTCTTAAGTTCTGTACGAAATTAATTTTATGCTCAAGCCTTCCGTACGCCTTAATTATTGTCTGCGCAACATTGTAAATCTTAATGTGTTTATTAGTCTTTGCAATGCTTTTAAGTTCATCCATTATTTCGAAAAATTCGACTGCCTGGAACTTCTCGAATTCGATATCATCCTCACTCATCGGCGGAAGCGGTTCTGCCGGTTCTAGAATGTATATTCCGATAAGACCGAAATTCTTAACCGATTCAATACCCTGAGCCGTGATTTTTGAATCACGCTCATAAAGGAGTACCCCTTTTTTGTTGTAAATCGGCTTTGCCAGTCTTAATCCGATTCTTAAATCCTCTGTCTTAACAAACTTCATAATTGTTCCCCATTATATATACTCTCTTAAGAACTTCTCAAAGCCTTCTATATTTACAGGTCTTGAGAAATAATACCCCTGAACTATATCGCATCCGATTTCGGCAAGGAAGTCAAGCTGTTCCTGACTTTCAACACCTTCTGCAATAGTAAGCATTCCAAGCTGCTTAGCCATTCTTACGGATGATTCAACGATAATTCTTCCTCTCTCTGTAGTCATAATCTCATCGAAGAAGAACTTATCAATCTTTAGCGTGTCAACCGGTGCATTTCTAAGCATGTTAAGCGATGAGTAGGCCGAGCCAAAGTCATCCATATGAATTGAAAATCCGTTCTGCTTAAGCGATGACATCTGGTCAAACAGTTCATGAACATCATCCATGAAAAGATTCTCTGTAATCTCAAGCTCAAGACTCTTAGGTGCTATTCCATACTTTTTAACAAGTGATGTGAATTCTTTCGTCAAATCTGTCGCACCTATATGAGCTCTTGAAATATTAACGGCAATCGGCAGATCAATTCCTCTGTCCTTAAGCTCTCTTAAATACTTGCACGCTTCCTCCCACATGTACTTATCAAGCTTGACAATAAATCCGTTACTCTCAAAAAGCTCTAAGAACTGGAACGGAACCATAATCCCCTTAGTCGGGTTGTTCCATCTTACAAGTGCTTCCGCTCCGTGAATCTTTCTTGTCTTAACATCGACCTGTGGCTGTAAGAACATGACAAATTCGCGGTTATTAAGAGCCTCTTCCATTCTCTCTTCGATTTCAGCCTGTTCTCTTAGCTTAAGTCTTATCGCATCATCATAAACGGCGTAATTTGATGCAGAAGCTGAACCCTTAATCTGTCTCTTTGCAGCTCTTGCCCTGTCGCACATGATTCTGATTGGCAATTCCCTGTCGACAATTTTGTATATACCAAACGTAAATGAGACATGCGTAGGTATATTTGATTTTGAATTGACACCAGCCGATAAATCGGTCATAAAGTTTATGAGCGATTGGTCATCATCAAACGGCAAAAGTACCGAAAATACGTCTGCCTGATATCTCTTCACAAGTCCATCCTTAGGAATTATCTCCTTAAGTACCGCACCGACAGTGTGCAAAAGCTTGTTACCTGCTTCAATTCCGTAGCTGTCGTTAATGAGTCTGAATTTATCAATATCAACAGAGAAAATAGCAAATTCAGTGTCTGTTCTTTCGTTGATGATTTCAGAAGTCTTCCTGTAAAATGCTTCCGACTTGTATACATCTGTAAGCGAGTCATAATCAGCCCTGTACGCCATCTCGCCCTTGATTTTCATCTCTACATCAACATTCTGGAACGTACATAAATATCTTACAACTTCGTTTTCAAGTCCTCGTAAAGCCTGAATTGTAACGGTATACCATACATAGACATTGTATCTGTTTCTTATTCTGACTGTAACCTTTTGTACAAGAGGCGAGTTCTTAACGTTATCAATGAATTTGTTAAAAATATCCCTATCGCCTTCAAATATGTCAAGCATGTTAATAACCGACCACTCGTCATTTAACTGCTTCGTATCGATGCTGAAAATGTCTTCAAAATTCGAGCAAAGATAATATGAATTATCGGCTACCGTATATTCGTAAACGAGAATTCCAATCATCTCGTTAACATTTTCATGTCTCTCAAATCCAAGAGCCATATCCTTAAGAATACTGCTCTTTTCTTTCATGATTTCGTACCTGATTTTAGTCTCAGTGTTATTGATGGTCGCTTTTTTGCATTCATCTATATTGATAGCGCAAATCAGCACGTGAATATCCTCACCGTCCGCATTTTTCGGAAGATAAGCATAAAATTCCATCCATTTGTATTCGTTGTTTACATCCTTGATCCTGATTTCGCGGGAAAAAGACTTCCGTCCGGTCTTAATCATCCTCTTAAGGAAGGCTGAATCAGTAATCTCTGAAAATACAGTCACGTCCTCTTTGTAAACGACGTTCTCAACGTAGTAATCTATAAGGCGTCTGAAATTCTTGACCTTTAAATCCATTATTGAGCAGACGTCCTTCTCTCTGACTCTTGTGCATGTATTCTTAGTGAGATTGACATCCCATACTATGTCATTAGCCTTTATAATACCGTCGTTAACCCTTGCTTCCGACTCTTTGATCAGCTCAACCTGATCATCAACATTTTCATTAATTGCAGCGATTACATATATGCTTTTACCGTTTCTTAATACGATTCTCGTTGCCCGTACTGCTGCCGATGTGCCAAGCTTTTTAATGAACATTGCAGAATCGGCCATGTCTTTATTTTCTGACATAAGCTTAAGAGGACAGTCCTCGCACGGCTCACTTAGTTCGCCGTTTTGTGCATAGCAAAAGCCCTCGCATTTACTCGAAATGAACTTCGTCATAAGTGCATTTCTGTATAAAATCTGGTAATTCTCATCTACTACATATGCCCATGTGGAAATAGGATCGAGAATACTTCTTACAAGCTCCATTTCCTTTGTAGTTAAAGTAGGATTAATGGACTTATCCATTCTCTCCATGTCTTCTGCGTAAATGACATATGTGCCGATGCCGCTTGATTTTGCATCGTCCAAAGCTAAAAGGCAGCGCCTGTATAGCTCATCATACGAAGCAAGTGCCGTATCCATGACCGATGCGCCGATGCTGACAGTGATCTTTCTGTCATCCTCATATTTAGCGCATATTCCTTTAATTGTCTCGCTTATATAATTGGAACGTTCAAGTACAATTCCTGACGTATGCACGCCCTTCATAAATACGCCGAATTTGTCTGCGGCAAGATGTCCTAAAATATCAGAGCCTCTGAATGCTTTCTTAAGAACCCTGGCAATTTCAATCTGGATTCCTTCAGCGCTTATTAAGCCGTATTTTGAAACAAATGAATTGTAAGCATCAATCTTCACTATAATGAGTGCAGGCTTTACGTCTGATGGAATATTGTTTATATAATCGGATGCCTTAGCGGCAAAAATGTCCTCTGTAAGCAGTCCTGTCGTAGCTTGACGGGAAAGTGAACGTTCTTCATCGAATTGTTTTTTATCATCGGCAATATAGCTGATCGTACCGCAAAACAGCGGTTCATCCTCTGCTCTGTGGCTTGGAATCATACCTTTAAGCTGATACCATCTGAACTCGCCCGTATTGTCAAGAATCCTTACGTATTCCAAATATGCGACGTTTAGCTGCTTTTTAGATGTTAAAAAGCTAATCGCCTTTTCTGTGTCATCTTCGTGGACTTTGGCTACTGAACTTAAGTTCTCGGCAAAATTCTCAATCTGTGTAGCCATAGGCATGTAATTTGATATGTTTTCAGAGAAACACATTGTATCGGTTTCAGTATAATACTCAAAAACTACTGTGTCGTTTAAGTCCATTGCGCTCCACAGTATATCTTCCTGAAATCTGTGCATATTGTAACCTACCCCAAATTCTAATCATTTCGTAACATACGACAACTTAGATGTGAAATTGCCGTCATTTACATATAGATACACAAATCTATCGTACCATAAGAAACTGGGAAAAACAATAATTACCGTAGTCTATGCCCATATCTGTAAGGGCATATCTGCCGTTGTCGTAATACATTAGCCCCTCACTTATCAGTTTCTTAAGCGGGGCATCAAAAACGCTCTCCATTGATTTGTTAAAACATGTGCTGAATTCGTATGTCGAAACTCCGCTAAGACGCCTTAATCCAAGGAACATAAACTCTTCCATCATATCGGCACTCTCAAGCTTTACGCTCTCCTCAATCAGTCGCGGGTTTTCAATATATTTGTCTAAATCCGATTCGTTTTTTATCCTGACATTATTAATGCATGATGATGCGCCAAGTCCAAGACCTATATAGTCCTGCCTTGACCAGTAGGCGCTGTTGTGAACGCTCTCAAAGCCCGGGTAAGCAAAATTGGAAATCTCATACTGGATGTAGCCTTCCTTAATCAGCCTGTTTCTGACAAAATAGTACATTGAACGCTCAAGCTCCTCGCCAGGCATATACGCTCCAAGCGCTCCGTTGTATTTACCGTCCTCATCCCTCTCGCCAAATTTGTCGAAAAACTCTGTTCCTTTTTCTATAATAAGGCTGTATGAGGAAATATGCTGAGGCCTTATTTGCAAGGCAAAAAGTTCATCGAGAGTGCGGTTCAAATTGTACTCACTCTGATAAGGCAGCCCTGTCATTAAGTCTACGTTAATATTCCTGAATCCGACTTCGTAAGCCGTCAGGAAATTTTCCTTGAATTCTTCATACGTGTGGATACGCGAAAGGAAATTGAGTTCTGCGTTGTCGGCACTCTGAAGCCCAATGCTTAATCTGTTAAAGCCGGCATTTTTATAAGCGACGAGCTTTTCGTAAGACAATGTACCCGGATTGGCTTCAAGAGTAATCTCAATATTTTCTGATATGGCAAAGTTTCCGGTGCCACGTAATTTGGTTATCAGTTTACATAATAAATCGCAGATATATGACTCTTTAATTGACGTTGGCGTACCACCGCCAAAGTAAATAGAAGAGATTTCGTACTTATCGTTCTCTTCTATCCTGAATTTGTCTGTAATTATGTCAACTTCTCTATTGAGGGCACCGATGTATGGTCCCTGTTTATCTGCTTTTCCTTCAAATGAAAGAAAATCACAGTAAGCGCACTTCCTTACACAAAACGGGATGTGCACATAAATACCAAGCTTTTTCATTTTGTATCATCCAGTTTAAGTACGCTCATAAATGCCTTCTGCGGAATCTCAACATTTCCTATCTGACGCATTCTCTTTTTGCCTTCTTTTTGCTTTTCAAGAAGCTTCTTCTTTCTTGTAATGTCGCCGCCGTAGCACTTTGCAAGAACGTCCTTTCTCATTGCCTTTACTGTTTCTCTTGCAATAATTTTAGAACCGACTGCTGCCTGGATTGGAATTTCAAATAAATGCCTCGGGATTTCTTCCTTAAGCTTTTCGCACATTTTACGTCCTCGCTCATATGCACCGTCAGCATGAACGATGAATGAAAGTGCATCAACCTCCTCACGGTTGATTAATATATCAAGCTTGACAAGATTTGACCTCTCATATCCCTTCATATCATAATCAAACGAAGCGTAGCCTCTGGAGCGGGATTTTAACGCATCAAAGAAATCATAAATAATTTCGTTAAGCGGAAGCTCATACTTAAGAAGCGCACGTGTTTCTTCCATGTATTCCATTCCAAGATATTTACCGCGTCGTTCCTGGCAAAGCTCCATAATCGGCCCGATAAATTCCGTTGTAACCATAATCTCAGCATTTACAATAGGTTCTTCCATGTATTCAATTTCTGATGGATCAGGAAGATTTGACGGATTCGTAAGTTCAATTACTTCACCGTCATTCTTATAAACCTTATACACAACACCCGGAGCTGTAGTAACAAGATCAAGATTGTATTCTCTCTCAAGTCTCTCCTGGATTATTTCAAGGTGCAATAGCCCTAAGAAACCGCACCTGAATCCAAACCCAAGTGCAATTGAATTCTCAGGTTCATAATTAAGCGATGCATCGTTTAATTTAAGTTTTTCAAGCGCATCACGTAAGTCAGGATATTTCGCACCGTCTGCCGGATATACACCGCAGAATACCATTGACTGCACCTTCTTATATCCGGGCAAAGCCTCATCACACGGATTATCTGCATCAGTTACGGTGTCGCCGACTGAAGTATCGGATACATTTTTAATGCTTGCCGTAAAATAGCCTACCATTCCGGCTGATAACTCCTCGCAAGGGATAAACTGCCCTGCGCCAAAGTAGCCGACTTCAACAACCTCACATTTAGCTCCTGTTGCCATCATTTTGACATTAGTGCCCTTCTTAACGATACCATCCATAATTCGCATAAATACGATTACACCTTTATACGAATCATAAATCGAGTCAAATATCAAAGCCTTAAGCGGCTTTTTCTCATCACCTGAAGGAGCCGGGATTTTTTGAACGATTGCTTCTAAAACATCATCAATTCCGATGCCATTTTTAGCGGAAATCCTCGGCGCATCCTGTGCTTCAATTCCAATAACATCTTCAATTTCATTTGCCACCCTGTCAGGATCGGCTGATGGTAAGTCGATTTTGTTAATTACCGGAAAGACATCAAGGTCATGGTCAAGTGCAAGGTAAACGTTAGCCAAAGTCTGCGCTTCGATACCCTGTGCTGCGTCAACTACAAGCAAAGCACCGTCGCACGCTGCAAGCGAACGCGATACCTCATAGTTAAAGTCAACGTGTCCCGGCGTATCAATAAGGTTAAAAATATATTCCTCACCATCCTTAGCCTTATAAACGGTTCTGACAGCCTGCGACTTGATTGTTATTCCTCTCTCCCTCTCAAGATCCATGTTATCAAGAACCTGCGCCTGCATTTCCCTTGAAGTTAACAGTCCTGTCGACTCAATAATTCTGTCGGCAAGTGTTGATTTGCCGTGGTCTATATGTGCAATTATACTGAAATTTCTAATTTTGCTCTGGTCCATATTACTCCGTCTTAATATCTTAATTTTTTGCCATAATCATAATATATAAAAAGTATAAAAAATGCAACAAATCTCTTGACTTTTCGCAAAGTAAGTCATATTATTTATGGGTATGTGCGGCGCCCCGTGTCTTGTCGCACTGACCGGAGGATTTAGTCCTTACTATATTAAGGAGGTAGAGCAATGGCTAATATTAAATCTGCTAAGAAGAGAATTCTTGTTATCAACAAGAAGACAGAGCGTAACAAAGCTATCAGATCTAAGGTTAAGACTTACATCAAGAAGGTTACTGCAGCTATCGAGTCAGGTGATAAGGCCGCAGCAGATGCAGCTCTCTTAGAGGCTACATCAGTTATTTCTAAGGCTGCTTCAAAGGGTGTTTACCATAAGGCTAACGCATCACGTAAAATCTCTAGACTTTCAAAGGCTGTTAACAAGATGGCTTAATCTTAATATTTTACATATAACAAAAGCTCGTACCGTCATACGAGCTTTTTTGTTGTTGGAACACTCCTTTGCCACAGGTATTGTCCATTTGTGTTAGTACTTACTCAGTCTCATCCTCATCTGTGGATTTACTCTCACTCTGCAGTGCTTCAACCTCTTCAGGGAACTTAATTCCCCAGGCTTCACGAATCGAATCCATAAGCTTCATCATGAAAAGTGTCTCTGAATGAGGCATTTCCGGGCATTCAACCCTTCCCTCCATAATCGCATCAATTGCAGAAATCACCTCATATTCATAGCCGGTAATTTGCATTGGCGCAACGATTTCCTGCACCACTCTTCTCTCAAGATTGTATACTTTAACCGATTCAGGATTGTTAATATTTTCAACCTCGATATATCCGTTAGTTCCGTTGATAATACCGCGTCGGTCACTTTGCGCAAGCATCGTAGCGTAAATTGTCGCCATTTTGCCGTCGGCATACTTAAGCATTACCGTCTCCTGGGCGTCAACGCCTGTTTTATACTTTATACATTCGGCAGAAATGCCAACGATGTCGTTACCAAATACCATTGAGGCAAAATTCAAAGGGTAAACGCACAAATCAAGCAGCGCCCCGCCACAGAGCTCCAACTTAACCATTCTCTCCTTATGCTCGAGAGGATATCCTAAATTGGCAGAAAGTGATGTCGGTGTTCCGATGATTCCGCTCTTAATGATTGCATCAATAGTTAAACGCATCGGCATATATCTTGTCCATATTGCCTCTGTAAGAAGAAGCCCTTTCTCTCTTGCTTCAAGAATAACTTCTTCTGCCTGAGCTGCATTTGCCGTAAACGCCTTCTCGCAAAGAACATGCTTTCCGTGTTTTAAGCACATCTTAATGTGCTCGTAATGATGCGAATGAGGTGTTGCAATGTATACAAGATGTACGTTCGGATCTGAGAGCATGTCTACATATGATCCGTATGCAACCTGAAATCCGAATTTATCGGCAAAGGCCTGTGCGCGCTTCTTTTCTCTTGCCGCAACCGCATAACATGTAACATTTTTTAGTGACTGAAGAGTTGTAGCCATTGTAGCTGCAATATTTCCGGCTCCTAAAATTCCTATGTTCATTTATTATGTCCTTTCGTGCGTTCTAAACTATTATTAAATTAATAATTCAATCAATCCTGAGGTTTTATGTAAACTACATTATCCTCTACAAACTTTGAATATCCATAATCTCTTATGTTGAAGTCAGGATAATTCTTCTCAATTGCCTGCTTAAGAGATGGAAGAGGCATTTTGCCTTTCTTCTTATTGAGAGTATTGACTACGAGCTCATCAACAATATCCCTTGTGATCTTTCCGCTTGAAAGCGATGCAATCACCGATGTTCCGTCAAAGGAAATATCAATTCCCTTAAGGCTCTCAAGGAACTTTGATAACTTCGAATATCCGTAGTTTCTAACATCAAAGTCTGCATGTCTGTTAGAAAGCTTTGAGCCGATTTCACCGACTGTAGTCTCTCTGTCCATTGCGTTATTGTCGATAATAATCTTCTTAACCGACTCTTCGATATCCTGTCTTGATAAAGAATCCTCGTCCTCGTCTTCTTCACCATCCGCCATAAGTACTTCAAGGTACTTGAATACAGAACAGGCTGTCCTGAACGCTTCGACCGTCTTTTTCTCTCCCATACCTATAACAAGCATGCCGGCTTCCCTGAGTCTGCCTGCAAGACGCGTAAAATCACTGTCGCTTGAAAGTATGCAAAAACCGTCTACTTTGCCCGAATACAAGATGTCCATCGCATCAATAATCATAGCCGAGTCGGTTGAATTCTTCCCCTGAGTATAGCTGTACTGCTGAATCGGAGTAATCGCATACTTAAGGAAAATCTCCTTCCATCCGCCAAGTCTTGAGCTCGTCCAATCGCCGTAGGCTCTCTTATATGTAGTTATGCCGTAGTTGCTGATTTCATCAAAAATACACTTCATATACTTTGTTGAGATGTTCTCTGAGTCAATCAGAACCGCAAGTCTTAAATCTTTATTGTCCATATCAGTGTTTAGGATTAAATCTGTCTATATTATCTATATCAGTGCTTAGGAATAAGCTTCTCTTTTCCGCCCATGTATGGTCTTAATACTTCAGGAATGTTAACCGAGCCGTCTGCATTGAGATTGTTCTCAAGGAAAGCAATAAGCATACGCGGCGGTGCAACAACAGTATTGTTAAGAGTATGGGCAAAGTACTTTCCATCCTTACCGTTAACTCTGATTTTAAGTCTTCTTGCCTGGGCATCTGAAAGATTCGAACATGAACCTACTTCGAAATACTTTTTCTGACGAGGTGACCATGCTTCTACGTCATATGACTTAACCTTGAGATCTGCAAGGTCTCCTGAGCAGCACTCTAAAGTACGTACAGGAATATCCATTGAGCGGAATAGATCTACGGTGTTCTGCCATAATTTGTCAAACCACATCTTGGAATCTTCCGGCTTGCAGACAACTATCATTTCCTGTTTTTCAAACTGATGAATTCTGTATACGCCGCGCTCCTCAATTCCATGAGCACCCTTCTCCTTTCTAAAGCAAGGTGAGTAAGAAGTAAGCGTCTGAGGAAGGCTCTCTTCAGGAATAATCTGGTCGATAAATTTGCCAATCATTGAGTGTTCCGAAGTACCGATAAGATAAAGGTCCTCGCCCTCAATTTTGTACATCATAGCGTCCATCTCGGCAAAGCTCATAACACCTGTCACGACATTAGAACGAATCATAAAAGGCGGAACACAATATGTGAAGCCTCTGTCAATCATGAAATCCCTTGCATAAGAAATAACTGCCGAATGAAGTCTTGCAATGTCGCCCATGAGATAATAAAATCCGTTTCCGGCAACTCTTCCCGCTGAATCGATATCAATTCCGTCAAATCTTTCCATAATTTCTGTGTGATACGGAATCTCGAAATCAGGAACTACAGGCTCGCCGTACTTAGTAACCTCAACGTTTTCAGAATCATCCTTACCGATAGGAACTGATGGGTCGATGATATTTGGAAGAACCATCATAATCTTAGTAACCTTCTCTGAAAGCTCTGCTTCCATGGCATCAATTTCCTTAAGTCTCTCTGAATCGGCAGCAACCTGCTTCTTAACTTCCTCGGCTTCTTCCTTTTTACCCTGTGCCATTAAGGCACCAATCTGCTTTGAAAGCTTGTTCTTTTTAGCCTTTAAATCGTCTGCCTCCTGCTGAGCGGCTCTTCTTTTTGAGTCAAGTTCAATGACCTCATCAACCATCGGAAGCTTCTCATCCTGAAACTTATTCTTAATATTTTGCTTTACTATGTCAGGATTTTCCCTAACGAATTTCATGTCTAACATTTTGATTTCTCCTTAATATATCTGTTATTTTTTTAATTATTTTTTTTCAATTATTTTTTCTCTGTTTAAAATGCGGCGGTACTTAAGCAAATAATCGCTCACATTATTCCCATTGAGAATATTTATCGCTTCAACCTCTGTTAATCCGTACTTTTCCTGAAGTTCAATCCGCAGTTCGCGATGCCTCCTCACATCCTGTGAGTCGTATTCATTAATAGCATCCGCTTCTTTCTTATAATACTCACACACCTCAGCAGTAAGCCAGTCACCCTTATGCTGTGCATGCTCTTGATTTATGTGCTCCTGCGCTCTGTCAACCTTTTCCTTCGCCATAAACTCACCTAAACAATTATTATATCACTATGTATCGATTTTATCACTCTCAATAGAAAGCCAGTCAAGTGCCTCTTCATATCCTTCTTCGCTAAACTCAAAATCACGGAATTTCTTGATTTCATCAGGTGTTTCCTTTGAATTTTTCTCGCCAACATAGCACATAACGTGAAGAACTTTTTTCTCTTCGACTTCTTGCATCTGAATCACATACTTGAATCGGTTTCCCTTATCCGATCCCGAGAATGGCTTCTTATATGTAAAATAGTTTAAATTCATCATTTTCTCAATCATGTCAGTTCCCTGAGTCCTTAAATGCAAATTAACTGAAAATAAATCTGAGTACAAAGCCAAATATCACAGCAAGAGAATACAGTATTACAACAATTCTTAAATTCTCTTTCTGATGGTTATTCACTCTGAATAACACGAGTAATCCAACTCCGGCACCTGCCAAAAGTCCGCTTATTAATGCTGAAAAGCTTATTGCCCCTTCAAGGAAAAGTGTTGTAAGTGCAACTGATGCAGCGCAGTTTGGAATAAGTCCAATAACGGCTGCTATCATATTTTCAACAAAAGGTATATTCGTGAACGCCTGAGAAATAAACCCTTCGCCTGCAAACTCAATTGTGACATTAAGTACAAATGATACAAGGAAAATAAATAATCCTGTCTTAATCGTGTGACGTATTGCAGGGATTAATATATTGTGTGTACCACTCTTACATCCGCACGACTCATCTGTACAGAGTTCATCAATGTCAACATGAATATCATGCTTACGGGTAGGAAACAAAAGCAGGTCCACAATAAAGCCGCCTATAATAGCACATGTTATCTTAACAATCAGTATTTTTACAATAAGGGTTACAGGGGCTGCTTCAGCAATCATAACGGGAAGCATTTCATCTGATGTGGACATGTATATTGCTATCAATGTTCCCATTGAAATGATTCGGCCGGCATAAAATGTCGAGCCTGCCGCCGAAAAGCCGCACTGCGGAAAGACGCCAAGAAGCGAACCAATCAGTGGTCCGAACTTTCCTGACTTCTTAATAAGATTCTGGCTGTTCTCTCCCGTATTGTGCTCAATCCACTCCATTAACAGATAAGTGAGAAACAAAAACGGAAGCAGCTTTATAAAATCAATTACTGTGTCTAAAATAATATCTG
>SFNX01000099.1 GCA_004552595.1 Lachnospiraceae bacterium | reverse complement strand
AAGACCTGTTGAGAATCCATATTCCGTTACAGGCGGTATTGCTGTTCTTAAAGGAAATCTTGCTCCTGACTCAGCAGTTGTTAAGCGTTCTGCAGTAGTTCCGGAAATGCTTGTTCATGAAGGTCCTGCAAGAGTATTTGACTGCGAAGAAGATGCAATTTCTGCAATAAAGTCAGGTAAAATTGTTGCAGGTGATGTAGTTGTTATTCGATACGAAGGACCAAAGGGCGGCCCTGGAATGAGAGAAATGCTTAATCCAACATCTGCGATTGCAGGTATGGGACTTGGTTCAAGCGTAGCATTAATCACTGACGGAAGATTTTCAGGAGCTTCAAGAGGAGCGTCTATTGGTCATGTGTCTCCGGAAGCTGCTATCGGAGGACCAATTGCATTTGTTGAGGAAGGTGACATTATTAAAATCAATATCCCTGAAAACACACTTGATTTCGTTATTTCTGATGAGGAACTGGCTAAGAGAAAGGCTTCTTTTGTTCCTAGAGAACCAAAGATTAAAACAGGATACCTTTCAAGATATGAAAAGCTTGTTACCAGTGCCGATAAGGGTGCAATCCTTAAAATAGAGTCTTAGGAGAGAGTTGGATTTATGTTATTAAAAGGGTCTGAAATTGTTATGGAGTGTCTCCTTGAACAGGGAGTTGATACTGTGTTTGGTTATCCGGGAGGCACAATACTTAACATTTATGATGAATTATATAAGTATAGCGACAAAATAAATCATATTTTGACAAGTCACGAGCAGGGCGCAAGTCATGCTGCAGACGGATATGCAAGGTCAACCGGTAAAGTCGGTGTATGTATGGCAACGAGTGGCCCCGGAGCTACAAACCTTGTTACGGGCATAGCTACCGCATATATGGATTCGGTTCCGATTGTTGCTATTACATGTAATGTTACTGTTCCGCTTCTTGGTAAGGATACGTTCCAGGAAATTGATATCGCAGGCGTTACAATGCCTATCACAAAACATAATTTTATTGTAAAAGACGTTAAAATATTAGCAGATACAATAAGAAAGGCATTTGCAATAGCTAAAACCGGAAGACCGGGACCTGTACTTATTGATATTACTAAAGATGTTACAGCAGCAAGCTGTGAGTACACTAAGGTTGATGCCGATTCATATAAACTTGCAAAAAAAGTTCCTGTTGCAGATGAAAAGTCAATCGATAAGGTTGCCACAATGATTTCTAAATCAAAAAAACCTATGATTTTTGTCGGTGGAGGAATAAATATTTCAGGTGCAAGTGAAGAACTTAAAGAACTTGCAGAAAAGATTGACTCACCTGTCTGTGATTCGATGATGGGTAAGGGCGCATTTTCGGGAAGGCATGAGTTATATACCGGAATGCTTGGAATGCACGGAACTAAGACTTCTAACTATGGTGTTACAAACTGTGACTTACTTCTTGCAATCGGCGTAAGATTTTCAGACAGAGTTACGGGAAATGTTAAGAAATTTGCACCAAAGGCCAAGATTGTTCATATAGATATTGATCCGGCTGAAATCAATAAAAATATCAGCACTGATGCACATATTATCGGCGATGCAAAGGATATTATTAAAAGGCTTGTTGACAAAACCGATAAAATGGATCATTCAGAGTGGGTTAATGAAATCAGGCAACATGCAAAGGATAATCCTATTCCTTCTCCTAATAAAGACAGACTTGACTGTCCGTACATATTAGAGACACTTTCTGATAAGACAAACGGAGAAGCAATTGTATGTACAGAGGTTGGACAGCATCAGCTTTGGACATCGCTTCATTATAAGTTTTCAAAACCGAGAACTCTAATAAGTTCAGGTGGCCTTGGCACAATGGGGTATGGCCTCGGTGCCGCAATCGGTGCGAAGATAGGTAATAAGGATAAGACAGTTATTAATATTGCAGGCGACGGATGCTTTAGAATGAATATGATAGAGCTTATGACTGCGGCAAGAAACAAGCTTCCTATTATTGAAATTGTCATTGATAACAGAGTGCTTGGAAATGTACGTCAGTGGCAGACACTGTTTTACGGCAAGAGATATTCCAATACCGTACTTGACGATGGCACCGACTTTATCAAAATTGCAGAAGGAATGGGTGCAAAGGCTAAGCTTATTACTACTAAGGAAGAGTTTGACAAAGCAATAGATGAAGCACTTAATGAAAAAGATACACCTATAGTACTTGACTGTATGATTGATCCTGATGATAAGGTATGGCCAATGGTTGCACCGGGTGCACCGATTAATGAGAATCTTAATGAGAATGATTATTAATAAATGTGATAGGAGATTATGAAAATGAGTAGAGTTTACAATTTTTCAGCAGGTCCGGCAGTTTTACCTGAAGAAGTATTAAAAGAAGCTGCAGATGAGATGATGGATTATAAGGGAAGTGGAATGTCTGTCATGGAAATGTCTCACAGAGGAAAAATCTTTGATGGCATTATCAAAGAAGCTGAGGCAGATCTTCGTGACATTATGAATATCCCTGATAATTACAAGGTTTTATTCCTTCAGGGAGGAGCATCGCAGTTCTTTGCAGAAGTTCCTATGAATATGATGAAGAATAAAAAAGCCGGATATATCATTACAGGTCAGTGGGCTAAAAAGGCTTTCCAGGAAGCTAAAATCTATGGTGAAGCAGTTGAGCTTGCATCATCAGCAGATAAAACTTTCTCATATATTCCTGACTGTTCAGATCTTCCTATTACAGATGATATGGACTATGTTTATATTTGTGAGAACAATACAATTTATGGAACGAAGTTTAAAACATTACCTGATACGAAGGGCAAGGATTTAGTTTCTGACGTTTCTTCCTGCTTCTTATCAGAGCCGATTGATGTGTCAAAGTACGCAGTAGTATATGGCGGTGTACAGAAAAATATCGGGCCTGCAGGTGTTGTTATTGCAATTATCCGTGAGGATCTTATTACTGATGACGTACTTGAAGGTACTCCTACAATGCTTAAGTGGAAAACTCAGGCTGATAATGATTCACTGTATAATACACCACCTTGTTATGGAATTTACATCTGTGGAAAAGTATTTAAGTGGATTAAGAAGATGGGTGGCCTTTCAGCTATGAAAGAGCACAATGAAAAGAAAGCCAAGATTCTTTATGATTTCCTTGATCAGTCAAAGCTCTTCAAAGGAACTGTAGCAAAGGAGGACCGTTCATTAATGAATGTTCCGTTTATAACAGGCTCTGAAGAAATGGATGCAAAGTTTATTAAAGCAGCTGAAAAAGAAGGCTTTGTATCACTTAAAGGCCACAGAACAGTTGGTGGAATGAGAGCTTCAATCTATAACGCAATGCCAATAGAAGGTGTTGTGAAGCTCGTAGAATTCATGGATAAATTCGAGAAGGAGAATGCATAATGTACAAATACGCTTGCCTTAATCCTATCGCATCTGTAGGACTTAATAGATTTACTGTTGATTATGTAAAGACAGAAGATGTTAATGAAGCAGAAGGAATACTTGTCCGTTCTGCAAGTATGCATGAGATGGACTTTAGCGATAACCTTCTTTGTGTTGCAAGAGCAGGTGCCGGAGTGAATAATATTCCTCTTGATGAATGTGCAAAAAAAGGTATTGTAGTATTTAATACGCCTGGAGCAAATGCAAATGCTGTTAAAGAACTAGTATTTGCAGGTATGCTTCTTGCAGAAAGAGATATTATTGGTGGTGTTCAGTGGGTTAAGGATAACGCCAATGATGAAAATATTGCAAAGTCAGCGGAGAAAGCAAAAAAGGCTTTTGCCGGTGGCGAAATCCAGGATAAGAAGCTTGGTGTTATCGGTCTTGGAGCAATCGGTGTTAGAGTAGCCAATGCTGCAAAGCACATGGGAATGGAAGTTTACGGATATGATCCATATATTTCAGTTGCTGCTGCATGGTCACTTTCACGAGATATTAAGCATGTTACTAATATCGATGAAATCTATGAAAAATGCGATATTATCACAATTCATGTTCCTCTTCTTGATTCAACAAAGGGAACAATTTCAAAGGATGCAATAAACAAAATGAAGGAAGGAGTAATTCTTCTTAATTTTGCAAGAGACCTTCTTGTAGATGAACAGGCAGTTCTTGCAGGAATTAAATCAGGTAAGATTAAGAAATACGTTTCTGATTTTGCCAACACGATTACTGCAGGTCAGGAAGGATGTATTGTTATGCCACACCTTGGCGCATCTACTGAAGAAGCAGAGGATAATTGCGCAAAGATGGCTGTTGATGAGGTGAGAAATTACCTTGAAAACGGTAATATTATTAATTCTGTTAACTTCCCTAACTGCGACATGGGTGTATGCAATACAGAGGGACGTATCGCAATACTTCACGCTAATCAGGCTAATATGATTGCAAAATTTTCATCAATTTTTGGTGAGCTTGGCATTAATATTTCTGATTTTACAAATAAATCAAAAGGAAATTATGCTTACACATTGGCGGATGCTGATTCTCCAATTACAGAAGAAATAGCTAAGAAGCTTACTGAAATAGATGGTGTTATTAGAGTAAGAGTCGTAAAATAAGCAGGTGATACAATGAGTGCAGAAGACAGAGAGTTTTTAGATCAGATATATAAATTTATTGATGAAAATCTTAAAGATATGGATTCGGACCCGCAGAAAACACCGGTTTCCGAACAAATTCAGGCATTAAGGCCTATTTTGCAGGAACTTGCAATGAAGTATAAAATGCCTGTTGAAGATGCCTTTATTAAATATATGGATTTAGCTAGTGAAGCTGCGGTCGAAAGAGACAGACTCTTTAAGGAACAATTTGTGGAAGAATAATAAAAAGGATTAGGTGTACGCCTAATCCTTTTTTAACATAATATTCTTATTAGCTTCTATAAATTTAATTGGGTTGATGGAAAAAAGTACAAACCACAATATATATACAAATTATTCCTTAAAGGGACATTTTATTGTATAATAACTAGGAATATGCAGTTTTTCATAATTGTTGATTGTTAAATAAGAGGTAAAACTATATGGCAGAAATTAAACCGTTTAAAGCAATAAGGCCAAGAAAGGGATTAGAGGATAAAATCGCAGCACTTCCATACGATGTATACAACAGAAGTGAAGCAAAAGAAGCAGTTAAAGGTAATCCGCTTTCATTTCTTAATATTGACAGACCTGAGACGCAGTATGATGACGACTTCGATATGTATTCAGATGAAAGCTATAAGACAGCTGCAAGACTTCTGTCAGGTATGCTTGATAGAAATGAATATATCAGAGACGATAGTGCATATTATTATATTTATGAGCTTACAATGAATGGCAGGGCTCAGACAGGAATAGTTGCAGCTGCAAGCGTTGATGACTATATTAACGAAACAATTAAAAAGCATGAAAACACTCGTGCTGACAAGGAATTAGACAGAATAAGACACGTTGATACATTATCGGCACAGACAGGTCCGATTTTTCTTGCATATAAATCAAACGAATCAATAAATAGTATAGTCGATAAAGTGAAGACTACAGAACCTTTATATGATTTTGTTTCTGATGATTTGATTTCTCACAGAGTATGGATTATTTCCGATTCGGATGATATTTCCTGTATTCAGGATGCGTTTTCAACGATTAATTCGATATATATTGCTGACGGACATCACAGATGTGCAAGTGCAGTAAAAGTTTCATTAAAGAGAAGACAGGAAAAGCCTGATTATACCGGTGATGAGGAGTTTAATTATTTTCTATCGGTTCTTTTCCCTGATAATCAGCTTATGATTATGGATTATAACAGAGTGATTAAGGATTTAAACGGTAAAACAGAAGCAGAGATCATTGATGAGCTTAAGAAGGTTGGAACACTGACTACGCTTAATTCAGAGGACAAACACCCAGTTAAAAAGGGTGATGTATCTGTATATATTGGTTCTACATGGTATACATTATCCTTTAATGATGAGCTTATGGTTGATGACCCTGTTGAAGGACTTGATGTTTCTATTCTTCAGAACAATGTATTAAAACCTGTTTTTGGAATTAATGATCCAAAGACGGATAAAAGAATTGATTTTGTCGGTGGAATCAGAGGCACCAAAGAACTTGAAAGAAGAGTTAACAGTGATTGTAAAATTGCCTTTGCGATGTATCCTACAAGTATTCAGGAGCTTTTTGATGTTGCAGATGCAGGATTGTTAATGCCACCAAAATCAACATGGTTTGAGCCAAAATTAAGAAGTGGT
>SFNX01000098.1 GCA_004552595.1 Lachnospiraceae bacterium | reverse complement strand
TTTCAGGCTGAAATACTAGGTGTTGTTGTTGATAATAAAGGCGCTCTGTGGTATAATACCGAGAGTGACAAAAATTTAACAATCTTTTCCAAGGAGGAAGAATACAATGTCAAAAAAAGTTGTTATTGCAAGCGCTTGTCGTACAGCTATTGGTACAATGGGCGGATCATTAAGTAAGACACCAGCTGCTGAGCTTGGTGCAATCGTTATTAAAGAAGCTGTTAAGAGAGCTGGTATTGCACCGGAGCAGGTAGATCAGGTATATATGGGTTGTGTAATCCAGGCCGGTCTTGGACAGAACGTAGCACGTCAGGCTACAATCAAGGCAGGACTTCCTATCGAAGTTCCGGCTGTTACAATGAACGTTGTTTGTGGTTCAGGTCTTAATTGTGTTAACCAGGCAGCACAGATGATTCTTGCAGGCGATGCTGACATCGTTGTAGCAGGTGGTATGGAGAACATGTCAATGGCTCCATATGCTATGATGAACGGTCGTTTCGGTTACAGAATGAACAACGGTACATTAGTAGATACAATGGTTAATGACGCTCTTTGGGATGCATTCAATAATTATCACATGATTACTACAGCAGACAATATCTGCCGTGAGTGGGGACTTACAAGAGAAGAGCTTGATGAGTTCGCTCTCAAGAGTCAGCAGAAGGCTGAGGCAGCTCAGAATTCAGGCGCATTTGATGACGAAATCGTTCCTGTACCTGTTAAGGTTAAAAAGGAAATAGTTGAATTCAAGAAGGATGAAGGACCAAGACCTGGTTCAACAATTGAAGCACTTGCTAAGCTTCGTACAATCAATCCTGACGGATTCGTTACAGCAGGTAATGCATCAGGTATCAACGATGGTGCTGCCGCAGTTGTAGTAATGAGCGAAGATAAGGCTAAGGAACTCGGAATTAAGCCTATGGCTACATGGGTTGCAGGTGCTCTTGCAGGTGTAAGACCTGAGGTTATGGGTATCGGACCTGTTGCTTCTACTAAGAAGGTTATGGCTAAGACAGGATATAAGATTGAAGACTTCGATATCATCGAGGCTAACGAAGCATTCGCTGCTCAGTCAGTTGCAGTAGGTAAGGACCTTGGAATCGACGTTGACAGACAGCTTAACCCTAATGGTGGTGCTATTGCACTTGGACACCCGGTTGGTGCATCAGGATGCCGTATTCTTGTTACACTTCTTCACGAGATGCAGAAGAAGGGTGCTAAGAAGGGTCTTGCTACACTTTGTATCGGTGGTGGAATGGGATGTTCTACAATCGTTGAGATGGACTAATCAGATAATGATGAAATGGGAGAATGCGAAAGCATTCTCCCTTAAGTATGTATAAAGGAGATAAAAAATGGCAGATTTCATTTTATATGAAGTAGAGGGTGCTGTAGGTACTATTACAATTAACCGTCCAAAGGCACTTAATGCACTTAACTCACAGGTTCTTGATGAGTTAAATGAAACACTTGATGCTGTAGATCTTGATACTGTACGTTGCCTTGTTCTTACAGGCGCAGGAGACAAGTCATTTGTAGCAGGTGCAGACATCGCAGAGATGAGCTCACTTACTAAGGCAGAGGGCGAAGCATTCGGCAAGAAGGGTAATGATGTATTTAGAAAGCTTGAAACATTCCCAATTCCTGTAATCGCTGCGGTTAACGGATTCGCACTTGGCGGTGGATGTGAGATTTCAATGAGCTGTGATATCAGAATCTGTTCTGATAATGCAGTATTCGGTCAGCCGGAGGTGGGTCTTGGAATCACACCTGGATTTGGCGGAACACAGAGACTTGCAAGACTTGTAAGCCCTGGAATGGCTAAGCAGCTTATTTACACAGCAAGAAACATTAAGGCAGCAGAGGCTTTAAGAATCGGTCTTGTTAACCAGGTTGTTTCAGCAGAGGTTGACGAAGCAGGAAATGTTACTAAGACAGCTCAGGAAGCAGTTGTTGCAGCAGCTAAGAAGATGGCAGCAGGAATTGCCATGCAGGCTCCTATCGCAGTTCGTAACTGTAAGAAGGCAATCAATGAAGGTCTTAATGTAGATATGGATCAGGCAATCGTTATTGAAGAGAAGCTCTTTGGTGACTGCTTTGAAACAGAAGACCAGCAGGCAGGAATGGGCAACTTCCTTAAGCCAAAGGAAGAAAAGTTAAAAGTAGTTCCTTTTAAGAATAAATAAGAATAATAAATTAAGTAAATTTATAGGAGGAAATAATCATGAAGGTTGGCGTTATTGGCGCAGGCACAATGGGACAGGGCATTGCTAAGGCATTTGCTCAGGTTGACGGCTACACAGTTGCACTTTGCGATATTAAGCAGGAGTGGGCTGAAGGCGGTAAGGACAAGATTGCAAAAGGATATGCAAAGCTTGTTGAAAAAGGTAAGATGACACAGGAAAAGGTTGATGAAATTCTTAACAGCATCACACCTGGTCTTAAGGAAGACTTATGTGCAGATTGTGATCTTATCGTAGAAGCTGCATTTGAGAATATGGAAGTTAAGAAGACAACATTTAAGGAGCTTGATTCAATTTGTAAGCCTGAATGTGTATTTGCTTCAAATACATCTTCACTTTCAATTACTGAGATTGGTAACGGTCTTAACCGTCCAATGATCGGAATGCATTTCTTCAATCCTGCTGACAGAATGAAGCTCGTTGAGGTTATTGCCGGTGTTAATACACCTGCTGAAACAGTAGATACAATCAAGAAGATTTCAGTTGAAATCGGAAAAGATCCTGTTCAGGTTAACGAAGCTGCAGGTTTTGTAGTTAACAGAATTCTTATTCCAATGATTAACGAAGCTGCTTTCATCAAGATGGAAGGTGTTTCAGATATCGCCGGTATCGATTCAGCTATGAAGCTTGGTGCTAATCACCCAATGGGACCTCTTGAGCTTGGTGATTTCATTGGTCTTGATATTTGTCTTGCAATTATGGACGTTCTTTACAACGAGACAGGTGACAGCAAGTATCGTGCATGTCCACTTATCCGTAAGATGGTTCGTGGTGGTAATCTTGGATGCAAGTCAGGTAAGGGATTCTACGTGTATAACGCAGATAGAACAAAGACACCTGTAGATCAGCTTTAATTATCGTTTGATAAATTAACGAATTAAAAATTAATTAATATATAACGGAGGAATTATTCATGGATTTCACTTTAAGTAAAGAACATGAGATGGCAAGAACCCTTTTTAAGGAATTTGCTGAAAAAGAAGTTAAGCCTCTCGCTCAGGAAATCGACGAAGAACACAGATTTCCAAGAGAGACTGTAGACAAGTTGGCTAAGTATGGTTTCCTTGGAATCCCTGTATCAAAAGAGTATGGCGGACAGGGCTGTGATATTCTTACATATGCTATGTGTGTAGAAGAATTATCAAAGGTTTGCGGTACTACAGGCGTTATCGTTTCTGCACATACATCACTTTGTGTAGACCCAATTGTTACTTACGGAACACCTGAGCAGAAGGCTAAGTATCTTCCTGATTTATGTTCAGGTAAGAAGCTTGGAGCTTTCGGTCTTACAGAGCCTGGTGCAGGTACAGACGCACAGGGACAGCAGACAAAGGCTGTTTTCGATGAAGCTACAAATGAGTGGGTACTCAATGGTTCAAAGTGCTTCATTACAAACGGTAAAGAAGCAGATGTATACGTTATCATCGCTGTAACAGGTAAGATTGAGAAGCGTGGTAAGATGCAGAAAGAGATTTCAGCATTCATCGTAGAAAAGGGTACACCTGGATTTACATTCGGTACAAAAGAAAACAAGATGGGTATATGCGGATCATCAACATATGAGTTAATCTTTACAGATTGCCGTATTCCTGCAGACGCTCTTCTTGGAGCTAAGGGTAAGGGATTCGGAATCGCTATGCATACACTTGATGGCGGACGTATCGGTATCGCTGCTCAGGCTCTTGGTATTGCAGCAGGTGCTCTTGAGACAACAATCAACTATGTAAAAGAAAGAAAGCAGTTTGGTCGTTCAATTGCTCAGTTCCAGAATACACAGTTCCAGCTTGCTGATATGGCAACAAAGGTTGAAGCTGCAAGATTATTAGTATACAAGGCTGCACGCAAGAAAGACGAGTATCAGGCCGGCGCAAAGGTTTCTTATTCAGTAGAAGCTGCTATGGCTAAGTTATACGCTGCAGAAGTTGCTATGGAAGTAACAACAAAGTGTGTACAGTTACATGGTGGATATGGTTACATCAAAGAATATGGCGTTGAGCGTATGATGAGAGACGCAAAGATCACAGAGATCTACGAAGGAACATCAGAAGTTCAGAGAATGGTTATCAGTGCAAATATTCTTAAATAATTTAGTAAAGGAGCATATACAATGAAAATCGTTGTTTGTATTAAACAGGTTCCTGATACAAAGGGTGGCGTAAAGTTTAACCCGGACGGAACACTTGACAGAGGTGCAATGCTTGCCATCATGAATCCTGATGATAAGGCAGGTCTTGAGGCAGCACTCAGATTAAAAGATCAGTACGGTGCAGAAGTTACAGTTCTTACAATGGGACTTCCAAAGGCTACAGACGTACTTAGAGAAGCAATTGCAATGGGCGCAGATAAGGGCGTTCTTGTTACAGACAGAGTTCTTGGTGGAGCTGATACATGGGCAACATCAACAACAATCGCAGGCGCATTAAGAAATCTTGAGTATGACCTTGTTATTACAGGTCGTCAGGCTATCGATGGTGATACAGCTCAGGTTGGTCCACAGATCGCTGAGCATTTAGGTATTCCTGTTATCTCATACGCTCAGGAAATCAATGTTGATGAGGCTAATAAGACTGTTACAGTTAAGAGACAGTATGATGACAGATACCACATGGTTGAAGCTAAGATGCCATGTCTTATCACAGCTTTAGCTGAATTAAATGAGCCAAGATACATGACTCCGGGTGGAATCTTTGATGCATGTAAGGCAGAGATTACAACATGGGGAAGAGCTGACCTTAAGGATGTAGAAGATGGTAACTTAGGTCTTGCAGGTTCACCTACAAAGATTGCTAAGGCATCAGATAAGGTTAGAAAGGGTGCAGGAGAAAAGGTTACTCCTGATTCACCTGAAGACGCAGTTAGTTACATTGTTGGCAAGCTTAATGAGAAGCATGCTATTTAATAGGAGGCGAATAATATGAATACACCAAATACAGAAGCTTATAAGGGCGTATTTGTCTTCGCCCAGCAGGTTGACAATCAGGTAAGCGGTATTGCTTACGAACTCCTTGGAAAGGCTAAGGAGCTTGCAGCAGATCTTGATACAAAGGAAGTTACAGCAGTATTAATCGGATCTGACGTTAAGGGATTAGTTGACGATCTTGCAGCATACGGTGCTGATAAGGTTATCGTAGTAGATGACAAAGAACTTAAGGAATACAGAACAGAGCCATATGCTCATGCTCTTGCATCAGTTATCAACGAGTTTAAGCCGGAAATCGTGCTTGTAGGTGCTACAGCAATCGGTAGAGATTTAGGTCCTACAGTTTCAGCAAGAGTTGCAACAGGACTTACAGCTGACTGTACAGTACTTGAAATCGGTGATTTCCCACTTGTACCAATTCCTGGAAAAGAGTCAGAACAGCTTCATAAGCAGCTTCTTATGACTCGTCCTGCTTTCGGTGGAAACACAATCGCTACAATTGCTTGTCCTTACAACAGACCTCAGATGGCTACAGTTCGTCCTGGCGTTATGCAGAAGATCGAGCCAATCAGCGGTGCTAAGGCAGAAGTTATTGAGTTTAATCCTGGCTTCACACCTAACAATAAATACGTAACAATTAAGGAAGTTGTTAAGGCAGTTTCAGATGTTAAGGATATCATGGATGCCAAGATCTTAGTATCAGGCGGACGTGGTGTCGGATCACCTGAGAACTTCAAGATTCTTGAAGAGCTTGCAGAAGCACTTGGCGGACAGGTCTCATGCTCAAGAGCAGTTGTTGATTCAGGCTGGAAGCCAAAGGATCTTCAGGTTGGACAGACAGGTAAGACAGTTAGACCACAGCTTTACTTCGCAATCGGTATTTCAGGAGCAATCCAGCACGTTGCAGGTATGGAAGAGTCAGACATCATCGTTGCAATCAACAAGGACGAGGATGCTCCAATCTTCGATGTAGCTGATTACGGTGTTGTAGGAGATCTTAACAAGATCGTTCCACAGCTTACAGCAGCTATCAAGGCTGAGAAGGCTAAAAAGAACTAATTCATTAATTTGAATTTATATTTATGAACGCGCTCGATTAAGAGCGCGTTCTTATTTTGCAAATAATATGATACAATTATC
>SFNX01000097.1 GCA_004552595.1 Lachnospiraceae bacterium | reverse complement strand
CGTTTTATTCACTCTACAAGGAATAACAGCTACCTTTTCAGGGTTTCTTACTATCAGAACAGAATTAACTTAGAGGTGTTTCATGTATTAACCGACGGGATGGGCGGAATTACATTCTTAAGGGAGCTTGTGTATCAATATTTAAGACTTTCTCACCCTGAGCTTAGGGAGAAGCTATCGGATTCGCTCTCTCCTGAGACATCTCTTAACAGAGATGACAGCTTCCTTTCTAATTATAAGACTAAATCTAAGAGTGTATATAAAGTTAAAAAGGCATTTCTTATTAAAGGTGAGCGTTTACCGCATGATGCATTTGGAGTAATGCATGCATACCTTAGCATAAATGAACTTAAGAAGGTATGTAAGGAGAAATATAATGTAAGCATAAACGAATATCTTGTAGCCGCCTTCATATATGCGACCTACCGTGAAAATGCAGGAAGGATCACAGAAGAAAAGCCAATCAGGGTTGCTGTACCGGTTAATTTAAGACCTTACTTTGAATCAAATACGACTAAGAACTTCTTCGCAATGATTTCTGCTGAATTTATTCCTGTTAAGAACGAATACACATTCGCAGAAATTGCTGAAATCACTAAAGAAAGCCTTAGGAGTCAGTTGTCAAAAGAGCATCTTGAGAACATCTTTTCATATAATGTATCTAATGAGCAGAAGTTTATGGCAAGGGCTGTTCCGCTTCCGCTTAAGAACCTGGCAATAAGGCTTGTATATACTAAGTCCGCACTTGCCAACACTACTACGATTACTAATATCGGAAGCATCACAGTGCTTGATGACTACAAGCCATACATAGAAATGTTTTATGCAATGCTTGCATTTTCAAAGGGCCAGGAGCTTAAAGGCACAATTGCAAGCTACGAAGACACGCTCTGTTATTCAATCTGCTCGGCATGGGCAGACACTTCAATACAGCGAAGAATGTTTAAGCAGATGTCTTCCGACGGACTAAATGTAACTATCGAAACAAACGGAGTATTCTCGTGAAGAAATGTAACTTTTGCAACGTTAATATTAAAGATAATACCGACCACTGTCCTCTCTGCGGCGGTGTTCTTGAGGGCGATGAGCCGGGTTTTGACACATACCCTAATGTCCTAAAAAAAGAAAAAGCCATCAGCTTCATATTCAGGCTGACGCTTTTTCTTGCGATTATTGCCTCCGCGGCTTGTATTATAATCAACATCTCAACAGGCGTAAGCATTGCCTGGAGTGTCATTGTTTCTTTATCGTTCTTATATCTTTTGCTTATTCTCTACTTATTTGTCAGAGAAAATGCAGGTTATAGAGTACGTGCATTTGGAATTGTAGCCGCCGGAATCATACTTGTCATCGTTATTGATTACATCTTAGGCTTTAAACGCTGGTCGATTAACTATGTCTTCCCTTCTGCGCTCATATTTATGAGCTTATCGTTCCTTCTTCTTATGCTCATTAACAGGAGGAACTGGCAGAGCTACTTAATCATCCACATGCTGATTACATTCTTTTCGGTCATTCCGCTAATAATGTATGCTCTTGAAATAATAACAGACCCTGTAATGTCAATTATCGCATTCTCGCTTTCATTTGTCATTACTCTTGGAATTATCATTCTTGGCGGTTCGCGTGTTAAGAGCGAACTCTACAGACGTTTCCACATCTTTGGAAAATAGTCACACCCTTACGCTTATCTCGCCACCCGATAAGTACTCTTCATGCCCATCTTCAAATCTTACATGAAGGTGGCATTTTTCATTTATTCCAAGCACATGCACAGTAACATCATCGTCACTTATCTTCTCATGATCAGGCGTTAACAGCCTTACATCCTTACCGATTACAAACAAACGCTTCTCATATTCCTTAAGGAAATTTGCACCACTAAGCCCATCCTTAACGTAATTCATAAACTGAATTATAAGCTCTGCTGCGATATTGTTGCGCAAGTTCTCGATTTGATTTTTGCCTGTAAATACAGCCCCCGCAACATCCTTGATTTCATCCGGGAATCCGCCGCTTGGCTCATACAAATTAATCCCTATCCCGACAATTACATAGTCAAGCGAACCGTCTTCAATAGAAGTCGAGGCCTCCGTTAAGATGCCGGTTACTTTCTTACCACGCATGTATATGTCATTCACCCACTTAATGTCTGTCTTAAGTCCGCTCACCTTCTCTATTGCCTTGGCAGAAGCGGTTGACGCAATCGTTGTATACATCGACGCTTCCGAAATATCGACCTTCGGGAATAAGAGGAATGAAATATAAATTCCGGTATTTTTCGGTGAAAAAAACGACCGCCCACGCCTGCCTTTACCCGCAGTCTGTTCCTCACTTATGCATACAAATTGGCGTCTCTCCCCTTTATCTGCAAGCTGCTTTAAGTAATTGTTCGTTGAGTCAACTGACTTATGCGTTTCTATTTCAATTTCAATGCCTGCTGTGCTCACTTTATCCTGAATATAGGCTTTTGAGAGTACATCCGGAGAAATCTTAAGCGTGTAGCCTTTGTTGTTGACTGCCTCAACATGATATCCGTCTTTTTTTAGTGCGTTGACCGCTTTCCACACACTCGCCCTCGTGCATGAAAGTTTTGAGGCGATATCCTCACCGGAAATCGCCTCGCCCTTATTTTCTTCCAATAATAATAAAACCTGTTCTTTAACTGACATTTCAACCATCCAATTTATCAGATTATTCCGAATGCACTTAAGAGAAGAAGTGTAAGAAGAAGCGGAGCTATGAATTTAACCATTACGATATAGAGCTTCTTTCTTCCGAACTTTTCGCCGTTAAGTGTTACTTCGTCGATAACTGTTTCAGGCTTAACTACCCAGCCTATGAGAATACATGTAAGTATTGCAACTACCGGCATCATAATATTGTTACTTAAGTAATCCATTACATCAAGTATCTGTCCTGTGCTGCCGTTTGGAAGCTTAAGCTCGAAGTAGAGCTTGTTGTATCCAAGACATACGATTACACCTAAAATGAGTGCATACACAGTAACAATAATCGATGATTTCTTTCTCGAATAGTTAAGTGAATCCATAAGGCTTGCAACAATTGCTTCCATAATTGATACTGATGATGTAATTGCCGCGAATAATACAGTTATAAAAAATACAATTCCTATAACTCTTCCGATGCCGCCCATTTCATTGAAAATCTTAGGAAGCGATACGAATATGAGTCCCGGTCCTGCTGAAAGACCGTCCTTGCCCATGAACACGATTACTGCAGGAATGATCATAAGTCCTGCAAAAAAAGCAACCAGTGTGTCAAATATTTCGATCTGGTTAATTGATGTCATAAGGTTAACATCCTTCTTAACGTATGAGCCATATGCAATCATAATTCCCATCGCAACTGAAATCGAATAGAAAAGCTGACCCATTGCATCAAGAATTACTGATAAAAGTCTTGAGAAAGTAAGTCCTGTAAAATCAGGGAGAATGTAAACCTTAAGTCCGTCAAGACCTGAAACAATATTACCGTCGACTTCCTTTTTAAGGGTAAGTGAATAAATTGCAATGCCTACAATCATAACGAAAAGGGCAGGCATAAGTATCTTTGAATATTTTTCGATACCGCCCTCAACACCTAAGAATACGATAACCGATGTCGCAAGAATAAATATTACCGCATAAATAATAGGTGCCACATCTGATGTAATGAATCCGGTAAAGTATCCGTCTGCAACAGTATCTGCGTCATGACCTATGATAAATGTGCATAAATACTTTACTACCCAGCCGCCGATTGCGCAGTAATACGGCAAAATAATAACAGGAACAATACAAGCAAGTACGCCAAGCTTATTCCAGCCCTTATGGATAACACCGTATGCCGTAAGCGGGCTCTGTTTCGTCTTTCTTCCTATCGCAATCTCTGTAGTAAGGAGCGTGAAACCGAATGTAAGCGCTAAAATGATATAGCAAAGGAGGAAAAGTCCTCCCCCGTTCTTAGCCGCAAGATACGGAAACCTCCAAATATTACCAAGACCTACAGCACTTCCTGCTGCCGCAAGTACAAACCCTATTTTCCCCGAAAAACTACTTCTTTCCTTCATAAAACCATCCTTCCATTATTAATTCACTCTTAACTTTTATGTTTTTAATTGCACATTTAGCTTATTATTTATATATATTTTGTAATTACTCGCTTAGTTTTACAGTTATAATCCCGTTAATTATTTTGATTGAGTTATCATCCGGGTATGCGCTCATCGACTTAAACTCTTCTGATTCTAATATATCTCCCGGAACATCGATTACAGTCGGTGCAAATCCTGTGTGATACGCCATATATCTAAGCCACGACTCACGATTGATTAGGTCTCTTGCATTATATTCATAGCCTAATATTACTGTGTCCTCATACATTTCATTCATGTCGTATAAGTTATTGTCGACAATCTTTGATTCACCGCTAAAGCATACCGGCATGTCATCATTATACCCGTCAAGCCCTGTAATTCTTGACTGCATCACAGTGAAGAACGAATTCATTTCTTCCTCCACAAGATTCATCTTAAGATATGCGACATTATTTGAATATATGTAGCACAAAGTAATCGTGCCAAGGAGTAACGCTGCGAATACATTTAGTGCCTTCTCTATAGGAAAAGAGACAGCCTCATCGCTTGTTTTTTCCATAAGAAGTGCCGGCATAATAAGTACAAATATCGTCGCATACCGCATAAGAGTGTGCACGCTATAGTTATCATCTGTAGACATGACATACACTATATTAACGGCAAGCGGCATAATTACAACACATAACGCAAAAAATAATATATTCTGTATCGCTAATTTCTTCCTATATATATGTATCAGTATCGTGACGGCGGCACTAATAAGAAATGCTATAATAAATACCCACATACATGTCGCTTTATTGATTCCGTTCCACTTAATATAGAAAAAGTGCAGATACGACTGAATAATTCTTGATGGAATCTTAGCTATTGCAAGTGTTCCCATGTCATCAGCGCCCTGATAGCCTGTAGCGGGCGGCTTCATAATTATTACGGACAATTTGTTGATAATAAGGTAGAGTAAAAGGCTTACGATAAATGAAGCAATGAAGCTTACTCCCTTTTTAATGCTGTCAATCAGCTCTATGTCTTTATCAAGAAGCATTACCATAACTACAGTAAGCGAAACCGTTAATGCGACTGAGAAATACGCCTGATAAAATCCAAGCGAAAGCGTCAGAAGAATAACGCCGCTTATGTATTTATTATTCAATGACTGCCTTACTGACAGCAGGGCCAGCATAAGTGCCATGAAGTAAAAAACGGCCGAAAAGTTATAAGCAAAGGTACTCGTAACTACCGGATACACGGCAAATATTGCGCCGATAAATATACTTAAGAAGCTGCCCTTTACGCATAGAATATCAACTGTTATTACTGCGCTTATTGCGATGAAGATCAGTGATAATACTATGTTGAAAAACGGCAGGTGATAGTTACCAAGAAGGGCATCGTTAATAACACCCATATATCCAAGCGCCCATCTTCCGATTCCGAAAGTTGTACCAAGTCCGTTAAGGATTGTTGCGTCATGATAAATGTAATTATTGCAAAGTGCATAGCCATGCGCTAGAAATCCCGCAATAAGACATGAGAGAAATGCGTATCTCTGCTGCGTTGATAAGCTTCCTATTTTAGTTTTTACTTTATCGAAAATATAGTCCATTAAATCTTCCTGTTCTTAATATTTTGTTTTGAATATCTGGTAACGTAGTCATAGTGCATGAAATCTGATTCTTCTATGCTGATTTCTGCTTTGACATTTTTAGCTTTTGTGTAAAGCTTTACGATTGCCATTTTATTCATAAGAACTTTAAGTGCTTCTAAATCATCTTTATTTTCAGCTTTAATTAATGCGCCAACACCCTTAATCAGCACGGCATTATCACTAAGCTTTAGCGCTTTATCAAGCGAATCGACAGTCACTATTTTAGTTCCGATCATCTGCGATACATCATCAAGCTGTGAGAAAATCTCAGTTTCTGAATTAGAGAGTGCTATCAACGCTTTATCCGTCAGTACTTCACAATATCTGTAAGAAGAATTGTCCTCCGGGCAGGTGTTTAAGGCCTTAAGGTAGTTGTCTAATGCCTCGAGGTGGTTGTGAGGGGTGTTATCTATAATAACTCGCTTAACATTTCTCTCACAAATCGATTCGAGAAGCTTTACCCGCTTCATCGCTTCTTCCTTGTCTTTTCCCAGTACTAAGACTCCGTGATGGATCATAAGCACTGTGTGTGCTCCTGTTAATAGCGCACTCTTACATGCATTAGTAATCTCTTTAGT
>SFNX01000096.1 GCA_004552595.1 Lachnospiraceae bacterium | reverse complement strand
GATGATGTAAAGTTAGTACCCGAAGCTGAAACCTTATAAACAGTAACTGCATCCGTCTTACCTGCAATTTCATCTTTAGCCTTGATTGTCTCATCAGAGCTTGATGACTGCTTATAGCCCATAGGAATTACCTTAAACTTAACTGATGTCGTATCAGCAGAGAACTTACCGTTTGATGCCGCCGATGTGATCATACCTTCAATATCAGAGGCAGTAACTGTATATGATACAGTTGAATCTGATGATGAAGAAAGCACGCTCTGGTACTTAGAGTCTGTATACTCATAAAGTGTATTTCCGCTCGAATCTTCAAGAATAAGCTTGAATCCCTTGCTCTGCCTGATGTTGTTATCATCACTGTATGCAGTAGCCACCTTAGTAGGAATCTTAACCGAAAGTGTACGGTTACTGCTGCTGTAAGTTGCTGTAGGCATTGGATAAGCACTTACTTTCAATCCATCTGATTCTGAAATCTGAACGCCATTAACTTTACATTTAACCTCTTTATTAATCGCTGCCTCTGAAGGCTTCCATATTCCATCAGAGCAGGATGAACCACCTACATAAACTTCTGTTATCTGATCCTTTGTGATTGATACAGCATTATCGGATGTGTCCTTGGCATTATCAATTATAAGCTGCTGTATATCAAGGCTGTATCCCTTGTCCTTATTGTATGTAATGTAATTCTTATTGTTTTTATTTATTGAACTAATTGTCTTATCCTTTGAGAAGGAGATGATTTTGACAGTTAATGTTTTTGGTTCAAGGTCAGTTGAAGTTGTGTTATCTGTTAGTTTAATCTGTATAGTTGCTGTTCCGGATGTAACACTAGGCTTAGTCTTTAAGGTCAGCTTACCGGCTGCATAAGTACGAGTATCAAGTAACTCCGATCCTAAAGTCACTGTAACTGTACCATCATAGTTTGATAAGTCCTGATTAGCACCAGCCGGTAGAATACCTTTAATAATATCAAATTGTTGCTCCACTCCTGCCATAAGGGATACAGTAGTGCTATTCAGTTCAAAGCCACTGACAGGAACACTAAGATATACAGGAATTATTGCTTCTTTCGCTATAAACCAATCTCCATCAGAGCCTTTAAGTGTTGCTTGTAATTTAACTTTTCCACTTCCCTTTTCCCCAGCAGTCATTAATGTAGGTGTAACTGTAAACGAACCGACTGTATGATTACTAGTTTCCAACGATGCAAGTGTATTATTATCAATTACCGTATCGCAATTAAATATATAGGCTTTGACAGTTTTAGCACAGTCCTCACCTGACTGCAACCAAGAATTAATTTCATACGTTACATTTTGTGGTGCCGACGGATACGTTGACTCTGCATTCGGAACCTTGATGTCTACTATACCTGATAGCGGGGATTTAATCTCTATCTTGTTTATTTTAGGAAGATATGTGACATTATAATCATTTGAAGCAGTATCGCTCAATGTTATACTCATTGTGCTGTTAGCCTCTTCCCATCTCCAATCTTCAGCATTTGTCGGCATTGAGCCAACATAATAGTATCTATAATAATTTCCAAGTATGAAAGAATTTGTTGGTGTAGCCGTCACTTCAATAGTATCCCCTGCATATCCATATTGAGTATCCGCACCTACCGTAGTATTTTTATACGAAAATGTATCAATACCAAATGTGGATGATGTGTCAATTTTTTTATAAGTCATATTGACTTTATATATAGTATTAGTAGATGCAGAACCACTAGGTGTCGATGATAAAACATTGCCATTTGAATCAAGTAGCTTTACAGTGTCAATTGTAATTATAGTAGATGCATTACTACCCATCACAGTGTCCCATGCACCTTTATGTGTAACACTTCCCTTAATAAAATCATCAGCAGATATGGTATATGTTTTATCATGATTTGCTTGAAAATCTGATTTATTAACAATTTGTTCATACAGCACATTACTGTTGTTCATGAGCTGTATCTTGGTTTCGTCCGTCATAGTGTTTATATCTGATTCTGTCGCATTAACCGTTACAGAAATGTCGCCAGTACCACTAAGAGCAACAGTAGCCGCCTTCACCTCACTTGAACACAAAAACAGACCTACGCCACACATTACCGCTGTAGTGAGCATAAGTCTTCCAATTCCCTTCAACACTCTTTTAAATACCATAGCACCCTCCTTGCCACATAAGCCATGTGTCACTTCACTGCATATGCAGCACAGTCCACAATCAGCACGTATTTTTTAATTAAATCGAATACTTCGAAACCTTTCTTAATTAACTCTTGTTCGAATCAAAATCCCTTAACTATTCCTGACTCCCCAGTCAGAATATCGTGGATGCTTGTGAACTATCGTTTCCTTAACTACTCCCTCTAAATTCATAAAAATAGAAACACTCTTCCACAATTAATAACACTATACTAAAAAAATAGAATTATGTCTACCACTTTTTTAAAAAACATAAATTTATGTGTTTTGTGATAATTTTTCCAAATTTCACGGCGAGAAACAGTCACAAAATACACTTTCATTTCACTAAATACATACAAATTTGGCTTTCCGGTGCCCTAATCGTCCCTCATAGAAAAAGGAACCGCATTTTGCGATTCCTTTTCGGTTAATGATAACGTAAATTTTATATTTTTCCAAAAATTACTTAAATTTCTCGGCAAGCTCTGTAAGCTGGGCCTTGTTTTCATCAGTCACGGCACCCTTAATTGTAACTGTGCCCACCAGCTCAATATCCTTACCGTCAACAAAAAGCTTAGTCATATACTTTGCCGCCATAGGAGCCCATGAACCGTTCTCGATAAATGCAAGCTTTCTCTTCTGATAATTTCTCTCAGTAAGCTCGCGGATAAATGTATTCATGAACGGGAATATCTCGCCATTATAAGTAGTCGTTGCAAGAATGAGTTTGCCATATCTGAATGCATCCTCAACTGCCTCTGCCATATCTTCACGCGCTAAATCGCACACAACAACCTTCGGGCAGCCCTTCTTCGTAAGCTCATCCGCAAGATACTCAACAGCCTGCTTTGTATGTCCATACACAGAAGTATATGCTATCATTACGCCATCGCTCTCAACACCGTACTGCGACCATGTGTTGTATAAGTCAATGTAATACCCCAAATTCTCTTTAAGAATCGGACCATGAAGCGGACAAATAGTCTGAATATCAAGTGCTGCTGCCTTCTTAAGAACAGCCTGCACATTAACCCCGAACTTTCCTACTATGCCAAAATAGTACCTTCTCGCTTCACATGCCCAGTCTTCATCTGCATCCTGTGCGCCAAATTTGCCGAATCCATCAGCAGAGAACAGCACCTTCTCAGTGCTCTCATAAGTCATAATTACTTCCGGCCAGTGAACAAGCGGCGCCCCAATTACATTAAGCGTATGCTTTCCAAGCTCAATCTTATCGCCTTCCTTAAGCACAATCTTTCTCTCAGGGAAATCAGTACCAAAGAAATTCTTCATCATGTTAAACGCACCAACCGATGCCGCAATCTTCGCATCAGGATACTTCTTTGCAAACACCTGAATATTAGCCGAATGATCAGGCTCCATATGATGAGCAATCAAGTAATCCGGCTGTCTTCCGTCAAGCTCCTTGTCCAATTTGGCGAGCCATTCATCAGTAAAGTTACTATCAACAGTATCAAGCACCGCAATTTTTTCATCAACAATCACATACGAGTTGTACGCCATTCCATTCGGCACATCGAACTGCCCCTCAAAAAGATCAATCTTATGATCATCAACACCAATATATCTTATACTATCTGAAATATTCATACCACAATACCTCCTGTTTTTATTTTCTCACTATTATACACCATTTTGCCATAGCGTGAAGAACATATATTATTCCTTCTGCACTACAAAACAAATACAAAGTTACATACAATCCACCTTGTAACAACAGTAGCTACAAATATTGCAATAAGAACATATACCTGCCATTCCTTAACGCCCTTAAGTCCGAATACTCTGTGAAGCGTCTCCTTAATCATAAAGAAAAGATACAGTATTACGCTTACAATTACTGTGGCATTCATTTTGAAGCTGTTCACTATATCAAGTCTTGCAAGATAAAATGACGCTCTCGTGCCGCCGCAGCCCGGACAATTAAGCCCCGTCGCACTTTTGAAGGTGCAGTAATATCCACCATTTAGAAGATAGTCGACAGCCGTATCAGTCCGCAGAAAGAAAAACAAAATCACAAGCGGAACAAAGATGATAAGTCCTATCTTATACAGTGCCTTCACCACATTATCTTCGCTATCGTATTTAAATACACTTATTTTCTTCATTACTATATTATGGCGAATATATTACCGATGCTATCTCAAATCCAAATTACTTATAAAATTTCATCATATATTTTCCGCCTAAACATATCTCATTCCTCCAAATATAACTATAGCCAAAAAAATGCCCATTTTTCAACACTTTTCCTTGTCTTGTTTCCGAAAATACGATTTGTTCAGGCGTTAATCTGCACGAAAATACGATTTGTTTAGGCTCTAATTTGCACGAAAATACGATTTGTTTTAGAACTACAATAATTTACTGTGTGACACGCATTGTAGGTTGTACAGTAAATATCACTTCGAATTTGCCCCGTAGGGACTTGCGAACTCTATATATGTTCTGCTATATGCGCTACAAATTCACGTACCGGGTCTATGTCTGTAAGCGAGTAGAGCATCCTCGTCCCCACTGCGTCCTCAATTTCATTTACGACAGGTTTCCCGTTATTGTATATTAAGTCGATTCCGACAAAATCTGCCTTGATATGGTCTGCAACCTTTGCTGCAAGCTTAAGCTCCTCGTCTGTTAGTGCATGCTCCTTTGCATTGCCATTAAGGGAATAGTTAGAGCGGAAGTCTTTTTCTGTATCAACGGCGATTCTCTCCATTGCCGTCAAAATAGTTCCCCCAACTACATAAACCCTTATATCTCTTCCTTTTTCTGTTGCTATAACCTGGTAGATCAAGTCTCCTTGCCTATCATCAGGAATGTTGCTAATCACACTCTCATATTCATCGGCATTCTTGATTAAGTACACATTTTCTCCGCCGTGTCCGTCAACAGGCTTCATAACAAAAGGATAAGGTAGCTTTGTCTTCTGCGTATACATTACAGGAATCCCTACAGCATTAAAGTCCTTATACATTTCCCACTTATCGTTCCCAATATTCACTACATATGAAGAATTAAAGCACCTTATATTGCTATCTTCCAGGCGCTTACACAGCTTACTGTCCCTGTTTCTTACAATTGCAAAATCAATATCATTATCAGGAACTTCTTCCCTATCACTTAATACAAGTCTTATATCCAGATTACATTTCCTGCCTTCTTCAATAATGTGATCAATAAACCACTCATTATATTCTGCATCAGCGCTTGTATATACCAATATTCCCTTAACCAATTACTAAACCTTTCCCTCGCACACTCAACCATTTAATCAATCCTTCGCCACAATATACTCAATCATTTTCTCAGCGGCATTAATTCCGGTTAAATCGTAAATATTCTTAAAATGCGCATTCGAATTAGCCTCTAAAAATACCGTCCTGCCGCTCTTGTCATGCATAATGTCAATTCCTGCAAAATCAAGCTTAAGACACTTCATGACATTACGCGCAAGCGACAAATCTTCATCGGTTGGCTTATATTCACTCATTTTACCGCCGTTTGTAATATTGGCCCTGAAGTCATTTTCGTTACTTCTCATCATCGCGCACACGCACTTATCAGAAACCATCTGGAGCCTGTAATCTCTCCCCGATGAGTATGACAAATATTCCTGAATAATGCACTCCTTATTGCCGTATTCACATATAAGCTTTACAGCCTCTTCCCTGCTGCCTGCAAGATGCACGCCCATGCCAAACGAGCTGTTACTCTCCTTAATCACCATCGGATACGCATCACTTAATGTGCCCTCACCTGCTTCACACAAGTCCTTCTCAACATAATCAAGAAAATCAAAGCTGTAGCTATCCATTATCCCGATATTTTCATATGTAAAAGGCACCTTATAAGTCTTTGGCATAAGAATTTTAGCCTCATCATCTTTGCAATTCAAATTGTACTCAGAAATCCGCGTAGCTGTCTTGACCTTAGAATCGCACACACTGATTGCATCGGCACTGTTATAAAGTCTGTACCCCATTTTCTCAAGAGCAGCCGCAAGCGCAATATCCTTATCAGGCTCGCCTTCATCAAACGCTCTGGATTTGACAACCGCACCACTCAAATCAACTGCAAAATCAGCGTTTGTATACACCGTAAGCTTCACATTTTTCTTTTCAGCTCCCGACAAAAAAAGCTTCCTGATTTCAAGAAACTTTTCAGTATCAAGATATTCATTTACAATAAGCCAACCCTGTTTCATATATCCTACCGTCTATCTTCAAATGCACATCTACTATTACCTACACTGCTTAGCACTCTTGGCAAACCTTATTCCTAAACCTTATTCCTACGAATTATCGCCTTCACAATCAAAGCAATCCCGACAAATGATACCGCCGCAATCACACTCTTAAGAAGCATCGGCGTATCCATCGGAATAATTGTATCGATGAACATTCCAAGCAGATTAATGCTCATGTGCAGCACAAACACATATACAATGTTCTTTGTAAGCTTAAGCACATATCCTATGAATAATCCAAGCAAAAATGCATAAACACCCTGCACTATATTTCCGTGATATATCGCAAATACAAGTGCCTGACAAACATTAGCAATTGCAAATGGTGCAAATCTGTACATTATCCCTATTACGATTCCGCGAAAGAATATCTCTTCAAGGACAGGGAAAATAACGCACACCCTTAAAATCATTGCAGGAGTAATCTGCAAAAGACTTTCAAGCCCGCTCATGTAATCAGCTGCAACTTTAGGCATCATCCCAAGCACTAATGTAAGCACAAAGGAAGCTGCAATCTGCACTAAAAATCCAAGCAGAATCATAATTAAAATAAGCTTAATCTCTACTCTTCTTCTCTCTGTATTAATATTTGCATCATTGCTGCGTAGGTCTTTCAATTTATAATTCCTTATTATCTATTCCGTAAGTCTTTCAATTAATATATCCTTATTATCCTTAGTAACATGCATTCCAAAGAGCTCGTCATTACCATTATCACCATTTCCTAGCACTGCATCAATCATAAGCCTTGAAACCTGAGGCGTATAATGACTCGTCTCATAATAATATTGATAGTCTTTACTGACGTATGTGTGACCGCTGAAATTATAATAATCGGTAATGTCAGAAAGCGCGTATAAATAATCGGCATATCCGTTTTCATATGCCTTATCAAAAGTCAGACAATAAAGCGGATTAGTAATCACAGTAAGCTCAATACCATATTCATCGCAAAGCTTTTTAAGCTCACTCATATCTGACAGGGCTTCATCAAGCCTTAATTTATAGTAATCACACCAGTAC
>SFNX01000021.1 GCA_004552595.1 Lachnospiraceae bacterium | reverse complement strand
TCGGTTTGTTGTTTTGCGGTAAAAACATTTTATCCGATTCAAACCTCTTTTTCTATCTTAGGCTATTTTAGCCAATCCACAACTTTTGATTATAACTCGCAATTCAAAAGGGGGGCAATGAAATATTTTGGAGATATTTTAAATGAATTCCCATTTGATTCAAATTCATTTATTGTTCCTGCTGTGACTTCAAAATCTCGTGACGATGATTTATATGATTCTAGATTATATATAAGCTGTTCATTAGCGTCTCATACAAACCCTAATATTACAGTACAAGATATTTTTTCAGCTAAAGAAACAATATTATCTTCTCATCATAATGGTCCGCGTGATATTCCAACATTAAAAAGTAATACTGAATTAAAATCATCATTTATTTATAATAATGAAACAATTTATATTGTTGATGATGTTTTTACTTGTGGTTCACATTATAAGGTAATGAAAGAATTGCTATTAGAAAAATTTCCACATGCTAGAATAATTGGTTTGTTTTGGGGATTAACTATTCATTACGATAAGAAAAAAGCAGATCAAGTTATATCATATATTGAAAATGGACAACTAACTTTAGAAAATCTAAAAAACTTTTATAACAAAAAATATATAGAAGATAAAAAACTTTCTTAATATAGATGAGGAATCCTAATGAAGTTTAATAAACTAAAATTCTTAATATATTTATTTATAATTTTTTTTATATCATCTAGTATACTCGCTTTTATATTTTATATATATAAATTTGGAGGTATGAGATTAAAAGATTTTTTACATTTTTGGGATTTTATTGCTTCGGATAATGCGGATTGGGATACTTTTAGTTTTTTAGTTTCAGGAATCGTGAGTAGTACCTTTAGTGGTATAACATTACTTTTATTAATTGTTGAACATGTAGAAAAAAACAAAGAAAATTTGGAAACTAAAAAAGAAAGAATAATACTTGAAAAAGAAAAATTAGCCATACGATATATAGAAGATATGGAAAAATTAAATAATGAGTTAAAAGTTATAACTAATTACAATAACCAAGAATTGTTTGAATTATATAAACAATATAACGAGCAAATAGAAAAATTCATTTTTATAAAAATTTTTCTAAAAGTTGTAAAGAAAAACAATTTTACAAATTGGAATGATTTTACAAAATTATCAGAATCATTTCCAATAACAGATAAAAAAACAAATATTTCTGTAACATGGGATTCCTTTATTTCTTTTAGAGACTTGCAATATCTTTCAAATTTTCTTTTTGATAATTTAATAATTACTGATTTAATAAAAAAAGAAGTATTACAAAAAGGGGGAAGACAATATTTAAAGTACGGATTATCAACTGCTAATGAATATGCAGTTGATAAAATAGTTTTAAATAGTAATAATCAAGACGTCAATAATGTACTTCATAGAACAATTGAACATTTTATTTATGCAATGACATCCTTAAATTCTTATCAAGAAGGTATAAATTATTATTTCTTAAATCTTTTAGAAGAACAAAGGTATTTTTTCCTTTTTGTTTCTAATGAAAAAAATATGATTAAACAGATAAAAACAGCAATTCAAAATACAAATTTACTAAATAAAGAGATAAAATATATTTTGCTTCAAGAAAAATAATATTTCTTAAGCTTATGTAGAAAATAGCATTGTCGTTATATTTGTGTTTAATCCTTGTTCATAAAAAAAGGCGCTCGGAGCTAACGGAACTAGGTCCAGAATTGTAAAAACTACAAAATCTCCTCAATCTTATCTAGAATCAACAGATCCGCAGGCAGCCAGTCTACAGAACGCAGAGTTTCTTTGGTAAGCCAGCGGGCCGCTTCGTGCTCCAGGAGTTTCAGTTCGCCAGAAACGATTGTGCACAAAATGCAGTGCATGGTCAGATGGAAGGTTGGGTAATCATAATCCACAACACCAAGAATCTTTTCGGCTTTTACCTCGGTTGCAAGCTCCTCGCGGATTTCACGTTCAATACACTGCTGTGGAGTTTCGCCTGGTTCAAGCTTTCCGCCGGGGAATTCCCAGCCATCCTTGTAGTCGCCGTAACCACGCTGAGTTGCAAATATTTCTTTCCTGTTAGTTTTTGGATTTGTGCGGAGAATGATTGCTCCGCTGACGGTTACAATTTTATTTTCCATGGCACTGCTTATACTTCTTTCCGCTGCCACATGGGCATGGATCATTTCTTCCTACTTTTGGGATCGGCTGAAAATTCATTCCGGCGAGTTCTTTTGGAAAAGGAATTATATTTGGATTATTCTGAATGTATTCCTGCCGGCTCTGATTTGCCAGGTCTTTTGGAGTCCAGCCGTAATTTGCCCACAGATGAGTTGAGTTATGAAGGTTCTGATAAATCTGGATAAACTGCTCTGCTTCCCTTTCTACCATGGGTTCAAAAAGCTTAAAATCTTCATCCATATATTTGAGGGCTTCGGTCATCTTAAATCCATCTTTTATAAAGTACATCAGATAATAAATAACCTCATCCCAATCGTCTTTTCTATACTTCTCAAGGAACTGACGCATCTGAATATAGAAAGGATTTTTGTGCTCAACTTCGTAGAGGTCGAAAAAGTTAGTCTGATATTCGTCTTCTGAATTGCAGTAATCTTCATACCAGTTTTTCAAAACTGAAGCTTCTGGGACATAAAGGCTAACCCGGCTTCTGTCATCTATCAGATATTTGGCTTCGTCTTCATCAAGAAATTTATAGGTAATTGCATTAAGGCTTTCATACCATTTGTAATCCTGACTGGTAACTGAACTGAAAGACATGTGCTCTATAATCTGATCTTCTGTAAGAGGGACTTTTGGGAAAACTAATTTCCACAGTGTATTAAAATCCTTAACTGTAAGTGCTCCGTAAACAGAAATGAGACAGCTGGAAAATTCCTGGAACTCTATCCACTTGCCATAAGGATGTTTTCCTTTTTCATCAATGCCGCTTACAACTTCCTTTATGATTTCAAACGGTACAGAATAAAACTCTTCGTCATCTACTATATGATGATATACAAGTCCATGCCGCATCAGGTTTTTCATAATTCCTGAATTGAACATATACCAGAAAACTTCATGCTCGTTATCTTTATCTTCGGGAATAGATAATTCTGTATTTACTGTACCGCCCTCGTTACCAACAGAACTCATTAGCATCATCATAAGGTCATAAACAGATTCATGTTCGTAATAGAAAAAATGTCTGCAGGTGGAAAGAATTACAGAATAAAGATATTCCACAAGCTCTTCTTTCTTTGAGAATTTTTCGTCTGTGTATGAAATACAAATCCACTCCAGCTGTTTTTTACTAAGCTGTTCGAGAGAGGTCCTTACTGTTCTTGCAGCAGGCTTTTTTACAGATAATTCCGATTCCCCGATATAGGGCACACTTAAACCATGAAACATTATTTATAAATTATAAGTGCATAAAAATCAAAATTCAAGAATGAAAAAAATTATTGCCCCTCTGGCCGATATCTAGTTAAAATATAATCAGGAGCAAAAGAAATGAGTTTTATTGGAAATCTTATCTGGTTTTTGTTGGGCGGTTTTCTTCTTGGACTCGGCTGGATTATTGCGGGAATTCTCTGGTGCATCACAATCATCGGCATTCCGCTTGGAATCCAGTGCTTTAAGATTGCCGGCGTTGCAATGTTTCCTTTTGGAAGACAAATTGTAAACAACGGCAGCGCAATGTCTCTTCTCTTAAACATTCTCTGGATTTGTATTTCCGGAGTTGAGCTTGCAGTTGCTCATCTGATTATTGGCCTTCTTTTCTGCATCACTATTGGCATCACTATTGTTGGCATTCCTTTTGGTAAGCAGCATTTTAAATTGGCCCAGGTTGCCCTCATACCGTTTGGCACTTATACGTTCTAGCGTGCAGCCGTCCGGAGTTGGCAAAGCCAGCTCCGGGAACGCCCTACCCTATATCAAGCTTTACTTTCTCTTCCACGGTATGCAGCGGTTCACGTGTTTTTTGTATTCGGTGTATTCGTCGCCGTAAAGGTTGAGCAGCCATTTTTCTTCGGTGTTGATGAGAGCTATGGTCATGATGGCCCAGTCGATGAGTGGAAGACTCAGCATGCACGCGTTGTGCCACATGAAGGTAATTCCTGTCAGCGCGATCCACCAGCCGCTGTACATTGGGTTTCTTACCCAAGCATAGATTCCCTTGGTCTGAAGTTTGTTTTCTGTGATTGATGCATCCATATCCGAACGCAGTGCTCCAATATACCAGATAACAAGTCCAAGAATTATCAGCAGAGCTCCGGCAATTCGGAAGATAAGTGTCCACGGACTTTGCAGAATCCCAATCTTAAAAACGTATCCAAACAATATGATTCCTATGAGATTGACCATCGCAATGCCATAAACAATGTAAGGCCCTACTCCAAACAGCGGAAGCTTCTGTCCTTCTTTCATAAAATTCTTCAACATATTTTTCCCTCGGATTCTTTTGACTTTCTATCGTTAGCCTGCACTAACCTTAATCATTATAGAATCATGAAAATCAAAATTCAAGAATGAAAAAGTGCAGTTTCTTCACATTTTTACAAATCTGACACGCCCTACCCTCTATCTATCTTTACGTGATATAATCATTGGGTATATTTATTACTATGGCTGAAGCGGAAATCGACATTGAGAAAGTTTTCAAGAATATGATGTTCGGGAAGAATGTGACCGAGTGTGGCTACTTTCCCGAGCGGCAGGCTGAAAATATTCTGACTTATTTTGACTGGCTGGATAAAAGTCTGCCGGTTGAAAAGCTGGACTGCATTGTTTATGAAAGACTGCTTCATCAGGGCTTTCGCCGCTACTCTTCCATGGCCTATAATACCCGCTGCCAGAATTGTCGTGAGTGTATTCCTATCCGAATCCCTGTAAAAACTTTTGCGCCTTCAAAAAGTCAGCGACGAATCCTTCATAAAAATGAGGATGTGGAAGTTATCATTACTGCTAACCCGGCTGATTTTTGCACGGATGAAAAAGCCCTCATGTACCGCAATTATTACAATCATCATAATGAAGGCACGCCCGGCTTTAATCGGCTCACTCTGCAGGAAGCGGCCCAAGATCTTAAAAATATGAATGGCGGCTACAGCGGGGTTATCAATCTTGATTATAAGCTTAAGGGCCAGCTGATTGGCGTGAGCATTCTTGATTATGTTTTTGATGGGGACGGATTTATCACCGGCCTTTCTTCCAACTATTTTTATTATGATATCAGCGAGGAAGTTCTGAAGCGCAGCATTGGCGTTTACAGCGTTCTTGTGGAAATCAACTTTTGTCTGCAGAATCATTTTCCTTACTACTATCTGGGCCTCTATCTGCCTCACTGCCGCAAGATGAATTACAAGGCAAACTATAAGCCTTATCAGCTTCTGCTCAACGGAATCTGGACTAACAGCCCGGGCCTGGAGCAGTGCCCTCAGGTTCTGGAAAATTATCTGAGAGTTGAGGATGAAAAATCACGGGGGGCCCGCTCGGTCAAAATTGACACCGGCGACATCTTTGAGTTCCCCGCCCCCGGCCTGATTTATGGTTATGATGAGATTTCCCTCGTGACGGATAACATCCCTCTGCGTCTGCTTTATTCGGCTTATAATCAGGGAGTCTTTCCGTGGTTCAACGAAGACCAGGGCGAGCCTGTTTTGTGGCAGTCTCCAAAGAAGCGCTTTGTGATTCCGATCCGCCAGCTGCACGTTTCAAAATCGATTGAAAAATTTTTGAAGCATAATCCATATACTTACACGATAGACAAGGCTTTTGGTGATGTGATCAAGAACTGCGCAAAGCAAAAACGCGCCGACCAAATCGGCACCTGGATTGGTCCCAAGATGATTAAGGCCTACAAGAAATTTCACAAGGCCGGATACGCCCACAGCATCGAAGTCTGGAAAGACGGAAAGCTGGTCGGCGGCTTTTACGGCATCTTACTGGGCAGCATCTTCTGCGGCGAGTCCATGTTCACGATTGAACCCAACAGCTCCAAGAGCGCCTTCGTCCTCTTCGCCCGAGCCTTCCAGAAAGCCGGCGGCAAACTAATCGACTGCCAGACCTACACCGACAACATGGCCCGCTACGGCGCCCGCGAAATCACAAGAAAGCAGTACCTGGCAAAACTGGAGAAGTATGCGAAGGTACCGCTGAAGTGTGAGATAAAAAATCTATTTGATTTGTAACTGATGTAACAGTCTGTTTATTAAAGCTCTTCCACTTTCTTCAAAAGTTCGGCTTTCAAATAATTGTAGCGCAGATGTTTTTCTTCTTTTGCAAAATGAACTTCGCGGAATTGTTCGGGGTTATTTTCGTAGTTGAGTTTTTCATCACCAAACTGTTCGCTTGTCAGATCAAACAAACATTCGCCACCGCCCGGTAGCGGAACAACATTGTAGCAGTGATAGTTTCCGCCGTCGCGGAGGATGCCGTAAACTTTGCCGCCGAAAATATCCTGCACCAGGAATGCTGTAATTGAACACTGACCCACCGTTTGATTTTCGCGGCTCCATTTTTCTCTGAGGCGTGGAGCACAAGTTTCGACACACCAGATTTCGCTGAGGATATCATAGAGGTGTCGAGGATTTTCAATCTTCTCAAAAGTAGAATCTGCAGGTTTGCAATCAGCTGTCTGCCAGCCGTAAAACTTATACTCTTTCATTTTTCAATCTCCTCGTGCTCCCCTAAATATCTTACGCCTCTCTTACTTTTCTTTCAATTGCTTTTTCTTCAAAGGACTTCATTACCTGATGCATATCTTCCGTTGTAAATTCGTAAGCCCATTTTTTGAATTGATCCGGCAAACCGAAAAACCCCTCGGCCATTCCAGTCGCTATATCAGTGAGTGTATCGCAGTCGCCGCCAAGACTTACCGCAGTGCGGATAACATCTTCAAAATCATTTCCTTCAAAAAATGCAGTAATTGCTTCCGGCACAGTTTTCTGACAGCTTTCCACGTGATAATAATTCGGGCGGATTTCATCGCAGGTTCTCGAAAGGTCATAGCCGAATTCTTTTTCGATGTATTCCTTAATCTGAGTTTTATAATATCCGTTGCGGGCCATCCAGATTACGCTGGCAACAGATTCAGCACCCTTCACTCCTTCCGGATGATTATGAGTTACCTCGGCCGACCAGCGGGCAACCTCACGGGTACGCTCCAAAGTTTCAAACAGCCATCCCACAGAAGCCACGCGCATTGCAGAACCATTGCCCCAGCTGTTGTAAGGCTTTGTGTTTTCCATCGCAAGCCACTGATAAAATCTTCCGCCGTAACCCGCATGAGGATACTTATGGCCCCAGAGCTGCATACTGGTAATCATCGAAGTCTTCATTGTGTTTTCGTCGGCATCAAGTCCGGCCTTTAAGATTCCATCGCAGATTGCAATTGTCATTACGCTGTCATCTGTAAAATGCGGATGCTTTGAAAAAAGCGGAAACTCCTTTGTTTTATGTCCACGGTCAAACTCATAAGGCTGACCAATAATATCACCTAAAATTGCTCCAAACATTTTGCTAACCTCCTCGCCTTAAACTTACTATCGTTAGTTAGTTTTATTATAGTGCTCTGTAATTTCTGCGTTCCAGTTTTTCTTCATTTTCTTTCCCCTTCGCACATCACATATAGTTTCACTGAGCACAGAAAAATTCAATGCTGTTCCAACTGCATCACACTCGTAGCGCACTGCCCTATCGCGGCAAATTCCAAGTCTCTCAGCTTCAGAAAATGCATCAATATTCGCACCAAGGAAAATAAACTCCCAGCCATATTTTTCTGTCTGGCGTTTTACCATCTTCTGGATTTTCTCATAAGAATATTCAGAGCTGGCATTTTCCTGACCATCAGTTGTAATCACAAAGATTGTCTTTTCTGGACGATCTTCTTCGCGCGCATATTTATGAACATTTCCAATATGATGAATCGCACCTCCCATCGCATCAAGCAAGGCTGTGCAGCCATCTACGTAATACTGCTTGTCCGTCATTGGCTCAATTTTTTCAATCGGCACACGGTCATGAATTACAGCACTTCTGTCACTGAAAAGAACAGTCGAAACATAAGCCTCGCCTTCTTCTTTTTTCTGACGCTCCAGAAAAGAGTTATATCCTCCGATTGTGTCTGCCTCAAGTCCGCACATCGAACCGCTCTTGTCCAGAATAAAAACAATTTCTGTAAGTCCCTTTTTCATAGTCATCTCCTTGTGCCGCTGTCCGACACTGTGACTTTATGATAAGGAATTTACGATCTCAGAAGGTCGCCATTTTGGCGAATGTTTATTCAGGAGCAAAGCAATTTAATCCATGTGAATCAAGAATAATATCCACTTCCACCAGATTAAAAATCTGATTCATGACACAATATTTCACAATGAGATCAAACTTGCTCGATGGCATAAAGGCGTAACCGGCACTGGCGAGAAATTTCTCAAACTCTTGCAGCGGAAGCTCCAGAGCCAATCCCAGGGCCATTACAGCCTGTTTTTTAGGCACGTAGTCTTTGTTGCTGATAATCTTAGAAAAGAACTTTTTGTCGATGCAGGCCTTTTTATAAACGGTAGCGTTCTCGAGTTTACGGTCCGCAATCAGCTGCTGCAGGGTATTCTGAAAATTAAGACTTGCCCCACTCTGCTTTATGAATGCATCAACATCAATTGGAGAGATGTCTCGAGCTTTTGCTTGTTTGAGTTTCGGTGCTCTTTTATGATGAATGGGAGCTCCAAGAATTGGCTCACAAGAGCTGGTAATTTCTCTATTCAGCTCTAAAGAATATTCTTCATTAAAATGACGTTCCAGAGTACGCCTCATGGAAACTTCGTCAAACGATCCAAAAACTCCGTCTTCTTCCCCTTTCAAATTTTCATCAAGGAAGTTCTGAATATCATCAAAAAGCTTTTCAGAAATCATGTAAGACTTTGCATCATAAACAACAAGCGTCACATCAATTTCATTTTCAAGCAGAAATGAACTGATTTCATCAACCGCAATTTTAAGCCCAAGCTCTTTTGGAAATCCATAAAATCCTGTAGCCAGAAGCGGAATCGCCACGCTCTTACAACCAAGATCTTTTGCAATTTTGAGGGATGAAGAATAACAATTTCTGAGGTTCTGAACTGTCTCCGGCTTATCTGCATCATACCTGCAGCCAACCGTATGAATGATATATTTGATTCCGTTTTTCTTAAGATTAAAAGATTTTGTTGAAACAGAATGCCCTGGTTCAATCACCCCGATTTCCTCACGGGCCTTTAAAAGCTCTTCCCTACCCGCCGCATTATAAACAGCAGTATCAGTCCCCCGCCCTACTCTCGGCAAAGGATTCGCAGTATTAACTATTGCATCTGTGTGAACTTTTGTAATGTCGTTTCGCTCAATCTTAAATGACATGTTTATATTATAATATCAATATGCGTACCTTGGTAGTTATATATTTTTGATTTTGTAAATCTGTCGTTCATAGACTTTCTTGTTCTTGTATATCCGTCGTCCATATAATCAATTATTTTTGTACCTGCGTCGTTCATCGCCTTTATTTTATTGTACATACGACGTTCATACACTCTTTTTTCCATGTACTTATGTCGTTCATACACTCGATTTGATACTAAGTCCAGATCTTGTATATCTGTCGTTCATAAGCATTTCAGGTAGTTATATTGCGTACTTTGGTAGTCATATCCATTGCGTACCTTAGTAGTCATTTGATAAAAATTCATGAAAAAAAGCGTACTCTGGTAGTTATATCAAACAAAAAATCATTGAAATTTTCGTACTTTAGTAGTTATATACCGTAAATTTGATAGCCTAAAAAATCAGCGTACTTAAGTAGTCATATAAATTTTTTTTTGTAAATCTGTCGTTCATAAACACATGTAACAGTTTTGTTATCAACCGGCAATACACATTGCATACTATGTAACAGTTCTGTTATCCAAAGAAGTAGCCCTTGTACTATATGTAACAGTTTTGTTATCCAGAATAACTCAAAACTTGAATTTTGATTAAGTCATTGACAAAATCAAACGTTTTCGGAGCTTTTTTGGGGAATATACAAGGTGAAAAATCTGTATTATTATGATGATGGATAGTGGATTTATATGTAACAGTCTTGTTATCCAAATATGTAACAGTTTAGTTATATTCATCCACAATTTAAAGTGGATAACTCGTTCTAGATGTAACAGTTTTGTTATCTGAAAAAACGTACTTTTAAATGCATATATAGAAGAAAATGCTCAAGGTTTTTGACCTTGTAACAATATTGTTATCTACTTGTCACAGTTTTGTTATTTCTACCATTATATCTAATAATTAACTAATAATAAATTTATTAACTAGTAATAGAGATGTTGATACTGTGGATAACTCAAAAAATAGATAACAGAACTGTTACATATCAACATCATTTAGATAACCAAACTGTTACATATATAATTATGATATTGATGAAGATATGAGTGCATATCTTACATCATCCTGTAAAACAGGAGTTGGACTTTTGTATAAAGTAATTCCTGTTCCACCAGAATCAATATTTACCTTTAATTCAGGATAATATTTTTCTTTGATTTCTTTTATCTGCTCTATTATGCGGCTGTAATTTACATTTGCAATTTTTGGATCCGATTCTTCTGATACAGGCATAAACTGTTCTACAAGTCTGTCACGAGGAACAAACACTGGTTTATCTTCTGATAAGCCGTTATTTCTGTAAACAAGCCATGCATAGATATCTTTTCCAACAGGACTTGATATGTCCTTATAAACAGTGTAATTAATAGGCACAGCATGCTGCTGACAAAAGGACGCAAAGTTTGCTGATAGAACAATTTTAAAAGTTCCGATTCTGGGATTATTTGTAGTTCCATCAAAAACTTCCTGATACTCAACTCCTTCTGTAAACAAAATTGTTGCAGTTCGAGTTGTCTTTACTGTTACATCTCCCTTTGGAAGTTTTTCCCCAGGTTCATAAAGATCTTTGAATAAGTGTCCCTGTACCTGCTCTTCTTTTTTCTGTTCAAAAGAAAATGTAGCTCTCTTAAAACATTCAAGCTGTTCCTGAATGTCTTTTCCTCTCTGACGAGGAAGCTGCATTTCTCTTAAAAGTTCTGCCATGGAATTGAACTCAATTAAAACAGCAGAATCCTTTTCTTTTGAAAGGACTGCATGAGTTGTAAATACACTCAATAAGAGTCGCCCATATTTACCGAAAGGTACATTTGTTGGTGAGTTTAAATAAAGTGATATACCATTACTGGCTCTGCGAACAAATTCTTTTTTATTTATATTCTTAAAAGGTAATGATGCTGTTGTGAAAAAGCTTGGAATAAAACTTAATTTTAACTGTTTTTTCCCATCATCTTTTTCGAGTGCGCCAAATAATTCATTTGATGAATTGTCTATTGGAAAAAGTTCATTATCCTGCTTTATGCGTTTTCCCATGTCTCCACCCCGCGAAAACTTTTTTAATTTGAAATTTTTGTAATTCCGCCTTTTGAAATTACAATATTTCCTGCAGCTACTTCTTTAGCAAGATACTCAAAAGAAGATTCTATATATTGTGTTACTGTAACTCCACAATTTGTACAAAAGGCCTTAATTTCGTTTCTACGGCCCTTAGAAAGCCTTACATTCATTACATCAGCATATTTGTCTTTTACTGGTGCTGGCTTCGCTACAGAGGCTACTGGAGCCACTTTTGGCTGTACTACCGGTTTTTCAACTTCTGGTTCCGGAATTTCTTCTTCAACTGGTGTTACAGTCTTAGAAAGATTTGATTTCATCTGATTAAGGAATTCTTCAGGAATATCCTTCTTTATGTCCTTTTTCTTTGCAATTGGCATTTTACGCTCCGATTATTTTACTAAATTTCTTAGTTTTTTGAGGGCATCGAGGGTTTCTTTCTTTCCGCCTCTCTGCTGAATTGTCTGACGTGCAATGGTTGCATATTTGAAATCCTGGTCTACAGGAACATAAACTACCTTGAAATCACCTGCATTAAGGCCTTCTGTGATGATATCTGTGAGTTTAATTGAACGGTTAATCTCATTAAGAACGATTGTTTCGAACTTTGGATTAGATACACGTTTTCTTTTCTTAAAACTATCCAGGTTATTCTTGAAAATCTGTAATCCGTCCTGAGAATAAGCATCTGCTTTGATTACAACAATTACTTCATCAGAAGCTGTCATGATATCTTCTTCAAAAGCATCAAAAGCAGGGGAGGTATCGAAAATACAATAATCAAAGCCAAGCTTTTCAACTTCCTCACAGAGGTCAACAAAAATAAAAGGTTCTTTAGCTGCTTCACTTGAACGATAAGTTTTAAGAGAGCGGCTGCCTTTTCTTTCGAGAGAATTTGTTGGCATGATAAAAAGATTTTTTATTTCTGTCTGGGTAATAGCCTGATCTACAGTTATATCTCCGTAAAGGGCTTCTGCCAGTTCATGTTCGAATGATTCAAGAAGAGTACCTGTTGAGTTGCCCTGAGGGTCTGCATCAATTAAAAGAACTTTCTTTCCATGGTTTGCAAGTTCGGCTCCAAGTGACAAACTGATTGTAGTTTTGCCTACGCCACCTTTCTGAATGGCAACTGCGATTTTTTTCATTTCCCACCTCAAAAATCTATGTTTTTTCCTATACTGTAAATCTAATCATATATTTTAGAAAATTGCAACACTTTTTTCTAATAAACATTAGATTTCTATAAATAAAGATTAGAAATCTAATATAAAAGCTAATCACAATATTAATATAAAAGATTAGAAACATTCTAAACAATCTAATATATTAGATTAGAAAGATTAGATTTTATCTAATCTTTTAAAAAGCGCTCTAGGATTGATTCTGAGAGGCTTTTTTGAGAAAAACGTGTAATATATCGATTAGGGGGTAAAGTCGCTCTACGGCCCGTTATTTGCGTGGTTTATATGAGGCTTTTTTATGCTATAATTTCACTGAAATGAATAGACAGAAATTGCATGAATCCATCATAAATAATTCTCAAATGACCTTTTCAAGAAGTGGTGGAAACGGCGGCCAGAATGTAAATAAAGTTAATACGAAAGTATGCTTGCAGCTTCCGGTTTCGTCTATTGGAGGCCTTTCTGAAGCGGAAAGAATCCGGCTAAGAACTAAACTTGCAGCAATTATAAATGCAGAAGATTGTCTATATTTGAATGTAGATGACGAACGCTTTCAGGAAATGAACAGAAAGATTGCCCTCGAAAGACTGGAGAATAGAATTCTCCAGGCACTGATAATTCCTAAAAAAAGAAAAGCAACAAAGCCAACAAGAGCCAGTAAAGAGCGAAAATTGAAACAAAAGAAGATAAGATCGGAAATAAAGAAAGGAAGATCAAAGATTTTCTAAGATAACAGAAGTGTTACATATTACGCAAAGTGTATTGCCTTTGGATAACAAAACTGTTACATATTTCTGAATAACTGTGAAATTCCATAAAAAAAGGCTATTTTTGGAGTAAAATTCTCAAATTTCTTGAAAAAACAAGAAAAAAGGCGTCTAAAGCGTTTGATTTTGTCATTGACAGAATCAAAATTCATGGTCGTATTATTCCGGATAACAAAACTGTTACATATTAAGAAATATGTATTGGAATTGGATAACAGAACTGTTACATATCTTAAATTCTTTATTTCTTTAATTAAAGATTATTAAGATAACCAAACTGTTACATATGTTGAAAACTAGTTTCAAGACCATTACAATTCAAATATGACTATTACAGAAAGTGAAGAGATTTTAAAATCAATCAAAAATGCAGATGGGATAATTATCCGCTGGCCTAAGAAAAAGGAAGAGAAGAGGGCAGTGCTGGAATATCTTATTACCAAGTTTGAAAAGGGAAAGAGATATTCTGAGCTTGAAGTAAATATGATTCTCAAGCGATGGCATTCTTTTGGAGATCATTCTCTTTTGCGTCGAGAATTGTATGACAACTTCCTTATTGATCGCACTCCGGGCTGTCACGAATACTGGGTGCACGAAGAATAGATAATGGACTACAGTTATATCTTAAACACATCAGTTCCTCAAAAAGACAAACTGCTTGCTTTTGGATTTGCGGAGGCAGGTGGCAATCTGATGCTCAAGAAAGAAATTGCTGATGGGCAGTTTTATGCTGAAATCAAACTTTCAGAAAAGACTTTCACAGCTGATGTTTTTGAGACTGCGACCAATGAAAAGTATGTACTCTTTAATGTCGCTTCTGCGCAGGGTGCTTTTGTTGGCCAGATTCGCAGTGAAGTCCAGGATGTGATTGAGGAAATCCGTGAGAAGTGTTTTATCAGCCAGGACATCAAAGAAAAATATGTTGAGTTTCTCTATTCATATTTTAATACGCGGGGCGATACTCCGTGGGTAGAGCAGGGGGACAATAGCAGCACAGTTTACCGATGTCCCAACAACAAGTGGTTCGCGCTCATCATGCAAATCAAATTTAAGAATCTTGGATTTGAAAGTGATGAACCGGTATGGGCTGTGAATCTGAAAGCAGAAAATGTCGAAGCAATCACAGATAAGAAATCAATCTTCCCTGCTTATCACATGAATAAAAAATACTGGATAACCGTTCTGCTTACCGCCGTGACAGACTTCGAAAAACTCTGCGAGCTCACAAAAAAGAGCTTCGCGCTTGTTCAAAAATAATCTGCCGAAACGTCTCTGGATAACCAAACTGTTACATATCTGCGTCAGTTGAATATCAATCTTCAGACCATTAAAATCAAAAGCATGAAACAACTTGAATTAATAAATGATGATTTTACAGGACGCATCGAAAAACTTCGTCACGCCTGCAGAGGCATCCTTATTCGCGATGGAAACGTTCTTTTGGGTTATGAAACAATTGGAAAAAAATATATCATCCCGGGCGGCGGAGTAGAGGAGGGTGAAACTCTCGAACAATGCTGCGAACGTGAGATGCTTGAAGAGACAGGGCTTCGTGTTCGTGCGACTCAGAATTATCTGGAAATTGCAGAGAAGTTTGATGTCTGGAATCATATCAATCACTATTTTGTTTGCGAGTTCATTGAAGATACAGGAGTCTTTCATTTGACTGAACAGGAAGAAAAAGCCGGCTGCATCTGCGTCTGGAAGCCTCTGGACGAGGCTCTGGAAATCTTTGGAAAATATGAATCACTCAGAAAAATTAACATAGCTGATTACGGTTTGTACCGCCGCGAATATACCGCACTCAAAGAATACAAGGCATTTGCAGGGAAGTAAAATGGACCAGTCTTTTTCAAAACTTTATGATGTAATTAAAACTCTTATCGCTCCGGATGGCTGCCCCTGGGATTCTATTCAGACTCCGCAGAGCATGAAAAAATATCTTGTTGAAGAAAGCTTTGAAGCGCTCGAAGCAATCAATGAAGGCGATGTCGAGCACATGAAAGAAGAGCTCGGTGATGTGATGTTGAACGTTGTTGAGGTTGCAGCTCTCTGCGAAAAGCAGGGCCTCTTCACTGTTGAAGATATCGTAAACTCAGCCAGTGAAAAAATGATCCGCCGCCATCCTCACGTCTTCCAGAAAAAGCAGCTGACCATGGACGAGCTCCACACCCAGTGGGACAAAATCAAAAAAGACGAAGGCAAAACAAAGAAACTCACAAAGCCAGAAAAGTTCGCAAAAATGCAGGACTTGCTGAACGGACTGAAGAGTGAGTATGAAGAGAAGAAGGACTAACAGCTAAAACAATGGGAATGCGAAGATTATTTATCATACGAAAAGATTTACACTTATCCTCTGGTAAGCTTGCTGCGATGATTGCTCATTGTGCTGAAGGTTATTGGATTAGACTTATTGAAAATAACATTTCTAATGCCGATGGCAAGCCTCATGTTTCTTTTGATTTAGATAAAGATATTTACGAGGGCTACCTGTGCGGCAGAATAACTAAAACAGTTTGCGAAGCTAAGAACTTAAATAAACTGTTACAAGCCCGCGACATGGCATTGGCTTTTGGACTCGTTGAGAATCAGGATTTTGGAATGATAAATGATGCCTGCCTCACAGAACTTACTCCAGAATGGACAGACGAAAATGGTGAAGGCCGCTGCACCGTCGGCATCTGGTTCAAGCCGCTGGAAGATGAAGTTGCACATTCAATAAGCAAGAAGTATCAGTTGTATAAGGACTAGGTAATTCATAAAATTCAAGTGCAACTTTAATGCCATTGAGACCATTTTGAATTACAATTGTGCTATAATATAAGCAGATGAAACAGAATAATTTTACACAACAGACACATTTTATCGGCGTATTGTTGCCGGAAGATTTGACACTCACTTTGCAGGATTGCCGTCGTTATATGAACGAGGCCTACGGTTGTAAAAGTGGCCACGGCACTCCGATTCACGTAACGCTTGTTCCGCCGTTTAGACTTCAGGAAGAGTATTCTACAGAAGATCTTGCTCGCGCGATTGAAAAAGATGTCTTGCCTAAGGGGCTAGGATTTTCGGCTCACATCGAAAACTTTGATGCCTTTGGTGACAGAACTCTTTTTGGAAAAGTGATTGCAAATGGCAAATGGACAAAGCTTCGTGACGAAACTGTGAAGGCAGTTTTGAATGCATGTCCTGGCTGTACAAAAAAAGACCAGAGACCATTCCAACCGCATGCCACTGTTGCTAATCGAGATATCCCTGCAGGTGTAACAACTGAGGCACTCCAGGTTATGAACGAGTTGAATCTCATAGAAGATTTCCCGGTTGATAATATCACCATTTTTGAGCGCAGAGGAAGCAAGTGGGAAGCAGCCGTTACGTTGGAAATTTCTACAGGAGCCTGACATGAAAATAATTGAAACGATTTTTGACAAATGCTATTTGATTGAACCGGACGGGCGGGTAGATTCCCGTGGTTTAATGTCTATCTTTTTTAATAAAAAAGAGATGGCAGAATTTTTGGATGGCTTTGAAATTTCTGAACAGCGTCTTTATAAAATGCCACACAAAAATACATTCTTCGGAATCCATTATCAAAAGCCTGGCAAGGCAAAGGGAAAACTGATCAGCGTAGTGCAGGGTAGGGCAGTGGATTACATTGTTGATTTACGTCAGGGCTCACCAACTTTTAAGCAGTACAAAAGCTTTGAACTGAATGCAGACTCGCCGCGACTTGCTTATCTTCCTGCCGGTTTTGGACATGGCTTTTTAACTCTCGAAGAAAATACAATCCAGGCTTTCGCAGTTGATGCTCCGGGGTGCGGTGATTCTTCCGGCATAATCAGCTATAAAGATCCAGAAATAAATTTACAGCTTCCAGTTGCAGATTCAGAAATAATCATTTCCGATTACGATAAAAATGCAAATGTAAAAATTTAGATTCTATGCTAACATTAAGGAGGAATAAGCATGATCACTTTTGATAATTTAAGTAATAATTTTTGTATGGGTATGGATATTTATAAAACACTTACCAAAATGCACAACATGGAAATAAAATATCATGTTGTGAATGAAGATAATTCATTTAAATTTGTGATTCCTGTTATTGATGGAATTGCAGAAATAATAATTAATAAATCTGATAATAGCATTGCTTATTTGTCAACATCGAAAACAATAAAGGAGAAATAAAAATGCCAATGATTGAAGCAAAGGTAACTGGTTCGTTGCCTGTAGAAAAAAGAGATGTTTTGAAGGCTGAGTTTGGAAAAGCAATCAGCCTTATGAATAAACCAGAAAGCTACTTGATGATAAATCTCGCTGATAATCAGGATCTGTATTTCGGCGGCAAGAAACTCGACAAGGGTGCTTACGTAGAAGTAAAAGTTCTCGGCTCAGTTGATTCTGCTGCCAGCAGCAAGATGACTGCAAAGGTCTGTGAGATTCTTGAAAAGGAACTCGGTATTCCAGGCGAAGCTGTCTACGTCAGCTACTTCGGCACGTCCAACTGGGGTTGGAATGGCTCGAACTTTTAGGATACAAAAATGAAACTCTTCGGTCGCAAAAAGAAGCAGGAACCTGCAATACAGTTTGATCCAGAAACTCAGTATGCCGTAATCCGCAGTTCAATTTGCACCGGAGAAAAAGTCGCCGGCTTCAAAAATAAAGCCGACGGTCACTTCACAGAGCTCATGCTCATCCGCTCTCCCGCCGATGAAAAACTCTTCAAAGAAACTTACGGAGTAGATAGTATTCGCGTTGAATACTAACTGTTATCTACTCCCAGCTGTCTTATACCTAAATTTTCTGTCGCAAATTTGCGACACGCCTGGTCTGAAAATTCTTCCCGATAATTCATAAATCTCCGAGGTGTAAGAGAACTCCCATAGGATATTTGAGAAGTAATTTTGTTAGAGAATCCATACTGAAGGCATTTTAACTTTGTAGAGTTGGACCCGACATTGTAGTTTCGACATTGGTTTTTTCAGTCGCTCCTTGGTAGTAATAGATATCGAGCCTTCAGATTAATATAAAACTCCGAGTGATATCTAAATTCCTATTTCTTGAAGTAATTGACCAAAGGCAAGATAAAGCATTTGGGATATTTTCAGTTTTCTTCTATATAATGTTGGGATATTTTGTCTTTTTGTGATATCCCAATATGGGGTTTGAAATATTGTGCCATTTTGGTACATTTTTTTTGTTTTTCTCTTCGTATAATTTAGTATTTGAGGCCTTGTTTCAAAAAATTCGGAATAATTTTTTTTGTGAAAAAGTTGAAAGTTAATAAATTATATTTTATAATTAACATATAATTTCTACTTTTGTAGATTCTTGCCTTTGGTTATTTTGGCAATTAAATTTCAGTTCATTTAAATCTGTAGAAAAATACAGATATCATTAATTTCTACTTGTGTAGAAGATCTTAAGAATTAAATTATCTAGATTATCTCGTTTTTTGTTTTGTTGTAAAGTTGCGACAATTCTATTCATTTTTAAACTAATAAGAAATTCGTAAAAAAGGAGCTACAAAAATTTATGACTATTTTCGTTCCAAAAAAGAATACTTCCGCATATAACATGTATGTCTATGCATATTATAAAGAAAAGTGGTTTGATGAAAAAGCAAACGGAACATATTTTATTACGGAAGGTCATGCTGTTATCATTTACAAATTCTATCATTCAGATTTCAGACAATGCAGTATTGTAACTGAAGATTTTAAAAAAAGTAATGGTATGAAATTACCTGGTATAAAAGAAAAGGTTTATGAAATGGAAATGGTTAAAGGCCGGGAAATAGATATTCTGAAAAATGCAATATACAAATTACAGAAATTATATACCAGAAGAATATATAAGGAAATGCATAATGATTTCTGGTATGAATTATATAGTCATGTTCTGGAAGCAAAAAGAAAAAAAAGATTTATTGATTATGACCAGTTAAAAATGTGGGTAGAAAGTTACAAGGATGATTACGAATTTGCAAAGATACCGCCAGAAAAGTTAGAAAGACCAAAAGCAAAAATGGGTAGACCTATAAAAGAAAAAGAAGCAAAAAAAATTATTGAATATAACCAGGCAATGTCGATAAGAGCCCTCAGCAAAAAATATAACATCAGTAGAAATACTCTTTTAAAATATTCTAAAAACACAAAAATGAGTATAAAAGAATTAATTGATGAACTTGTTACAAGAAATGAAAATAAAATAAGTGCAAAAGAGATAATGGATATGACAGGTTTCTCGCGTAATACTGTTTATAAATACTTACGCGAAATTAAGACTAATTCCAAGAATGTTGAGAACGAGACAGTTTTAACTGATTCTAATTTTATCTGATTTTTTTACTTTTTTAGTACTCATTCCGCCATTTTTTTTGAAGAATTTTTAGCGATGTAGCTTTAAGTATGTTATACTAAACGTATTAAAAAAAGAGGTGCCTATGATACGTTTAGTTCCTACCTGGAATATTACGCCTAAAGATGGCGTAGCAGAAAAATTCGATGTAAATCACAACAAGAAATGGAATATCTTTTTCGGTGTTCTCGAGTTCAGTAATATTTATACACTGGTTATAATTATCATTAATCTGTTTAGGCGACATGCTGAACATGTTGAAAGAACAGCCGACTTGCATTTCATTATTCAGGCCATTCCTTATATCCAGGCAATCCTTGCCCTAAGCATTATTGCTACCGGCATTCTTTATTTTTGCAATAAACTGGTTGCTTATAAAATTTACTTTGTTCAATTTTTCTTCCGGCTTTTGTTTTTCATTCCTTCTTTTGGATTGCTGCTGAAGATTGATTTGCTCGTAAAGAACTCGGTATTTTATATGGTCCTTGCAGTTATTTGTCTCATTCTAGAAATTTGTAGATTCATCCTTTCAATCTTTATTGTTCATGAAAGTAGACGTTATTGCGGTAAACAATAAGTTCATTTCTTATTAAATCATTCCACAGCCGGATTTTCTTTCTTCCGGGAGAGCAACTTCAAAACCGCAGTTTGCTTCCATGTTCAGTTCGCGCAATTCCTTAATTCCGTCGATATAAAGTTGATAGTTGATTCCTGTGGATTCATAGCCACAGCCAACATCGTATTCGTCGCCCAGTGATTCGCGGACAATCTGTTCCCGCTGTTCACGTGTCGTATCTTTTATCAAAATGCTTGCCATAGTGTTTTCCTGATTGTTCAAAGTCAGAATTATATGCGTCTCAAAGTTCCGTATTTTATGATAGCACGGGTCATGTATTTTTTCTATTAAGTTTATCTTCATAATTTTTAAGTTGTGCATTAAAATAATTGTGGAGGCTTTGATGAAATACGGTGAATCAACTTTTGACATAATTTATTTATTGTTTGCAATAATTTCCGGAATTGTGATTTTAGCAAAACGCCGGGACAGTATTGGTAAACTGATGGGAAGCGCTGCTTTGATTCTTGGATGCGGCGATGCTTTTCATCTGGTGCCGCGGGTTCTCAACTATTTTATCGAAAGTGATTTTACAGCCTGGTTGGGATTTGGCAAACTTGTAACATCAATCACAATGACCTTCTTTTATATGCTGATTTTTTTCCTGCATACAAAGCTTTTTAATTGGGAAGAAGGCAAGAAAAAATCAATGGCCATTTGTCTCTGGCTGCTGTCTGCCTGCCGAATTTTTATCTGTTTCTTACCGGGAAATCACTGGCTCACAGGCGAAGGCTCCGTTCTTTGGGGCTGTCTCAGAAATATTCCATTCATTGCAATTGGAATTCTGATTGTGATTATCTACTTCAAGACACGAAGGGAAAATCCGCTTTTCAAAAGAATGTGGTTGTATGTCAGTCTGTCCTTTCTTTTCTACATCCCTGTAGCAGTTTTTGCATCTCTTCTTCCTCTGCTTGGAATGCTCATGCTGCCTAAGACTGTGTGCTATATGCTGATACTTGGGATATTTTTGAAAGCAAAAAAAATCATAATAATATAAAAAAGTCACTTTAAGGGGAAAACACAATGGGAATCTTTTCAAAAATTCACAGATACCGCAATGCCGGAGAAAATGCAAATGTAAACAATGTTGAAAGATTTGGAGCACCGGCCATTTCGCTTTTTACAAGCACAAAGGTTTTTACCCTTCATCATCATATTGATATTATGGATGCTTCAGAAACGATTTTGTATGAAGCAGATACCAAAATTCTTACGCTACATGATACAACTGATATTTATACCGCAGATGGTGAACATGTAGCAAACATAAGACGCAAGCTTTTAAGTCTACACGAAAGACGTTTTGTTGTTATGGATGACGGAAAAGAATTCCAGCTTTCTAACGAGATTTTTCACATCATAAAGGATATCACAAATATAGAGGGGCTTGGTTGGCAGTTGAGAGGAAATCTTCTTGGCTTGAACTTTGAGATTTATGACAGTTCGGATGAAGTTATTGCAGTAATTGCACAAAAGATGTTTTCGATCCACGACAAGTGGTGTGTTGATATTTACAAGAAAGAACACGAAAAAATTATTGTTGCAATTCTTGTAGCCCTGCAGCATATGATTCGCGATAGACAAAGCCATAATGGTGGTGGCAGTTCTTCGGGTGGCTCTTCATCGGGGAATTAATAAAAGTTTATGAATAACTAATGCATGGTATGTGTAATGGACTGTTTTAATATGAGCAAGGGAATTAAGAACGGAAAATTTGTTTACAAAAATCAGGACAGCCTGAACAAGATGCATGCCTTTTATGATAAAACTCTAGCTGCACTTGACGTCCCTTATTCAGAAGATTATTTCGAAACTTCTTTCGGGCAAACTCACTGTCTTCTTGTCGGCGACAAAAATAAACCGAGAATCTGTACAATCCACGGCGGTAACGGAATTACAACTCTTAATCTCAAACTCTTTCTGCCGCTGCTCAAAGACTTCTGCATTCTTGCGCCGGATGTTATCGGGATGCCGGGGAAGAGCGAGCCTTACAGAAATATCAGCAGCAGAAAAGACCAATACGGGCTTTGGATTAATGAGGTTCTGAATCATTATAATGTTGAAAATATCTCCTTTGTTGTGTCGTCTTACAGTTCTGCAATGTTCCTGTCTTTTGCAAAATATTATCCGGAGAGAGTCAAAAGTGCCTTACTTCTTGTACCGTCGGGAATAGCTCATGGGCCAATTCTTCCAATGCTGGGAAAGATGGTCCTGCCATTCATAAAGTATTATTCCAGTCCGTCAGAAAAAACTCTTGATGACGTAATCGAAACAATGGGCGGAAAGGGTGACGAGACCTGGCGTGAGTTTTTTGATTTGATGATGTCTTCCTACAAAATGGAAATGAAGCCTCCAAAAGAATATAGCAAAAAAGAGATGGCGGCATTCAAGGCACCGCTTTTAATTATGGCTTCCCAAAAGGATATCTTCTTCCCGGCAGACAGAGTGTTCGCAAAAGCCAGAAAGATTTTTACCGGACCAGTTACTACATCAGAAATAGACAGCAAGCATTTACCTTCAGACGAAGTGATGGTTGAGGTATGCGAGCGGGTAAAGGAGTTTTTTAAAACCGGTAAATAATCATGAAATATCCAATATCTAAAGAATTAAAAAGTATCTCAATTTACAGCGGCTCGGTGGTTGGTCGTTTATATCCAATGGTGAACTTTGCTTATGGTTTTATAAAATGTAAATCGGATGATTTTGTTACGGTGAAAAAATTTTCTACGCCAGGTTATTATGGAGCAAAGCTTTCAACCTTGGTAATCGAACCGCGTCAATATGAAGGTGAGCTTCCCTGCATTATGTTTTTCCATGGCGGCGGATTTTTGATGAGGGCATCGGCTGCTCATTATCAAATTGCAAAATGGTATGCCCGCCAATTGAAATGTAAGGTTGTCATGCCAGATTATAGACTTCTTCCAAAATACCGCTATCCTATTGCGATTGAAGACTGTTACAGCACTTATACGTGGGTTTTGCAAAATGCAGAATCACTGAAAATCAACAAAGAAAAAATCCTCGTAACCGGAGACAGTGCCGGAGGAAATATTGCCGCTGCGGTAACTGCGATGCTGCACGACAGAGGCCAGCCCCTTCCAAAAGGTGTAATGCTAATATATCCGGTTCTTGATAAAAGAATGTGTACAACTTCAATGAAACACTTTACCGACACTCCAATCTGGGATTCGAATTGCAATAAACTTTTCTGGGATATGTATTTGAAAGGACAGGATCACAGCCAGACAAAATATGCATCAATTTCAGAAATTGTATCGCTCGGATTTTTCCCGCCAACATATATTGAAGCTGCAGAATACGACTGCCTCCACGATGAAGGACTTGAGTTTGCAGAAAAGTTGAAGGCCCAGGACATCCCTGTTGAAGTGCATGATATGAAGGGCACCTGCCACGGCTATGAGACAGCAATAAAAAGTACTATTGTCGAAAAGTGTATGTCGCGGCGATCGGAGTGGATAAGGAATATACTGTAAAAAGGAAAATCCGTGCAAATAAAAACAGAACACCTTACAATCACAACTTTTTCCCAAGACATGGACCAGACCGTCTATGAAAACTCTCAGGACGACGATACCAGACGTTTTGTACCAGATGAAGTTTATAACTCTGTTGAAGAAGCCCGCGAGGCAATTGAGTTTTTGATGTCACGATACGAGAGCACAGACGGCCCATTTGTATATCCTGTAATCACAAATAGCGAAGGAAAAAATATCGGCTATGTTCAGCTTTGCAAACTCGACGAAGGAACTTGGGAAATCGGCTATCATATCGCAAAAAACTTTACCGGCAAGGGATACGCCACAGAAGCAGTAAAAGCCTTTCTTTCTGCCATGGCAAAAAAACTCAATATCAAAGAAGTCTACGGAATCTGCCTTACGGAAAATACCGCCTCTATCCGCGTCCTGGAAAAATGCGGATTCACCCAAATCTATGAGGGGCTTGGAAACTATCAGGGAAAAGAAGCGCAAATCATCAAAACCATCTGGAACAATTAAAACTGATATTGTTTGGAATTTTATGAATTTGACATTTATAATATTATGCAATATATTGCATATATGCAGATAACAAATGATCAGATTCTTAATATGATGCCGCCTCAGTTTGGATTGTTCGGGCTTCTCTTTGCCTTTATGAACAGACTGCAGGCAGCGGGGGATTCTTTTTATGAAGAGATAACCTGTAAGCAGTGGTTTCTCCTCGCTTGTATGAATCTCTATTCAAAAGAGGCACCGACTGCTAATGACCTTGCCGAAACTATGGGCTGCTCAAGACAGAACGTAAAAGAGATTCTCAACGCTCTTGTAAAAAAAGAAATCCTTGTTCTGAAGCAGGATGATAATGACAAACGCAAGCAGCGGATTTATTTTACTTCAAAGCAAAAAAAGCTTGCAAAAAAATATCAGAATAAAGAGATGGATTTTTTGAAGCTTTTATATGATGGCATTTCTGATGATGAAATCAAAAATGTATTTCAAATAATTTCCAGAATGGAAAAAAATCTAACAGGAGCAACAGGCGGAGTGACTGGTGTCGCAGGCATTCAAGCTTAGGAGGATCAAAATGAAAACAATCGTAATTTACACAAGTCAGACAGGCTTTACAAAAAGATACGCAGAATGGATCAGCGAGGCGAGTGGGGCAGAATGCGTAGATTTTAAGCAGGCTAAAAAAATCAAACTTTCTGATTATGATGCAATCATTTTTGGCGGCTGGTTCATGGCGGGTGGAATTAAAAATCTTGCCTGGTTCAAAAAACAGTTTCCATCCCTTTCAGCTGCGGGCAAAAAAATCATAGTTTATGGAGTTGGGGGAAGCCCTGCAGAAAGTCCAGACATCCCTGCTGCGATGCGTAGAAACTTTACCGACGAAGAATGGAATTCCTTAAAAGCATTTTATTGTCCTGGCGGTTTTAATTACGAAAAAATGAGCGGCTTTTCTAAGTTCATGATGAAAATGTTTACAACAATGTTAGCAAACAAAAAAGATGCAAGCGAAGCTGAGAAGAACATGGCCCAGATGATTTCTCATTCCTACGATATTTCTGACAAAAAGTACATCGAACCAATTCTTGCGGAGTTGAAGTAATTTTAAGCCTTTAATCCGAATTTCTTCAATTCCAAAAACGGCGAGCATTGGTAAACTGCAAGCTCTTCTATAGCAGCTTCCAGTGGTAGCGAGATTTTCTTTGCGATTTCTTTTGCTGCAGAAAATTGGTTTTGATTCAATCTTGTTGCAAGGGTTGTGTGTGGAAACCAGATATCCGGCAGATAGTAGCCGTTTTCAGCTTTTTCAAACTCTGGAAGCAGCAGGGTATGGAGATCCTTGTTTATCTGGGAAAGGAAGAGATTCTTCTCTGGTTTCAAAAAAAGTACTTTGCCGTTGAAGTCGCCGACTTCACTGAATTGTACAGTGCCAGCCTTCTTGTCTCGCGCAAAGTCTTCTACAAGCTGCAGCAGTTTTGCTTCTTCTTCTCTGGCTGCATGAAAAGCCCCGATTGTAATATGCGGTGGAATTTTATTTTCAATCATAAAACGGTTTCCAGTTTTATCCGCAATGGCTTGTAAGGTTGAGATAACAATATCATTTACTTTTTGCGAAAAGTGAAGAGACACGGCATAGGTAATCAGGGAAGAATCAAACATATTTACTATTCTACAATTGTATTCACATCAATTTCAACCAGGGCTTCGTCAGGCAGGCTAGAAAGTTATTACAAGAATAATTATAGAGATTTATACAGAGTAGATTTAAAGAAAAATTGATAAATCTAAAACTTAAACTTTTTGTATTTGACCTTGATGGCATTTGCAACTCAAACTGCAATTGTTTACCGGGAGCTTTTGTGAAACAATCAAATGGTGGATTAATTCCGACATGAAAATGCCCCCGGAAGAAGTTGTAGAAAACTATCAAAAGATGATTAAGTTCCGCTAGTTATGGGACATACAGAAGAAATGAAGTTTATTGATGAATGGATTTGATAGTTTTGATGATAAGGCTTTGATTCAGGAACTTCTGGATGGTATGTATGCTGAGCTTCCGGAAAAGAAACCCAAGAAAGCCTAAATCTCTTTTTATTGCAAAAGCCCTTTCACCGTATCTCCGTGACGTTTTTCGTCATTTTTTACGCTTTCAACTTCGGGGAACTTTTCGGCTACCGGAGCATAAGTCTTTACGGCAGCATATTCACCCTGTGCGATTGCGGGATATAAAATCCATCTTGGGAAGATTCTGTAGAGTAGGGGAAGGAGAATTTCTTTTGTGTGCTTTGGAGTAAGTTCTGTTTGAGTCAGCTTATGAAAAACTGATGCATGGTGGCCTTCTTCCTTTGCAAGTTGACGGAAAGTGTCCTTGTCCTTCTGGTGTTTTGCAACTTCGGCCAGAGCATTATACATGAGAACGGCATCCAGTTCTCCCTGTTGAGATTTCAACAGAATCTTCATATCTTCATTGCTGATTTCCATAATAGTTCCTTACGCGGCATTTTAGCATTAATCGGGGATTTATTCAGTGCTTTGAGGAAACTTTTCTGTTATAATTGAATTGAGGTTTCAGAATGAAAGACGGCAAGATTCCAAATCCAATGACAATTCATCCTATATCTGGTTATGATAAAGAAATTTATGTAAAACCCACTCTTAAGAATCCAAACATTATCGTTGGTGATTTTACTTATATTGCTGATTCCAATTCTGACAAGTAGTGATTTGGAAATGGTGAGACGAGAGCTGAAGAAACGGAAATAGGAAAATTAAAATGACAAGATATGGGAAAAATAAAATCTCCATGCCTGAACTGAAAACTGCCCTTGGCGAAAAAGGTTTTGCAGATGTAAAAACATATCTGAACAGCGGGAATGTGATTTTTTCTGATGATGAGACAGATGCTGTAAAACTTGCAGAAAGAATTCGTACAATCATCTTAGAAACTTTTCATCTTGAGATTCCAGTTTTTGTGATTTCTCAGGATGAATTGAAATGTCTTCTTTCAAAAGCACCGTCCTGGTGGGGAAGTGACAGCAAAGATATTTATGACAATCTGATTTTTGCAATTGCTTCAAAAAGTATTGAAACAGTGGCCGATAAAATCGGGGAGCCGTCTGCAGCACTTGAAAAAGTTGAGATTTGCGGGAATGCGGCATTCTGGTCATTTGATCGCAAACTATATGCAAAGGCCAACTGGTGGAAAAAGACTGCGATTCCTGGCATCGGGGAAATGATTACAATTAGGACTGCAAACACGCTTCGAAAGATTGCGGAGTTGTAAAATCTGGCTTTTTCTTCTATTCTTCCCAGCCCTTACAGACATCACACCAGCCGGTGGCGCCTGATACTTCTTCCAGTTCAGAGGGAGTTAGTTTTACCGAAGTAAATGAGTTTCCGCCTGCTGGATGAACGTATTCAAATCTCTTCATTGAAACATCGAGCCATACGGGAATTTCTTTTGGAACATTGAAAGGGCAGACTCCGCCGGGTGCAAATCCGGTAATTGCTTCAACCTGGTCTCGCTGAATCATACTTGGTTTTGTATGAAAGAGAGCCTTGAACTTTGACGAGTTTACTCGGCCATCACCTGCCATTACCACGATAACAGGTTTTTCATCCACAATAAATGAAAGCGTCTTTGCAATCTCCGCCTCAGAACAGCCAATCTGCTGTGCTGCATGTTCTACGGTATCGATTGTTTCTTTGTGTTCGGTGAGTCTGTCTGCATATCCCTTAGCTTTGAGGAAGTCTAAAACTTTTTCATTTATCATATATCTAAATATCCTTGTTTACCTATTACTCAGATTGGGCACTAGATTATAGCTTTCCCATCAAATCCTTAATTGTTGTTTTTTTCAATTCTTCTTCCAAAGCCTTTTGGGCATTATCTAATGGCTGGTCTAGAACTGCATGGATTTTGCTGCCAACGGGACATTTTGGATTAGGATTTACATGAAAATTAAAAACAGAACGCTCGCTCTCCTTTTCTTCGCTCACTGCCTTGTAGACATCCAAAAGGGTAATTTCTTCGGCTTTCTTTGAAAGGGTAGAGCCTCCGACCCCGGCTTTTGTTTCTACCATTCCAGCTACCTGGAGTTTTCCCAAAATCTTTCTGATAATTACCGGGTTCATTCCGGTACTTCCCGCAATAAAGTCGGAAGTGACTTTGTAGTTTTTTTTAAAATAAGCGATGCAGAGGATAGTGTGAATGGCAACGGTAAGGTTTGTGTTTAGTTTCATAATCCTGTCCTGAATAAAATATATCATATCTGTTGTAAAAAATAAAGAACATCGCTTGACATTTACGAATTACAACACTATATTATCTTTAGTTGTAAACGATAAATTACAACTAGATAAAAAATCTGGATGATGTTAAAAGGAGCCACGAATGACAGTTACAGAAATTGCAGAATATCTTGATAAAGTAGGCTTACAGTATCTGGCAACAATCGGTTTGGATGGGAAGCCAAAGGTGAGGCCTGTTCAGTACATGGTAGTCCATGATGAAAAGCTGTGGTTCTGCACAAACAGCCAGAAGGATATGTTCAAGGAGCTTTCTGTGAATCCTTATATTGACCTTTGTGGCTCCCGTCTTATGGAGAATGAAATTGATACAGCCTGGATTCGCATGAGTGCAAGGGTTGTCTTTGAAGAAAATCTTACGGTTAAGAAAATGATTATGGAAAAATCTTCCATAGTTCGCCAGCTGTACAAAAATGATGCAAATCATCCTCTGTTCAAGGTCTTCTATCTTTCTGAGATTTCCGGTAGTCTGAACAATCTTGGTCATGTTAAGGGACTTGAAGAGAATAAAGCTTTTTCTAAGCCTGTTGTTTTTAATCTATAGAGGTGGAGAATGGAAAACATCAAATCAATCTTACAAAATGCAGACTCAGTTCTCATTGGTGCGGGAGCCGGGCTTTCAACTTCTGCGGGCTTTACCTACAGCGGGCCTCGCTTCCAAAAATATTTTGCTGATTTTGAAAAGAAGTACGGCTTTCATGATATGTATTCCGGTGGCTTTTATCCTTACAAAACTCTGGAAGAAAACTGGGCTTACTGGAGCCGCTATATCATGATTAACCGCTACATGGATACGACCATTCCTGTTTATGAAAAACTTTTTGAACTGGTAAAGGATAAAAATTATTTTGTTCTTACGACTAATGTTGATCACTGCTTTCAGAAAGCAGGATTCGATAAGGAAAGGCTCTTTTACACTCAGGGGGATTACGGTCTCTGGCAGTGCTCGGAGCCTTGTCACAAGAAAACTTACGATAATCAGCTTTTTGTTGAAAAAATGGTCAGGGAACAGGGCTTTGTAATTCAGGATGATGGCAGTCTTGAACTCCCGGAAAATGGTTTTGAAGGAATCAAAATGACTGTTCCTTCTGAACTGGTTCCCCGCTGTCCTGTGTGCGGAAAGCCTATGAGCATGAACCTTCGCGCTGACGACACTTTTGTGGAAGATGAAGGCTGGTATAAGGCAGCTGGCCGTTATGAAGATTTTCTGAATAAGAATAAAGATGACCGTATTGTTTTTCTGGAGCTTGGTGTTGGCGGTAACACTCCGGGAATCATAAAATATCCTTTCTGGAAGATGACCTATGCAAATCCAAAAGCTGTTTATGTCTGCATAAACAAGGGTGAGGCAGAGGTTCCTGGCGAGATTGAAAAACAGAGTATTTGCGTAAATAATGACATTTATGAGGTTGTAAAAAGCTTATGACACAGGCAGAACGCAGATTATATTTGATAACAGAACTCCTCAAAGAAGATAAGGGTAGTGCAGGCTTTAAGCTGGGGCTTGTGCCCGGAAATGAAGGCGGCTTTGTGATTCCTGATGATGAAAAAAGTCAGTGCGATATACTCCGGGCTTTGATGAATATTCGTGGTCCATATTCCATTAGCGAAGACTTTTTGAGAATACAGGATGAGTACCTGCAGCAGGTTAATAAAGAGCGGGGGATTACGGATATTGCTGACTTAAGCCCAACGACGAGGAACCCAAAGCTATACCTCTGGCAAGGCGACATCACCACGCTAAAAGTTGATGCGATTGTTAATGCTGCAAACTCTGCTTTGCTTGGATGCTTTGCGCCACTTCACATCTGCATCGACAACTGTATCCATACCTTTGCGGGCATTCAACTCAGACTTGCCTGTAACGAGCTGATGCAAAAGCAGGGGCACGAAGAAGCAACCGGACTTTGCAAAATCACTCCAGCCTTTAATCTTCCAAGTCGTTATGTGCTTCATACTGTTGGCCCCATTATTTACACAAGCGTGGGACCCCGCGAAAAGCTTCTTCTTGCAAACTGCTACAAAAACTGCCTTGAAACTGCGTCTCAAAATCAGCTTGAATCGGTCGCTTTCTGCTGCATTTCAACCGGAGTTTTCAGATTCCCTGCTGACCTTGCCGCTCAGATTGCAGTGGAGACGGTTGAAATGTGGCTTGCTGAAAATCCAGCATCCAGCGTGAAGAAGGTTGTCTTCAATGTCTTTGGAAATAAGGATCTGGAGATTTATCAGGGGCTTTTACTTTAGGGCGGGACGTCGATTACAATCTAATTCCCTTTGGAATTTTGTTTGAAAAATAAGTTATTATTTCAGCCAGTCCTGAACTGCTTTTTTAGCAGCACTTCTGTTAGTTTGGGCAACCTTTCCCTGAACGGCGAGGCCTTTTTCTACAGTGGCGCCTTTGCAGGTTGAACGGATGCGGCTTTCTGTTCCGCTAAGTCCACTTCCTTCATGGGTGCAGAATGGGATGATTGTTTTTCCGCTCCAGTTGTGGGCTTCGAGGAATGTGTAAACTGGCATTGGCATATCTCCCCACCAGTTTGGATAGCCGATGTAGATTGTGTCGTAGGCAGAGATGTCTATATCAGATTTTAGGGCAGGGCGGGCTTTTTTGTTCTGCTCGTCTTTTGCAATTTTGATGAGGTTGTTGTAGCTGTCGGTCGGATAAGGCTTTTGAGTTTCAAGTTCAAAAAGTTCTGAGCCGGTTTCTTCTGCAATGAACTTTGCGATGATAGAAGTGTTTCCTTCTTTAATGATTCCAACATTGTACTGATCGCCTGCGAGCGAAAAATAAACTACCAGTGATTTTCCCATCTTTGTCTCCTCTTTGTCTCCTTTGAATTTGAATTTATGTTTTGTGCGGAAAGCGAACCTGCAAGGCAGACTGCTGCCATCAGGATTGTAAAAACTGATTTTAGTTTCATCTGTACTTCCTCCTGCTTACATCTTAATTATAAGCGACACATGTCTTTTTAGTAAGGGCAAGTTATGGTATAATGTTGTTTAAACGACAGATGTTGCAAATTTGCCTATTAAACAGGTTTTCTGGAGGAAAAATGGCTGAAGAAAAAACACAAATCAGACTTTTTGAAGAACAGAAAGTTCGTACAATATGGAATGCCGAGGAAGAAGAATGGTATTTTTCGGTGGTGGATGTTGTTGCAGTATTAACCGAAAGTCCTAATCCACGTAAGTATTGGAGTGTATTAAAAACACGTTTGAAATCAGAAGGAAGTCAGTTGACTACAAATTGTAGTCAACTGAAAATGCCTGCTGCTGACGGTAAGATGTATAAAATGGTGGAAATATCGCAAAAGAATCCCGCGAAAAACTGGAACTGGAAACAGGCAAGAAAATTGTATCTCCACTGAATGCAAAAGATTATTTTGAGCAGCAGCAGATTGAAGACAAAGAAGATAAAACGGAGTAAAACTATGACTGAAGAAAAACTCGACCCACGCATTGTCCGCACGAAGGAAGCAATTCAGACGGTTTTTAAGCAGATGGTTTGCGAGATGCCTTATGAAAAAATTACCGTAAAGGCAATTACTGAAGGAGCCAGAATCAACCGCAATACTTTTTATCTTCATTATAATTGCGTGGATGATGTGCTTGCGGAGATTCAGGCAAAGCATTCCAGCGAATACAGCGCGATTGTTTCGGGGATTGATCAACTCAAGGAAACCGGAAAACTTGTGCAGGCCTTTTTTGAATACATGGAAGCTCAGGATGATTTTTTCAAGCGTGTGACCTGCGACAGCCGTTTTGACTATATCCGCGAAAGAATGCAGAACCGGGTAACAATGCAGGCAGCGGAATCTCGTCCTCTGAAAGGAATAGAGCAGAGTGTGCGCAACATTCTTTTGACTTTTAATAACTGCGTAGTTCTGCTTTATCGCCAGTGGGTTTCCGACGGCCGTAAGATTCCAATGGAAGAAATGATTGAGCTTGCAACGACTCTGCTGGAAAACGGGATGAAGGGGTATAGAAATAAGTAAAGGTATTATTATAAGCGTGGTCTGTACTTTAATTTTTTAATACAAACTTACAGTACCATCAGCAGCGTTCCGGCTCCAATTAAGATACATCCGATAATTGATTTGATTGTAAACTGTTCATGCAGAAATACAAAGGCAAGAATCAGTGTGATAACAACGCTGAGCTTATCTATCGGTACAACTTTTGAGGCTTCTCCCATCTGGAGGGCTTTGTAATAGCAGAGCCAGGAAGCACCTGTTGCAAGTCCTGAAAGAATCAGAAAAAGCCAGCTTTTTTTACTGATTGAAGAAAGGCCTCCCTGAGCGTTTGTTATGAAGACCATAAGCCAGGCCATTAAAACTACAACAAGGGTTCTGATGGCTGTGGCAAGATTTGAATTAACACCTTCAATTCCCACCTTTGCAAGAATCGAAGTTAAGGCTGCAAATACAGCAGAAAGAATTGCAAAAACGAACCACATAAAATCTATTATAGTACAGGATTAGTTTTATTTTAACTGAAAAAGTATAAAGAGTTTCCTGCAATGGATTTAAGATTTTAATTCTTAATCACAGCCAGTGCACAAGGCATTCTGCCGTCAACAACTTCATAAGTGACATCAGAATATCCCATATTGGTAAAGAACTGTTTGTAAGATTCAAAATCGAACTGACGCTTGAAGTTTGCGCCCAGGAGTTCAATGAATTTTACGGCAGCTGTTCCGCTTCCTTTTGACATGTTGATGTAGGTCGGGATAATGATTGTTCCGCCCGGCATTGTGACGCGTTTGAGTTCTGCAAGAGCTTTTTCTGGTTCGGGAAGAAGGTGAATGACGTTTCCTGCAACTACTTTATCAAAAGAGGCATCGGCAAACTCAAGTTTAGTGATATCAGCCTTCTGGAAAGTTACATTTTTGAAATGACGGCACTTTTTTGAAGCCTGTTTGAGCATTCCTTCTGCAAAATCAGTTGCGATAAGACTTTTGCATTTTTCTGCAATGTAAATGCTGATTGCGCCGGTTCCGCAGGCACATTCCAGTACATCGTCCTCAGAGTTTATATATTCTGCGACTTTCTTTCCTGTGCCGGTGTAAACCTTCTTGTTATAAATGTTTTCAAATAAATCGTATAAACCTGCTATTTTGTTCCAGAACATGAGGACCTCGTATGTATAACTGGTTGTACCGCAGCGGGCGCGACCTGCTGTTGGCTACGAACCTTATGGCATTTATATTGCTTATTCAGAATAGGATTTCTTAACTATCATTTTTACTCAACATTTTTATCCATTTTCTTTGCCTGTGAGCATAGAAACAATTTGCCCATAGCCATATAAATATTGTTTTCCAGCCTGCTTCTATATCAACTTTATCTGTATATCGACATTTATTTTCGGGCAATTCTTCAAGAATGATTTCGTGATTCCAGGTTGGAACATGTTCATTTCCTTCATGAGTAAATATTCCGTCCTCTAGTCCAAATCTGATAACATGAATTTTATGAGTTCCAAAAGGAATGAAGCCGAACAGACGAAATTTAAAACTTGATGTGTTTCCAACTACCCAAGACATATCATTAGTTCCATCCACAGGAGTAAAAGTTGCATAAGGATAAGCAATGTATTGAAGTGTTTTTAGTTCCAGGAGTCTTTTAAATATTTCATTTTTATTTGCTGGAAATATGCTTGTTTTTTTTACTGTTTTCAAAATACTACCTCTGAAATTTAGTATTTATAAAAAAAGCAGACCAGTGTGCCTGTTGCCATAACTAGACTTTTAAACCGCACAGGCCTTGAGCCTGTGTCGGCTTTGAAAAGCATGTTATGCCTTGTTACTACAAAAATATTTCTTTTAGCGACAGCACCGACTGCCGCGTACAAGCAACCTTCACTACAATTCTTTCATTAAGGCTAAGAATTGTTCTTTTGTTTTCGTTCCTTCTACTTGCAATTTATCATATACAAGAAAATATTTGAACTGCTTACCTGCATTTTGAGCCCAAGTGTTACCAAGTTTTATTTTCTTTGTGGCAATTAAATGGTCCCCTTTTGTTTCCAAGATTACAATTTTACCGCTTACAGTTTTGATTATAAAATCTGGATAATGATTAGTGACTCCATTGATTTCAAATCCGTCACCTTTTACGGGATTCCTGTGCCACAAAATATTGAGCGAATGCGTTGTTCGGCTCACCGATTGGGAACATCAGCGTCTTTTGGAATTCTTCTTTGGTCATGCTTTTCTCCTACTCCTTCTGCTCATCGGGATTCTGCATCTTAATGACTTTCGCCGGCACTCCGCCGACCACCGCGTAATCGGGAACGTCGTGCGTCACGACCGCACCAGCCGCCACCACCGCATACGCACCGATTGTAACACCGGGACAGACCGTAACCCCCATTCCGAGCCATGCGTTCTTTTTAATCGTAACCTTGCCGTAGGTGTAGATTCTGTGCCGCTCATTGAAGTCGTGGTTAATCGTCGCGATTCGACAGCCGGGAGCGAGCGAAACGCCGTCCTCAAACTCGATTCCGCCCGACGCGCTCAAAATCGCCGAATGGTTGATGAACACGTTCTTGCCGAACGTGACTCGGTTTCCGAAGTCGCAGATAAACGGTGTGAGAATACGGATTCCGTCGAGCGACCGCCCGAAAAGTTCCTCAAGGTATTTCACATAGTCGGGATTTTCGGGAAGGACGGCGTTCGCCTTTGCGCAGAGCGTCCGCGCGCGAATCATCTCCGCACTCGCTTCCTTAAAATACGGCTCGGTACAGTCAGTCGGCCCGCCTGCGTCCATCAGGTCGTAGACGTAGCCTTTGGGGTATGATTTTTCGTTTTCTTCCATAAAATCTCCTTGTGTTTTAATATGTGCTTGCCTTTGAGTGCGTGAACACCCACACACCGCCACGTTTTTCGAGCGTCATGTCCTGTCGCAAGTTCCACAAATGCCGCCCGCCGCCGTAGACCGCCGCGTTCACGCGCGACTTTCCTGTGAGAGTTGCCTTGTTTCCGCTAATTTTTACGGATATGTCGTCGTGTTCGGCGGTGTAGTAGTTGAGCGTTCCGTCCAACACAGCGGTGATGAATTCCACGCGGTTCATTCGGCTTCCCGTCATGTGGACGAGAATAAAATCCTCGCCGTGAATTCGCCCCATGCCGTCAACATCCTTTGCAATGAGGTTTTTCCACATCTCGCGGTAGAGGTCTTGCAGTTGTGCCACCTCGTCAGTCATCGGCTCAGACCTTCAAAACCCGATTTTCTTCAGCCAAGCGTCGACATTTTTCTGCGCCTCGCTCCGCTTGTTCTGAGCGACCGAACCGCGCACGGCGAGCGCGTTCTGCTCTACGGTCGCGCCTTTGAGTTTCGCCTTGAGTGACGAAGAAGTTCCCGCCGTGCCGCTCCCCTCGTGCGTGCAGAACGGAATGACGCGCTTTCCGCTCAAATCGTTCGTCTCAAGCCAGGTGTACACGCACATTGGAAGGTCGCCCCACCAGATTGGATATCCCAGAAAAATTGTGTCGTAGGATGAAAGGTCTGGAGAGCCGCCTTGAATTGCAGGGCGGGCATTATCCCGTTGCTCCTTTTTTGCAACATCGGTACATTCCTTGTAGTTTTTTGGATAGGGCTTTACGGTTTTGATTTCATAGGTGTCAGCACCCGTCGCCTTTGCAATCATCTTTGCGATGACTGCGGTGTTTCCCTCGGTAATCGTTCCGACAGAATAGTTTTCGTCCGCTCTTGAATAGTAGACCACGAGGGACTTAGCCGATGCCATTGAGACCGACAGAATCCCGACCAAGGCAAGTGCGATAAGTGATTTGATTTTCATAATGTTCTCCTTCAAATTTCCAATCTATTGTTACCAGTTCTTCTTCTCTTTTGAAGAATCGTGCTTCGTTTTTCTCTCCTCAACCATGCGGACAAACCATTCCACCATGTTCGGGTCGTAGTGGGAAAAGAAGCTGGATTTTCCCGTGTCGAGCGCGGCGATTTTTGTCATATCGTCGTCGGAAAGCGTAAAGTCGAAAACGGCGAGGTTCTGCTCCATGCGCTCCTTGTGCGTGGACTTTGGAAGCACAATCACGCCGCGCTGTATGTTCCAGCGGAGCATGACCTGTGCGCTCGTCTTTGAATACTTCTCGCCGATTTCGGTGAGGACGGGATTTTCAAACAGACCGCCGCGTCCCTCGCCGAACGGTGCCCAAGCTTCGTGCACCACACCGTATTTTTTCATCCATGTGTGGTCGTCGCCGCGCTGGAAAAGCGGGTGCGTTTCAATCTGGTTCACCATAGGGCGAATTCGGGCGAAACTCGCCAAGTCAACAAGGCGATCAGGGTAGAAATTCGACACGCCGATAGCGCGGAGCTTTCCCGACTCGTAGAGTTCCTCCAACGCCCGCCATGCGCCGTAGTAGTCGGCGAACGGCTGGTGCAGGAGCATGAGGTCGATGTAGTCTGTTCCGAGTTTCTGTAGCGAAGTTTCCACGCTCGCCTTGCATTCCTCGTAGCCGTAATGTTCCACCCAGACTTTTGTGGTCAAAAAGATTTCCTTGCGGTCGATTCCCGACTTTTTGATTGCGCTTCCGACTTCTTCTTCGTTGAAGTAACTCTGCGCCGTGTCGATGTGCCTGTAGCCCGTCGAAAGCGCGTCAAGCACGCAGCGTTCGCACTCGTCTTTTGTCACCTGATACACGCCGTAACCTATCTGCGGAATCTCAACACCATTGCTAAGTTTCACATAATTCATAAATACCTCCAGGAATTAAATGTTCGCCACAATCTTTTTGATTTCCGTATCGCAGTTGTTTGCACGGCTCCCCTTGATGGCAATTCCGGCTGTAACTGTTGCGCCGACACAGATTTTCTTTAAGTCACTAACGCTTGAACCTAAACCGCTTCCTTCGTGGGTGCTGAAGGGAACGATTTTCTTTCCCGAAAAATCGTGGTTTTCAAGGAATGTCCAGAGCGGCATTGGAAATGTTCCCCACCAGATTGGATAGCCCACGATGATGGTGTCATAAAGCGAAATATCAATGTCGCCTTTGTAGGCAGGACGGGCTCCCGCTCTGAGTTCTTCCTGTGCTTCTTCGGTACAGCGGGTGTAGTCGGCAGAATAATCTTTAAGCGGCTCCACCTGAAACATATCAGCTCCTGTCAAAGCTGCGATTTTTTCTGCAACAACAAGGCAGTTGCCTTTTTTAAGATTAACGATGTTCCCGGAAACGTAATTCGCTCCCGGTCTTGAATAAAATAAAACTAAGGTCTTTGCCATAATCATTCTCCTGTTGATGATTAAAATATACAGCACAAATCGGGCGAAAAGTTTCACTATTTTCGGAAGATGTTTTCAATATTTACGAAATAATGCTATAATTTCTCTGTGCAAGTTCCCTTTATTTTTTCCGAAGACTTTTCTCAAATTATCCGCCCTGACTTAAAAGACTGGTGCCTTCATCTGATTTGCCTTGAGGGAACAGGCGGTTTTGTCTACAACGGCTCACTTTACGCAATCAAGAAAAATGACATTGTTATTGCTCCTCATACAGAAAAAATCACAAGTGCGGATTCGGGCGACGGCTTAAAAGTGATGTTCGTGCTGGGGGATTTGAAGTTCATAAATTCGCAGCTTCCGAAAAATCATTACGGAATCAAGAGAAATTGTCAATTGTTGTGGATTGAAGTTTGAATCGGCATAAGTTTTAAGCAGCTTCCTTCAACTCACCATTTTCAAATTTTATATCTTTGAC
>SFNX01000095.1 GCA_004552595.1 Lachnospiraceae bacterium | reverse complement strand
CCGTTTTCAATTCTGTCACCCTTTGAAATTATATGTACAAAATCTGCTTTCTCGAAACCGGTCTTTTCATCATTACGAGGACTCAAACTATGCCCATCTCCCGTTTTTTCCTTACTTCCCATTATTATCTCAATCCCATCTTCAACCGAAACAAATTGGTGCTTAACATTCACCTCTTTTAATTCATCACTTAAAAGCTCTTTCACTCCTGAAATATGGTCAATATCCGGATGAGTCACAAAAAGATAATCAATCTCGCTAATTCCATTAGACAATAGAAATGGTCGTATTCGATATTTATAAACATCCTTAACGTCGCTGCTACCGCCATCAACCATAATTGTAGGAATGTCCCTTCCGTAAATTACATTGCACGCGCCTTGCCCGACTGAGAGCGCATTCACACTTAATTCAGGTTTTATCCTGAATGCCAGAACAAATACTGAAATTACAATAAGTGCTGTCTCCCTAATCTTCATCCTCTTTCTTAACTCATCTTTATTCTTATCATCCGATCTAACTCGGTTAACATAACTCCAATATCCAAGAACAACAACGATCATCAGTATTATGTAAACTATGTTCTGCCAGCTCTCTCCCTTTCCGACAATCCAGTAGTTGCCTGCAAGCCTCGAAACATTTCCGCACAGAAACGAATACAGCATTATAATTTTTTGTGCAGCAAACAAAAGCCCTCTTGTTATAACACGAAAGGGCTTTAGTTTAATCACGGTATTTGCAATAATCAACACAATAATGCCGATTCCAAGAATAATGCTCATTAGCGGCACTACAATAATATTGATAAAAATACTGTATCTTGAGATTTTGAAAAACGTGTTAAAAACTACAGGGAGTGTCGCCAAATTTGTCGATAGGGATATGCAAATACTCTTCCTTGTTTTTTCATATATGGCACCTTTTTCCTTCTTAAAGAAGTCCGTAATATCAAGAAGAATAGGGTAAATGAGGGAAATTCCACTTACCGATAACACAGAAAGAAGGAAACCCGAGTCAAATATATAATACGGGTTTTCGACGATAATTAGAATTGATGCAAGACACATTCCGGACATCAAGTCATATGTCCTTCCGATTGCCTTGGCAATAACGGCAAGAATAAACATTATCAACGCCCTTATTGTTGATGTCGAAAAGCCTGTCATTATGCCATACATTGTCATAACAGCTGATGAAATCATAGACGCGCCAAATAATCCAAGCCCCGAATACCTTAAAATCGTAAAAAGGCACATTCCGACTGCCGCAATATGTAGCCCCGAAAGACTTAATACATGCGAAATGCCTGCTGCTTGGTACAAATCCTTAACGTCTGCATCAAGCCCTGTCTTATCTCCAAGCACCATGGCAGAAAGTGTACCGGCCTCGCTTTCATCCATGTAGGCTGCATAAACCTTTTTCGTTCTTTCTTTAATTAAAAACAGCCGCTCCTTTATATACGAATATCTCCTCCCCGAATGTATAACCGTTGCACCCTTAATAGAGGCTTCGTAACCCCTTATCCTGTAATATTTTCTTGAATCAAACTGTCCTTTATTTTCAGGTCTTGAAAAGTTTTTGTATCTGCCCTTTAGTTTTACGGTCTGACCGATTTTAAAATCAAACGCGCTTTGATTTTTAAGATAAACTATGTATTTTGAGCTGTTCCTGTTTTTGGATTTACACTTTATATGCAGACAATATTCATTGTTTTTGAACATTTTGTCTGTCACTTTGCCGGTTATTTCAACTGATTTGTTGTCTCTTTCATACTCTTTTAAATCTACGCCTCCGCATAGTAGAAGCACTGCATACATAAATGAAATAAACAAAAGACAAATAACGCACATTGGCCGTCGTATAGTTAATTTGCGCATATTTTGTCCTTTATTTTATTGTAAAGTCCATCCTTAATTCCGCTTATTTCCATTATTCCTTCAGGGGAATTGAAGCGTCCATTTGCTTCCCTGTATGCAATTATTTTATCGGCCTTTGATTCGCCAATCCCCGGTAAAGTCATTAGTTCTTCCTTTGAGGCTTGATTTATGTTAACTAACGTACCACTATCACTGCTGTTACCACCGTTACCACCTCCATTACCGCCAGTGACTCCACCGGCACCACTACCGTCAGCACCTGAAGCTAGATCATCTGTCCGTCTGAAATGAGACTTGCAAGATTCAGATAATTATCATACGCTTCTTTTGAGTAGCCACCGGCTGCGTCAATTGCATCAATCACCCTGCTTCCTGCTGATAACTCATATACTCCCGGATTATTAACATATCCTGAAACATAAACAACAAAAGACTGAGAATCATTTGTTTCAATGTTCTCAGTCTTTTCAGTATTATCTGCCAAAGCGTCCGAAGCCTCTTCTATGGAATCATCAGCGTTTTCTTCCTTATCTGCTTCTTCAGAAATAATTTCCATTACCTCTTCATCGCTACAGCCCTGGCATACACACATAAGCATGCATAAAATCACAAATATTATTTTTTTCATTAAATAGCCTACTTTCCGACCCAATGCGCAGACTATTTTAATTTTATTTATTAATTATAAATTACTGTCAATTATTGACGGCCATCACTTATTCCGTTATCGACACAATTATCTCTCAAAGAAATTGAAGAAATTGTCAGGAACCGAGTATCTGAACGTACTTCCACCGATGTTGAATTCACCGCTTCTTTGTCCGTCTTCCTCACCCTGTTTTTCCTGTTGTCTATCTTCATCAGATGGCTTCTCTGAAGCCTCTTTACTCTCATCAAGTTCAGTTCCTTCCCTTGAATCAAGAGTAACGGAAACAGTCTTTTCCTCGTATGTACCGTCATTAGCTCTTGCAATGACAACATCTACTGTCTCGCCGGCTTTGTAATAGTTTAGTCTGTCCTTAAGCTTGTTAATGCTGTCCATTCCCATTCCGTCGAATTTAATGATAACATCGCCCTGCTTGATTCCGGCCTTTTCTGCTGCCATTCCCTCAGTTGTCTCTGATACATAAATTCCCTTAGGAATATTGTATGCTTCTGCCACTTCGTTAGTTACCGAAAATCCTGCAATTCCAAGATATCCTGCTTCGTTAGGATCAACCTTCGTTCTTGTGGCAAGATTCATGAGTCCGTCAACTATTTCATCGGCTGCACTTGTAGGGATTGCATATCCCATTCCTTCAATCTTGGTATTGGCAAGCTTAGCAGAATTAATGCCGACTACCTCACCTTCCATGTTAAGGAGCGCGCCACCTGAATTACCCGGGTTAATTGCAGCATCAGTCTGAATAAATGACTGTCCGTCATCACTTCCGTCAATCGTCCTGTTAAGTGCAGATACAATACCTGTAGTAACGGACTGTCCGTATCCCATCGCATTTCCGATTGCAACAACCTGCTCACCTATTTCAAGCTTTTCTGAATCACCCATTGTGGCAATCTTTACTTCATCAAGGGTGCTGCCCGAAATGTTGCTTAAATCAACTGCTATAACCGCAAGGTCGTTATCCGTATCTGTTCCTTTAACTACTGCCTCATATGCCTCACCATCAATGAAGCATACGGAAAGAGTATCCGCATCTGCAACAACATGGGCATTCGTAACGATAAGAAGTTCCTTGTCATTCTTACCTACGATGATACCTGAACCTGCCGATTCTGACTCATATTCCTGTATCTCCATGCTGTAAAAGCTTCTTAATTCCTGAATGCTTTTATTAGTAATTGCTACAATTGAAGGCATTGCTTCTTTAGCAACTTCCTGAACGCTAAGTCCGCTGTTTACTTTGTTTAAGCTAAAGTCGTATTGAACTTTTTCTTCTTCAGGTGCTTTTGGTGCAACCTCTTCAACATTTTTTTCTACGGCTTTTTCAGTACCCTCGTCATTCTTTTCAATTATTTCTTCTGATTGTGATTCTTCAGCCACCTTAGCCTCATGTCTTTTAATCACGCTGTTGGCTCCGGCAAATGCCAGTGCGGCACAAAGACCAAATGAAAGACCAAGTAATACTGTGAAAAAGAATTTGCCTACACCGTTTGACTTTTTTTCTTTTTTCTTTTTCTGTGACGAATTATTTGTCACATTTTCAAATTCATTGTTATTTAATTCACTCATCACTCATCTCTCCCTTTTTATTATGATTACTTGAAAACTAAATCGATTAGTATTCCAATCAACTATTTCATATTACGCATTCATAATATTCAGAAGATATTATAAAAATATGTTTACTTTGTGAAAAAAGTTTGAACGCCTGCACCGATACTTTCTTGAACAGGAATTGAATAGGTTATCTCTTCAATCTGTCCACCCATGGTATCTGCCAAATCCCTTAGAACCTTTTCAGGGTCTTCCCCTGAATATACTTTTGAAAAGGCTATTTCAAGCTGAAGCCAGAAATTCGATGTCTCTATCATTTTTGGAAGCGGCATTGATTTCTGATATTCGGTCATTACATTATTGATTTCAGTGTTTTCATACGGCACGTCACGCTTGCACGCTAACTTACCGGATTTAAGATAAAGTGAATCTGCGCTGTCAAAACATAATCTGGTTGCAAATAAATTAGCGGCCTCTTTTTTCTCTGAATAGCCGTTAATTGCGACAGCATCGGTAACCGATAATCCTCTTGCACGAAGGACATTGCTCATATCAGGAATGATAGCAACACCATATTCATACTTGAAAGTCCCATCCATCTGGGCTTCCTGAATCTTGGCGAAAGCATCTGTTGTTGCAATTGTGAAAACAAGCTTTCCTTCAATAAACTGCTTAAGAATACTCTCGTAGTTATCGTTGTCTTCCATTGTGAAGTACTTGTCCATATTCTGATATACTTTAAGTCCTTCAACCGCCTGCTGGTTATACAGGTTAAAAATGGCATTATTATCGCCGTCTTCTCCACCGACTTCAAGGTAATTTCCTACAAAGAAATAATTGTAGAAAATATCTGTTACATCCCACTTAAATACGGCTTCGACAGTATCCGGTGCTTCGTAGTTATTAGCAAATGTCGTAATATCATCGATAGTAGAAGGAATCATTGTCGCAAGTCTTTCAAGAACTTCCGGGTCTGCAACAACTTCCTCATCTCCATACGGTTCTTCTTCAATAACTGCTTCTTCTTGAATATCTGTCTCAGTCTCTACTGTATCAGCGGCTTCTTCCTTAAGTGCTTCTTTATTCTCATCAGCCTCTGCCTGCGCAATCTCACCTTCAGCTTTATCATTTTCAGCTTCCATACGTCCCTGCGCTATTGATGCCATGTAAGTCTTGTTATATAAGAAAAAGTTCGTCTCATAATATAAAGGATATGCAACATATTTACCGTCACACGAAATAGCATGTAATGCCGTTTCAGGGAAATTGTTCTCGCAAACCTTTTCCTCAGAATCAATAATCGGCACCGCAAGCCCCGCAAGATACGCCTTCATAAGATTATCATGCGTAGTAATATATAAATCGGGAGCCGGCTTAGTACTTGATTCATTAACTGAAGCAAAATTAATACTTTCAAGATAATCAATACCGTCAACAAGCTCTGCAACTACTTCCATCCCGGTCTCCTGCTTATATGCAAGTGCCACATCGGCTATATATTCTTCAAGCGAACTGTCTGTATACCATAAAATAAGAGTATTATCAGGAACTTCTTCTTTCTGAATGATTTTCTGTGCTATTGTCGAATCACTCTTTTCAGCATCAAAATCAACGAAGGCATACTTAACCAGCCCTCCCATAAGAATTAATAATAAAATTATGCTTGTAATTCTTCTGTTCATTAAAATGATGCCCTTAATTTCACAATCATTTCATCTACATCTTCTTTTGTAATAATAAGCGGTGGTAGAAATCTTAACACATTGCTTCCCGCAGTTATTATTACAAGCCCATTTTCCAACGCCTTTTTAGAAACCTCTGCCGGTGTTTTTTTATCTGTGTCAAAAACAAGCCCTTGCATTAATCCCTTTCCGCGACGAAGCAATAAAAAGTCGTACTCTTTTACAAGTTCATCAAGCTTTGTCTCAAGATATACTGATACCTCATTCACATTTTCAAGAATGTTACGCTTCTTAAACTGGTTAAACACTTCATTCACTGCAGCTGTAACAAATGGATTTCCTCCATATGTTGTTCCATGGTCACCGGGAACTAATGAATTCTTGGAATATTTTTCATTTAATACAAAAGCACCGATTGGAACGCCACATCCAAGTGCTTTGGCAAGTGTGACAATATCAGGCTTTACTCCATAATGCTCATATGCAAACATTTTGCCACTTCGGCCCATGCCACACTGAATCTCATCAAGAATCATAGCGATATCGTTTTTATCACATATTTCCCTGATTTCCTTAATAAAGCTTTCTGAAGCCGGATATATTCCACCCTCACCCTGCACTGTTTCCAAAATGATAGCACAGGTTTTATCGTTTAATAAAGCCTTCACCGAATCAATATCATTATAATTTGCAAACTTAACAGATACGTTATCATTTAAAAACGGCTCACGATATTTAATGTTACCTGTAACCGATAAAGCACCTAAAGTACGTCCGTGGAAGGAATGTTCAAAAGCAATTATCTCATGTTTTGCTGATTTATTCTTATTATAAGCATATTTCTTTGCCGCCTTAATTGCCCCTTCAATTGCTTCCGCGCCGGAGTTTGTGAAAAATACACTGTTAAGTCCTGTCGCCTCAACAATTGTTTTAGCTGCCTTTACTGTAGGCTCTGAATAAAAAAGATTAGACGTATGCAAAAGCTTGTCAATTTGCCCCTTAATAGCATCGTTATATTCTTTGTTAGCATACCCTAGTGCAAATACAGCGATTCCCGCACAGAAATCGAGGTACTTTTTCCCATCAATATCATATAGGTATACGCCCTGCCCTCTGTCAAAAACCACATTATTCCTATTATATGCATGTAAAAGATATTTCTCACCTTCATCTATGATTGCTTGCATACTCATGGCAAATTCTCCTTTTCATCGTCAGCAAAGAACATAGTTCCGATACCTTTATTTGTAAATACCTCAAGAAGAAGTGAATGCATCTTTCTACCATCAAGAATATGAACCCTGTTAACGCCTGCTTCGATTGCATCAGTACAGTTTTTAAGCTTTGGAAGCATTCCACCACCAATGTATCCCTTTTCAACCATCTCATTGGCTTCTGAAACAGTAAGTCTTGAAATGAAAGTTGAAGGGTCCTTCGGATCCTTATATACGCCCTCAATATCAGTTAAAAATGCGAGCTTATCGGCTCCCATTGCCTTTGCTATTGCACATGCTGCATCATCTGCATTAATGTTATACGTAACAAAATTTTCATCAAGTCCTATCGGAGCTACAATCGGAAGGAAATCCTTTTCCAAAAGGTCTTCAAGTACTTTTGTATTTACGCTTGTAATTTCTCCAACATAACCAATATCCTGTCCGTCAGAATATTTTTTCTCAACCTTGAAAAGTCCGCCGTCCTTTCCTGAAATTCCGATTCCGTGAACGCCTAATTCTTCAACCATTGTAACAAGTGACTTGTTGACCTTAGAAAGAACCATTTCGGCAATTTCCATTGTCTCATCATCGGTTACTCTTAATCCATTAATAAACTGAGCTTCTTTCCCAACTTTTTTTACCCAGTTGCTTATGTCTTTTCCACCGCCGTGAACGACAATCGGCTTAAATCCTACAAGTTTAAGAAGTGTTACGTCCTTTATAACATTGCGCTTAAGCTCTTCATCTGCCATTGCAGATCCGCCATACTTAACAACGATAACTTTTCTGTTGAATTTCTGAATATATGGAAGCGCTTCTATAAGTACTTCTGCCTTATGTAAGTATTTGTCCTTGTAAATTTCGTCCATTGTTTTATCCTCTTTCCCATTTATCTTACTTTATTCATTAAATTTCACGATATTACTCTCATTAAGTGTGAAATCATAATAATTAAGATCTTCCCGCTTTGTCCATCCGATGCGTTTCCAGAAGGCGTTTCCTATATCATTTTTGGTAAATGCAATAAGACTTACCTTATTAATTTTCTCTTCCTTAAGTGCATTCATGCAATACACAACCATTGCTTTTCCAATGCCCTTTAATCTGTAGTCCGGATCTACGCACACATGATAAAGGCACCCTCTTCTTCCGTCGTGTCCGCACAAAATTGCACCTACTATCTTATCATCTTCAATGGCAACAACCGAAGTAGAAGGATTTCTTTTTAAAAAACGTTCAACTCCTTCTCTTGAATCATCCATGCTTCTTAATGCAAACCCGTGAATTGTGTGCCACAGTTTATTTACGCCATCATAATCATCAATTGTCATTACACGTATCATTTGTCCCGCCATTCTGATTATGGGAACATAGGCACAAGATTAAGCCCCATATCCTCATCAAATCCAAATACTATATTCATATTCTGAACAGCCTGTCCTGCTGCCCCCTTTACTATATTATCAAGAGCACCCATGACTACTATTCTGTTCGTTCTATCATCAATCTTAAAGTTAACATCAAAGTAGTTGCTTCCTTCAACCCACTTTGTCTC
>SFNX01000094.1 GCA_004552595.1 Lachnospiraceae bacterium | reverse complement strand
GATGGGGAAAAATGTCCGTGTGAAGGTGAACTTAAATATAGAGGCTACAACATAAGGGACTTGATTTCAGGAAGTAAGAATGAACGTTTCACATTCGAGGAGGGTGCTTATTTGCTCCTTTTTGGAGAGCTTCCGACACGGGAAGAGTTAGATGAGATTCAGGCTGTTTTTGCAAAATTGATGACATTCCCTACAAATTTCACACGAGATGTCATTATGAAGGCACCATCGTCAGATATTATGAGTTCGATGACAAGAAGTATACTGACGCTTGGCTCGTATGATGAACAAAAGGACAATATTGAGATTTCAAATGTGCTGCGCCAGTGCATGCAGCTGATTGCGACGTTTCCGCTTATGGCGGCGTATGGATATCACGCATACAACCACTACGAAAAAGACCAGAGTATGTACATTCACAGGCCAAGCAGTGAACTTTCGATTGCTGAGAATTTCCTGCGTGTTTTGAGGCCTGACATGAAATTCACAGAGCTTGAGGCAAGAGCGCTTGATGTTGCTTTACTGCTACATATGGAGCATGGCGGCGGTAACAACTCGACATTTACGACAAGAGTTGTTACATCAACAGGCTCTGATACATATTCTGTTATTGCGGCAGCCATGTCTTCGCTTAAAGGCCGTAAACACGGTGGTGCGAACCTTATGGTTATGAATATGATGGATGACATCAAGGCACACGTTAAAGACTTTGCCGATGAAGAAGAAATTGCTGCGTATTTAAGTAAAATCTTAAATAAGCAGGCATTCGACAGACAAGGTCTGATTTACGGAATGGGACACGCGGTTTACTCACTTTCAGACCCTCGTGAGCAGGTGTTTAAAGGTTTTGTTGAACAGCTTGCTGTTGCTAAGGGGCGCGATAAGGATATGCTTCTTTATAATAATATAGAAAAAATAGCACCGAGAATTATTGCTGAGCAGCGTAAGATTTTCAAGGGCGTAAGTCCAAATGTAGACTTCTACAGCGGATTTGTATATGAAATGTTAAATATTCCAAGAGAGCTTTATGTGCCGCTTTTTGCAATCGCGAGAATTGTCGGATGGAGTGCGCACCGACTTGAAGAACTCATCACAACAGATAAGATAATAAGGCCTGCTTATAAGAGTCTTGTACAGAGTAAAGAATACATGCTTCGTGATAACAGATAGATAAATATCATATAACAAAGACAATTGTATCCTGACAAAATATAAATAAAGGTTAATTATATTGACAATATTTATTATATGAGATATTATCCTTATTAGGAATTATTATCAATAAGGAGACGACGTGAACAGACGTAATACTATTCAAAAAGATCTGGTGCGTAGAGCTGTTTATGAACTGAAAAGTCATGTTACGGCTGATGAAGTCTATGAGTTTATTAAGGAAACGCATCCTAACATCGGAAAGGGCACCGTTTACCGTAATCTGTCACTTCTTGCCAAAGAGGGAGATGTAAGAAGAGTTGAGATACCTGACGGTCCTGACAGGTATGATTTTACGCTTAATAATCATTACCATGTCAGATGCGTGAAGTGCGGTAACGTTTCAGATGTCGATATGGACATAATTCCGAATGTGCTCGAGAGAATTCATGACACACACGGAACAAGATTCTTAAGTTATGACATTACCTTTAAGGGTATATGTAAAAAATGCGAGCATTCAGCATAACTCAGATAATAGTGTCAAAGGACCTATAAATTTCAAATTACGGAGGATACAAAATGGCTACAAACAAATATTCAGGAACACAGACAGAGAAAAATCTTCAGGCGGCTTTTGCCGGAGAATCACAGGCAAGAAACAAGTATACATACTTTGCTTCTGTTGCCAAGAAGGAAGGCTATGAGCAGATGTCTGCACTATTCTTAAAGACTGCCGATAATGAGAAAGAGCATGCTAAGATGTGGTTTAAAGAGCTTAACGAGCTTGGTGATACAAAGCAGAATCTTTCGGCTGCAGCTGATGGTGAGAACTACGAGTGGACAGATATGTACGACGGCTTTGCTAAGACAGCTGAAGAAGAAGGATTTCCTGAGCTTGCAGCTAAGTTCAGAGCTGTTGCTGCAATCGAGAAGCATCATGAAGAGAGATATCGTGCACTTCTTAACAATATTGAAACAGCTAAGGTATTTGAAAAGAGTGAGGTTAAGGTTTGGGAATGCCGTAACTGCGGACACATTGTAGTGGGAACGAAAGCACCTGAGGTATGTCCTGTATGCAACCATCCTCAGAGCTATTTCGAAGTTCACGCTGAGAATTATTAATCTTTGAAAGGAGTCAGATATGGAGGTTAAATATTATATATGTAAGCATTGTGGAAACATTATCGAGATAATTAAAGACTCAGGCGTTCCTGTTATCTGCTGCGGTGAAGAAATGGCAGAGCTTAAGGCAGGAGTGACAGATGCAGCGGTTGAAAAGCATGTACCTGTTTATACAGTTGATGGTAACAAGGTGAATGTTGTTGTCGGTGAAGTAAGCCATCCAATGCTTGAAGAACATTTTATTGAGTGGATTACACTTAACACAAATAAGGGTGTTTACAGAAAGAAGCTTAATCCTGGCGATGAGCCAAAGGCTGAATTTTGCCTTACAGAAGGTGAAGCAGTTGAGGAAGTATATGCTTACTGTAATTTACACGGTTTGTGGAAGAAATAATATAAAATGGCGGATGAGAAATCATCCGCCTTTAATTTACTCCAAAATCTGTAAAAGACACGCACAATAGCCCTGAGACGGCTGGTAGCAATGAATTGACAGAGTCTTGTCGATTTCGGGACTGTAGTCCTTTATAATTCTTTGAACTCCGTTGAGTGCTACATCTGCGTATGCAACAAGCCACTTCTTATCACCGTTTTTGAATATTTCATAAAATGAATGTCCAAGCATCTTATCAAGAGGAAGTCCTTCAAGAATCTCCATCTGCTTATTGCAGTAGCGGAAAATAAAATCAATTCCATGACCGTCTTTATCAAAAACAAGCTCAATAACGCAAAATGCAAGCGGAAGATCATCTAACACACTGCATTTTTCAAGAAGTGAAAGCGGAAGAGAATTATTAGTAGAACCATCTTTATTATTTGTTTCAAGATTCAGCTCTTTTCTTAAATCCTTGTGAGCCTTTAAGCAACGCTTTCGTCCCTGGAAAGTGTTTCCGTCAATCATTGTATATATTCCGTCATTGGAAATCGCAGCAATTCCATCGCGTCTTAATGCCACTCCCCTTGACACAATTTCGTATTTATCAGCCTGAAGAAAAGCGTATATTTCATTAAATCTAAGTGAAGTAGTAAGTGCCTCACCATCATCAAAGCACAGTACAGCTTTTCTGTCTTTACAGTATACAGCCAGAATATGCTCAGGCTTTATTCCGTGTTTTTTTAAATAAAAACTTCTGTCATTAGCCATGTTATCGGCCTTCCCTCCTAATGGTGTGAATACTACTAATTGTATACAATTAATTTCGTATGTCAAGCGATGAAAAATATGATAAAATAATCAATATATCAAGTTGTAAATATACATACAATCTGCCTATACATAAAGATTTTATTAAGAAAAAGAATAATCCGTAAGGAATAAGTGAATCTTTATGTGATTTGGGAGGGCAGTTTATTCGTTTAAGGTTACGGAAGGAATTAATTTTTTCGGGAGGGTTATATGCAGTTTTTAAGCGATATTGTTAACAAAAAAGCTTCTCAAAACATCAGGTGGGTTATAGGAATTACGGCAATTATTTCTGCAATACTTATTGCGGGAATTCTTATTAAAAATAACACCGATAAGTGTGAGAACAGCCTTTCACTCTATGCGTCACAGCTCGACAAATCAATGGGCGAGAAGGTTGCTTTTATAAGCACTATTGCAGAGGGTATTTCAAGTGGAGCTGTGGACAGTACTCAGTACTATGCATATGTTGATAAAATGGTTGAAAAGTATGACGATGTATCCGCAGTTTATGTTTGCGTTCCGACTGATGACGCAATTTGGAAGGACGGCATCACAACGTATATGAGTGGTGGCTGGGTTCCGCCTGATGATTTTGTAGTTTCAGACAGAGAATGGTATAAAGGCGCTATTGAGAAGGGGCTCTTTATTTCGAACCCGTATGTAGATGAGCAGAGCGGCAACATCTGTATCACGCTTTCTCACAAGGTGAAGACACCAAAGTGAGAGGGAACTGTCGGGCTTGACATGTATATGTCGGATATTGTGACACTTGCAGAAAGCTCATACGTAGGAGGCAGTTATATTTCACTTGTTGCAGCAGATGGAACGATTCTTACAAATCCATCGGAAAAGTATGCATTAACTGCTGATAAGAGCACAAATGTTTCCGATACTCCGTATAAGAAGGCATACGAAAAGGCCGGCAGGATTTCGTTATTATTTGAAGGCGGGGTAAAGACTGTAGGTTCAATGAAATCAGAGCTTACAGGCTGGTCAGTAATATATGCAAATTCAGCAACAGGTATAATATTGCTTATTATTGGCTTCCTTGCAGTAATGAGTATTGTATCGCTTGTATCGGTTAAAATCGCATCAGTGAAGCTTGCGGGTGCAATCAAGCCTGTATTCAAGCCTCTTGAGGATGTTTCTGAAAATATAAGCAATATTACTGAAGGTAATCTTTCATATTCCTTTGATGTTGATGAACATTCAAAAGAAATATCGACAATGACTAAGTCGCTTAATGATACAATCCATGTATTTAAACACTATATCGATGAAATTAATAAGGTTGTTGATAATATTGCAGACAAGGACCTTACATGTGACATCGGTGACAATTATGTCGGTGACTATAATAAAATCCGGGAGTCATTAAACGGCATTTTGTACAACTTAAATGAAAGCTTTTCAGAAATAAACACACAGGCGCTTACAGTTAAAAACTATGCCGAAGAGCTTAGCAGAACAAGCGAAAACGTAGCTTTGAGCGCGACAGAGCAGAGCCAGTCAATTTTAGCTGCCAATGAGGAGATGGATAATCTTAAAAGCTCTATAAATGAAATAGTAACGCTTGTTAAAGGTGTTGAGAACAATTTAGGCGATACAAATGAAAAGCTTACAAGAAGCGGTGATGAAATGCGCGAGCTTGTAATTGCATTTGATGAGATTGTTAAGTGTACGGAGGGTATTTCAAGCTTTGTCGAAGAAATAACAGAGATTGCATCGCAGACTAACCTTTTGGCGCTTAATGCATCAATTGAAGCTGCAAGAGCAGGTGATGCAGGAAGAGGCTTTGCGGTAGTTGCCGAGGAAATCCAGAATCTTTCCTACAATTCATCAAAATCAAGCCAGAAGATTGAGCAGGCGATAATCCAGTCAAGAATTGCAGTTGAAAAGGGTAAGGGATTAGTTACAAAGACACAGGAGACAATTTCTGAAAGCATAGATTATTCAATTTCAAATGCTGAACACGTTCATAAAATATTTGATTCAGTTAATGATCAGAAGGGATACGTTGACAGCATAGCAAAAGATTTTACTTCGATTTCTACAGTAGTTGAGAGCAATGCTGCATCGGCTGAAGAAAACAGCGCAATCTCGATTCAGCTTGGCGAGTGTGCTAAGCAGCTTTCGGATAAGGTTAATGAATTTAAGTTAAAATAAAACCATTTCGACAAATTGGAGTGCGGATTTTAGTATCCGTACTCCTTTTTGATTGCAAAAATATATTTTTTTAACAAAGTATTGACATACTATGCGACGTATAGTATTATGCGTAGGAAAGTATTAGTTAACTTTTGTTAACTTATGTGTTATTATATATAAATGTAGAAAGGCAAATATATGGACGTTCAGTTAAAACGAGGCATACTCGATGCATGTGTATTGAGTTCTCTTTTGCAGGAAGACTCATATGGCTACAAGATTATTAAGGATCTTGACCAATATGTGAAGATTTCGGAATCAACACTGTATCCGATTCTTAGGAGACTTGAGAATGCCGGGAATGTATCTGTTTATTCGGCAGAACACAACGGAAGGCTTAGGAAATACTACAAAATAACCGAGGACGGGATTAATAAGCTTAAAGAATTTCTTGAAGAATGGAAGGATATGATGGGTATATATGATTATATACAGAAGGAGATGAGCAATCATGACAAGGATTGAGTTTTTAGATGAACTTAAGAATCTTATTAAGGATTACCCGGCTGAGGAGACGGAAAAGTCGATTGAGTATTACGGCGAAATGATAGATGACAGAATCGAAGACGGAATGAGCGAAGAAGATGCAGTAAAGTCTCTTGGAGATATTAAAGACATCGCAAAAGAAATCGAAATCGAAATGCCGATAAAAACTATCGTTAAGAAAAAGGTTAAAGAGAAAAAGGAAGATAAAACTCCTACATGGGTGGTTGTACTGTTAATTATCGGATTCCCGGTTTGGGCACCGCT
>SFNX01000093.1 GCA_004552595.1 Lachnospiraceae bacterium | reverse complement strand
CATGCGATGATGATAGTGAGTGGAAAAACAAAAGAGTCGGAATATTTCCTCTGATACCATGCATGAAATGTGCACAGTGTCATAGCAAAAAATACGAGATGTGTAGAGATTATAGTTATTTGGGTTCAAGGACGGATGGAGGTTTTGCTGAGTACGTGAGGGTTCCAACATGGAATCTTATCAATCTGCCGGATACAGTCTCTTACGAACAGGCCGCGATGCTGGAGCCAATGTCAGTAGCAGTACATGCAGCCAGAAATGCCGGATTGATTTCGTATAATAAGAATAATTCCGGTATTAATATTAATAAAAAAATAGCAATCATGGGTTTGGGGACAATAGGTCTTTCATTAGTAATGATGCTTTTAAGTGAAGGTTATACAAATATCTTTGCAATTGGGAATAAAGAAATTCAAAAAAAGATTGTAAAGTCGCTTGGGCTGAAGGACGATTGCTATATCGATTCCGGGGATTATACTGCAGGCGAGGATTTTGTTGATGTATTCTTTGATTGTGCGGGAACAGAAACTGTAATGGATATTGCGTTAAATAGTGTTGTACCGGGTGGAAAAGTGATATGTGTGGGAAATCCTGCATCAGATATGAATATTCCTAAAAAAACATATTGGAATATTTTGCGCAAACAGTTAAACCTGATCGGAACATGGAATTCATCCTTTACACATGATATAAACGATGACTGGCATTATGTTATTGACAAACTGAAAAATGGAGAAATCAACCCGGAGAAAATGATTACTCATAGCTATGATTTTGACGGATTGATAAATGGATTTGAAATAATGCGAGAAAAAAAAGAAGAATATGTTAAGGTGATGATGGTTAGGTAAGAGTTAATTTCCCTCATCAGTTCATTATAAATAATTGACACTATACTCCTTTGGGAGTATAGTGTTTTTATTATGGAAATAGAATTATATCATGGATCTGAGAATAGAATAGTTAAGCCTAAATTTGGTGTCGGAAATATCCGTAATGACTATGGTCTTGCCTTTTATACCACAATGGACAAGGAACTCGCAATGGAATGGGCTGTTGATAGTAATCGATCGGGGTATCTAAATCGTTATAAATTGGATTTAGATGGATTGTCAGTGCTCAATTTGGATAGCGATGAGTATACAATACTTCATTGGTTGGCAATTTTTTCCTTTGCGCAGGATTTTCTAAACAATGAGATTTCTATTAGTACTTTGGCCAAAGCAATGAAGCTTGGAAATCTCGGCACACAGATTGCTATCAAGAGTGATAAGGCATTTCATTCTATTCGATATGAAGATTCAAATTTAGTGAATTCCGCGGAGTGGTATCCTGCAAAAGAACATAGGGATGAGTTGGCCAGGAAAAAATACCATGAGATTAGAAATACCCCGTGGAAGCGTGGGGAGATATACATGATGAAGATTGTTGATGAAGAGTTGAGGGCTGATGATGTACGCTTACGATGATACACTGATTTATAAGGCGAGATTGTGCATGGCATGGATGTTAGATTATGCTGTGTATGTTTTGAATATGCCAATTGAGGATTTTTATCAGCTTTTCCTTGATTCTTCCTTTTCAGATAAATTTGCGGCCGGGGACTCGTCTACAATTGCCGGCAAGTCGGGACCGGAGATTGCGTATGCTGTTCTTAAGGAAAAGGGCTATGACATTGAATATAAGGAGCCTGAATACGTAATAAAGCGGACACCTGAATATTGGACAGGATGGGTTCTGGCATATTATCAGTGGTATAGAAATATTTCATTTAATCAGATTAATGATAGTGTGCGTATTAGTGATATTCTTATTATGTATGATAAGTATCATGAAATGGATATTGACCAATTTGTAATTGAGATGGATAGGAGACGCAGAACCGCATTTAGTGACTCTGCATTAAAACGAATCAGGACCTATGCCAGATTAAGCCAAAGCGAATTGGCAAAAAAATCAGATGTTCCTGTACGTACAATCCAGCAATATGAGCAGAAGCAAAAGGATATTAATGCGGCCAGGATAGATACGGTTTTAAGGCTTGCCAAGGCGCTTAAATGTGATGTCGAGGATTTGATGAATCAATAATGTTAGGAGAATACAAAATTAGGAAAGTGGAAGCGGAATTTGGTTTTACATTCAAGAAAATAATGATATAGTATGATTATGAAGACAATAGACGATTTGAAAAAATTAAAATATCTTGTTTTGGATGTAGATGGAACATTAACTGATAGCGGTGTCATATATGATGAAAATGGCAATGAGTTGAAGCGGTTTTCGACAAAAGATGGACAGGGTTTCAATATTGCTCATGCCGCCGGACTACAGATTATAGTAATGACAGGACGTGAATGTAAGGCTACTATTCGCAGAATGAAAGAGCTTAAAACAGATTATATATTTCAAAACGTTAAGGATAAAGCAACCTTTCTTAAGAAATTTATGGAAGATAACAATATATCGAGAGAAGCGGTTGCTTATGTTGGAGATGACCTGAATGACTATAAGGCAATGCGTTTATGTGGATTTGTCGGTTGCCCTACAGAGTCGGCTCCGGAGATTATTGAAATTGCAGACTATGTTACTCGTGTAAAGGCAGGTTATGGTGCAGTTCGGGACGTCGTTGACTATATCATTACCGAGCGTGGAGACAGAAGTGAAGTAATAGAAAAGGTTATAGAAGAGAATATGTGAGTAACAGTTTCACAAGCTGAAAATATTATCAGAATGGGAAATAATTATACAATTATTTCCCATTTATTTTTTTACCATAGTGTATGCTTGTACTTATTATGGGGTTAGTGTTGCTCGTAAGTACATGTAGATAATTACAAATTGAGGGAATAATCGTGGATAAATACGAATATCAGGTCTGTACGGAGAAGATTAAAGAATTAATCGCACAGAAACGTTTTGCAGAGGCGGTTGAGATAGTTGACACAATTGATTGGAGAAGGGTCAGAAGTGTGTCAATGCTCGTCACAGCCAGTGAGATTTATAAGGTTAATAAGAGGTATGAGGATGCAAAGGATATCCTTTTACTTGCATATGAAAGGCATCCTAACGGGCGCGATATTGTATATGCGCTCTGTGAACTTTTCATTAAGCTTGGAGATATTGTACAGGCAATTGAGAGCTACAAGGAATTCATGGCTATAGCACCGGATGATGCTAACAGCTGTATACTTTTATATAAGATATATAAGGCGCAGGACGTATCACTTGAAGAACAGATTGATGTGTTAGAAGAGTATAAGCGCCGCGATTACAGAGAGAAGTGGGCATATGAGCTTGCGTACCTTTATCACAGAATCGGCGAGGAAGCTAAATGCGTTGCAGAGTGTGACGAACTTATTCTCTGGTTTGGTGAGGGCAAGTACGTAAGGAAGGCGATGGAACTTAAGATGCAGCATTCTGCACTTACTAAGGAACAGCAGGCAAAATATGACAGTCGGCATGAAACGACCTCCCTTCCTAAGTTCGAGCAGCCTGTATCGCAAAATACTCAATTTGGTAATAATGCGCAGCAGACCGGACCAATGATTAACCAGTACGGTGAGTACATTTTAGAGACCGGACAGCTTGGCACTACCGGACAGCTTGGTATAACAGGTCAGCTTAATTCTGCAGGTCAGGCCGGTATTCAGGGCGGATATAATAATGTCCCGTATCAGAACAATAACCAGATGGCTCCTGAAATGTCCGGTCCGATATATGTTGATGCATACGGCAATCAGTTCAGATACGATATGTATGGTAATCCTGTCCCTGTTACTAATGATGTATATAATAATCAGTCACAGTCAATACAGGTTACACCTGAAATCAACCATCTTGGAATGACACAGGATATTATGGCACAGGCGCTTGGAACAAGCGCATGGAATGCAGCTGAGCTTCAGAATCAGATTGGAAGTGAAGTTCGCGAGGCAATGACTGATGATTCGGATATTCATTCAGAGCCTATCATTGAGGAAGATTTGACTCAGATGATGCCGCAAGCCCGGATTGAGAAGGAAGCAGACGAAACAGAAGAAACAGAAGAAGCACAGGAAAAACCGAAGCCTATCTCGGTTCATACAGGCGTCATTGATTTATCGGATACAGGTGATATATTCTCGAAGCTTGATGGAGTAATCCCCGGAACATCGCCTGAGATTACAGGTGTTACATCAACAGTTCACGGACCTAAGCAGAAGTCTAGAATAACAGGAGAGATCCCTGATGTGCTTCCATCAGTTAATAATACAGGAGAGATTCCTAAATCTGTTAATTCAGTTAAGCATACAGGCGAGATTTATCCGCCTGCAGGCAATGAAGAAGAGTCTGATACTGATACAGAAGTTAAATACGAGATTAAAGACCAGGTAGAGACAAGAGAAGAGGAAATTTCAAGAATTTCTGCAGTATCTGAAAAGGCATTTAACGGATTTGTTGCTCCTGATATTAGCGAGGCAATTAAGGAGGAAGAAGCTGATGATGCTTCCATAGAAATAGAAGACAGAGAAACTGAAGAGATAATTGAAGATAGAGATAATGAAAAGCCTGAAGAAAAGCTAATTCCTGTTGGAGATAATCAGGGAAAGTATCCATATGATACAGTAACAGATATCGGATTCGTTGAAGAGCTTCCTGAAATAGACCAGCCTGAAGATGTTGATGAGATACTCAAAACAGGCAAGATTCCTTCAGATGAGGTTTCAAGAGCTACCAGTTATGAGACGGATTCAATTGAAGAAGTCGAAGAAATTGACGAAGACGACGATGATGATAAAGTGCCTGCATATATGCGTACCGACATAAGGGCAAGCAGAGAATTTGATGATGATGAATACAAGATTTTCTGCAGATACGACGGCATGCAGACAATGAAAGCACAGCTTGTTATGGCACTTGACCTTATGAGCATGGAACCTGGCCACGGCAATATAGTAATTACCGGTTCTGAATCAGTAGATACTAAGGGAATCGCAATCAGTATTGTTAAGGCAATGCAGAGTAAGAACCCTTCATTTTCCGGTAAAGTTGCCAAGATCAGCGGAGAAGCTTTAAATAAGAAAAATATCAAGGTCACACTTGAAAAGCTTGAGAATGGTGCACTTATCGTTGAGAGAGCCGGCGGGCTTACTCAGGAATCTGTAGTCATGATTACAAGTACACTTGAGGATTCAATAAAGCCTGTACTTGTACTCTTTGAAGGAACTAAAGAGACAATTAAGCCGTTATATAAATATTCTAAGAGCATGAAGTCTGTATTCAATGCAAGGATAGATATTACAGAATACACCGACGAGGATCTCGTTAACTACGGCCGTGGATATGCTCTTGAAAAAGAGTATTCGATTGATGAAATGGGTGGGCTTGCGCTTCATAACAGAATAAGCGAGCTTCAGACATTTGATCATAAGGTTACAATCGAAGAAGTTAAAGAGATAATAGATATGGCAATTAAGCATGTTGACAAGAAAAATATGGGACATCTTATGGACATGCTTCTTGGCAGAAGGTATGATGATGAGGACAACATCATTTTGAGCGAGAAGGATTTTATTTTCTAGATTCTAGGTAGTTTATTTTACCAACAATCCGTTGAAAAGGGAGGTTACTTAAATGGCACAGACAAAAACTGCTAAACCAAAAGAAGTTAAGGAGAGCTTTTCACCGTTTGTTACCGAAGCTGATGAATATCTTTTCGGTTCGGGAACGCACTACGACATATATAAAAAGCTTGGTGCACACAAAACGGTTAAAAACGGAAAGAGCGGCTTCCATTTTGCAGTCTGGGCACCAAATGCAGAGACAGTCAGCCTTGTTGGAGACTTTAACGGCTGGAATGATGAAGCTAATAAAATGGTTCGTCTTAAGAATAATGGTATTTATGAGACATTCGTTGAAGGCCTTAAAGAAGGCGAACTTTATAAATATGTTATCAATACTAAGCAGGGCGCAAAGCTTTATAAGGCAGATCCTTTTGCTAACTTCTGCGAGCTTCGTCCGGGAACAGCTTCTGTTACAACAGATATCAGTAAAATAAAATGGTCAGACAGCGCATGGGTTAAAAAGAGAGATGAGTCTGATATGACATCTGAGCCTATGGCTGTATACGAATGTCATATCGGTTCATGGATGAGACATCCCGGACGCGAGGACGATGGATTTTATACATATCGCCAGTTCGCTGACAGAATCGTCGATTATTTGACAGATATGCATTATACACATATCGAGCTTATAGGTATTGCAGAACATCCTTATGACGGCTCATGGGGCTATCAGGTTACAGGCTACTATGCACCTACATCAAGATACGGAACGCCTGAAGATTTCGCATATCTTGTGAACAAGCTTCACAAAGCTGGAATCGGCGTTATTCTTGACTGGGTACCGGCCCACTTCCCAAGAGATGCCCACGGTCTTGCATTATTTGACGGAAGTCCGCTGTATGAGTATGCAGATCCTCGTAAGGGCGAGCATCCGGACTGGGGTACTAAGATTTTTGACTATGGCAAAAATGAGGTCAAGAATTTCCTTATTGCCAATGCACTTTTCTGGATAAAGGAATTCCACGTTGACGGCCTTCGTGTAGATGCGGTTGCTTCAATGCTTTACCTTGACTATGGCAAACAGCAGGGTCAGTGGGTTGCCAATAAATACGGCGGCAACGAGAACTTAGAGGCAATTGAGTTCTTCAGACATCTTAATTCGATAGTATCAGGCAAATATCCGGGAGTTATGATGATTGCCGAAGAATCAACAGCATGGCCTAAGGTTACAGGTAAGCCTGAAGATGGTGGACTTGGATTCTCATTCAAGTGGAATATGGGCTGGATGCATGACTTCTGCGATTATATGAAACTGGATCCTCTGTTCAGAAGAGACAACCATTACAAGATGACTTTTGCAATGAGTTATAACTACTCTGAGAATTATATTCTCGTTCTTTCGCATGATGAAGTAGTTCATCTTAAGTGTTCAATGCTTAATAAGATGCCGGGATATTACGTGGATAAGTTCGCAAATCTTCGTGTTGGATACACCTACATGATGGGTCATGCAGGTAAGAAGCTTCTCTTTATGGGACAAGACTTTGCGCAGGATTCTGAGTGGAATGAGGCGAAGGAGCTTGACTGGGGACTTCTTGAAGACGAGCTTCATTCCGGAATGCAGAGCTATGTAAGAGAACTCCTTGCAATATATAATAAATATCCGTGTATGTACGAACTCGACAATGATCCTAAAGGTTTCAAGTGGATTAATGCCGACGACACATATAAGAGCATATACAGCTTCGTAAGATATGGAGAAAACGGCAAGAACAACCTCTTATTCGTTCTTAACTTCACACCAGTGGAGAGATTAGACTACAGAGTTGGTGTTCCTGTAAAAGGAAAGTATAAGCTTATACTTGACTCCGATGAGAAACGCTTCGGCGGAAACTCAGACAAAAAGAAGCAGCAGGTATACACAGCGAAAGCGCTTGAGTGGGATAACCAGCCATACTCAATCGGCTACCCGCTACCGCCATACGGAGCTGCAATATTCCAGTTTTAGCGCCGGTCGCTAATTTATCATTGATTTATCGATGGGACGGTCTTTTTAAGGACCGTCCTTTTTTATGTATAAAAGGAGACTCAGGTTCCTGTTTAGTATAAATTTTTCAGGATTTCTTCCGAAATATTATACATAACAACACATATTTCGCATAAAGGGATACATATGAACATTAATATAAATCCAAATTCAAAAGAAAATACGGAAGGAATGCTTGAAATCGGCAGCAGAGCCGGCATAGACAAGACAAGTGCCGGCAGGAATCATTTAAACATCCACGCGTCACGAATCGACCAAAATGCATTCTTAGTTACAAAGAGTGAGCCTTCAACGTATTCAGTTGAGGGGCTTAAGTCATTTGACGAGATTAAGGCGAAGGCCTCAATGAAGAATGTTTCTCTTGAAAACAACGCTTTTGCCGTAATGGCAACTTCAATGTCGGCTGACGATGTTGCAAAGATGGCAGATGAGGGCTTCTCACCTTCTGAAATGACAGATAAAGAGACTGTGACGGTTCTTGATAAGATTAAGGCAACGCTTGTTAAGAGTGGCGTTAATATTGACGGTTTTACCGACGATTTATCGAAGGAGCAGATTGAGCAGATTGCGGGCAGTAGTGCCTATGCAAATGCAATTGAAGCAGCACTTAAGGAAACCGCACTTCCTGCAACTATAGAAAATGTAACAGAAATTTCAGAGGCTCTTAATGTGTCGGGTGAGCTCACGATTCCATCAGATGATGCGAAAAAGTATATGATTAACAATTGCCCGGAGCCTACAGTTAACAATTTCTACATTGCAAATCACAGTTCATCCGCTGACACATCTGCAAATCGTGCTTCATATTACATGGATGAAACCGGATATGTAGGCAAGAACCCGACAGATGCTGATATTGAGAGTCTTAGTCCTCAGATTGAAAAAATCATTTCCGATGCAGGACTTTCAGTCAATGAGCAGACAATCAACGAGGCAAAGTGGCTTATAAATAAGGACATTCCGCTTACGAAGGAAAATCTTACAAACCTTGAAAACCTTGAAAGCGTTAGCTTTCCTTTGAATACAGAAACGGTTGCCTTGTCGGCAGCCTCCGCTTTAGCCGAGGGCAAAAATGCCAAAGACGGGCTCCTTAGCGACCCTGAAAGCATCCACATTAAAGCCGCCAAATTTGTCGAATCACTTAACTTTGACGACGTCGCAAAAAGGCGAATACTTGAAGAGACAAGGCTGATTCTTACATTAGAAGCAAGTGTGTCTTTACTTAAAAAGGGAATTAATCTTGATACTAAAGATTTAGAAAAGCTTGTTGATGATCTTAAGCAAGCGGAAAAGGAAAGTTATGCGCCGTTCTTAATGGATAATGATGAAGTTGATATTAAGAAATATGACGATGAACTAACGCTTAAGCTTGATGTATTCAAGCAGACAGTTATAGCGATAGAAAACGTTAAAACAGCGCCGTTATCAGTTGTTGGCGATGTGGCATTTTCTGAAAAAACGCCTACATTAAACGAAGTCGCAGAGCTTTCTGACAAAGCAAAGTCAGAGTTTTCAAAGGCTGAGCGTTCATATGAAACGATGATGACAATGCCAAGATACGACATGGGAGACAGCATCAAAAAAGCGTTTAGAAACGTTGATGACATTTTAGAAGACCTTGAAATCGAGGCTACA
>SFNX01000092.1 GCA_004552595.1 Lachnospiraceae bacterium | reverse complement strand
AGATAAACGCTGAAGGCATCTAAGCGTGAAACTCCCCCTAAGATAAGATCTCCCATCCTTTATGGAGTAAGGGTCCATGTAGACTACATGGTTGATAGGTCGGCGGTGTAAGCGCAGTAATGTGTTCAGCCTACCGATACTAATAGCCCGAGGGCTTGACCTACAATATTATGCAGGCTGCCTTGTTCCTCTTTCTGTTCAGTTTTCAGGGTGTAAGCCCTATATGGCCCGTTGGTCAAGTGGTTAAGACGTAGGCCTCTCACGCCTGAATCAGGAGTTCGACTCTCCTACGGGTCACCACATGCACCTTTAGCTCAGCTGGTAGAGCACCTGACTCTTAATCAGGGTGTCCAGGGTTCGAGTCCCTGAAGGTGTACCATGAAGGGGAAGATTTCCTCTTCCCCTCCACCTGTTCCCATTCCGAACACAGAAGTTAAGCTCACCAGTGCCGACAATACTTGTCTGGAGACGGACCGGGAAGATAGGTCAATGCCAACACTAAAAGGGTTTGGCGCATGTCAGGCCCTTTTATTTGCCTCCTTAGCTCAACAGGTAGAGCATGCGGCTGTTAACCGCAGGGTCGTAGGTTCGAATCCTACAGGGGGCGCCAAGCAGTATTGCCGTCACAAACGTGGCGGCAATACTGACATAAGGGCCTTTAGCTCAGTTGGTTAGAGCAACCGGCTCATAACCGGTCGGTCTGGGGTTCGAGTCCCTGAAGGCCCACCACTATAGGGGAATAGCTCAGCTGGTAGAGCGGCGGTCTCCAAAACCGTAGGCCGAGGGTTCGAAGCCTTCTTCCCCTGCCAGAGTATAGAGTATCAATGGTTTTTTGACTATTGATACTCTTTTTTTGTTCTATAAAGCTGTGTAGAGTCTACGGTTTCCAAATTTTCTATTTTAGGAGGAAACTATGAGAATTAAGACCACCGTAACCGAGACACTAGCATTTTCTGACGTAGCTATGGAGTTTATTAACTTCAAGATGGCTGAGCAAATATCACCCAGGACTCTTAACGACTACATGAAGACATTTAAGAAGTTTTCTGACTTCGGCTGTAACACTATGGAGTTGGAGATACTCAATAACGATCTTGTTGAGTTCTTTAAAAGCATTCCTGATACTTCACCAGCCGTATATAACAGACCATTTTCAAATCTCAGCTCGTTCTTTAACTGGTGTGTTAAACAAGACATCCTGGAATGTAATCCACTATCAAAGCTAGGACTGCATAAGAAGAGAGATGACGGTAATATTCACGCTGCGTCTATTGATGATATTAAAGCTTTATTAGATACCTGCGACAGAAAGACTTTTACAGGTCTAAGAAACTATACTATGATTCTTCTAATGCTTGATACAGGTATAAGAACTTCAGAGATTACTAGATTAGTTAATTCTGATTATGACGCGGCTGCGGGTACTATTATTGTTACTAAAGATAAAGCTAAGACTAGAAGAGAGCGAATCTGTTATCTTAGTGATAATGTTATAAGTGCTCTTAATAAGTATCTTAGAATTAAGCCTGCTGAGATAGAGTTTATTTTCCCATCTAGAGACGCTAATCAGCTTAGTACTAATGAGCTTGCAAGAGAGTTTAGAAAGCTTAGTGATAAAGCTGAAGTAAAAGTTACACCATATCAGCTAAGGCATTCTTTTGCTACTTACTTTATAGAGAACGGTGGAAATGTATTTGTTCTTCAGAATCTGATGGGTCATTCAGAAATTAGAATGACTCTTAGGTACACGGATATCTCAGAAAATCAAAAGAAGACTGCACACGCCAGGAATACACCAACTAACCTACTCTTAGCTCATAAAAGATTATAAACTATCCAAATAGGATAAAAAATAACCGACAGTTTTTAGGCTGTCGGCTTTTTTATGTAAAATTATCAAAAGAATGTTGTTTGAATAAATATTCGCTAGTACATATTGACGGATGCACGATTACTATATGTAATCAAGCATACGCCCAATGATACCCGCAGGCTGTTTTGTTTCGCCCGGATAGAACATAGCAAATATTAGATGAAGTAACATTGAAGTGTTTAGCGGCTTCTTTAACACTGGGAAAGATTTGATTTAACTCAACACAAAGTACTGGTTTGTGCAAAGCTTTGGCGATTTTTTGTTTACGAGTGCCATAGTTCATATTATACTTAGCGTCGCAGTACTCAAGATTACTAACATCATTATTAGTTTTATCTTCGTCTCGGTGATTGACTTGTGGAAGATTCTCGGGATTAGGAATAAAAGCTTCAGCTACTAATCGATGAATTAAATATGATTTATATTTACTATTAATATAAAGCTTTACTGTTAGATAACCACTAGAAAGCTGCGGTTTTAAAAATTTTTGACTTTTGTGACTGTACACTTCACCTGTACTTGTAACTGAATAAAGACCTTCATAGCCAACTATATCTCTCATAGTCAAACCCCTTTCAAAAGTGTAGTGTCCTAACATACAGTACCAGTGAAACAGATTTGACCCTCTGTGCAAAAAACGCACAACAAAAAAATTAAATTTTTAGTTTTTTTATCGTATCGCGTATGCACATGCGCGCACGCGTTCAGATCTATATATAATATATATATAATATATAAATATATATAAATATATATAAATATATATATATATAATTATTAATATTTATATATATAAATATATATAAATATTAATTAGTTCGAACTAAGATTTTTAGAACTAAAGATTAACATAGCAGCAAGCTGCTAGACAGACAAGCTGTCTATAGACTTCAGGCTAAAGCCTTCAGTCTAACTAGATTTGAGAAAACTACTAAAGTTATTTTTCTTGAGAAATAAAACTATTAAATATCGATCTCTGTTAGAATAATAACATAAATATCTATGCGGCCGGCCCCTCCTGGCTTGACAGTCTCTCCAGAAGCCACGTAACGGCCTCTGTGGGCTTTTTCTATTTATCAGCTGTGTCACTATTCAAGAAATATCTAAAAACGCGATACAGAGCGTTCTGGAGCCTCTGAGAGCATGATTTAACCTTAGCTATACCCTGTATTTATGATGGTTGAAAGCCCTCTCTCGTTTTAAGGCACCTGTGACTTTCTGTGTCGCGTTTTTGTTTTTAAGAGGCATTCTATACTACCTATGGGTAGAAAAGGTCATACAGAGCGATGTGGAGCTCCTGGTGAAGTCGTAGGAATAATTTTCCTTTCGCGCATGCGATAATAGCTGTTTAAATCTCGTTCTGAGGCACCTGTGGCTTCCTATAAGGGCTTTTTAGCAATAAGACAGGCATCATACTTTAAAAATCAATCTGTGAGCTTCTGGAGAGCTTCTGGTGGCTCATATAATGATTAAGAGTGTTACTGAAATTATTCAATAGCGCTCTTTTTTTGTTTTTTCAAAAATTTCATTTTTAAAATGCGCTACAGTAAATAGCTACACGTTTGATATAAGAAGTGTGTAAAGAATTTTTAAATGAGAAGGTATCTAATATGAGTAGAAAATACGCAACAGAGCTTACAAAAGAAATGCTTATTAACAACTACGGAATTGAATATGTGTCTAAAGACGGACAAACTATTATCGATAACTCCGGCAAAGAACTGAAACAGACGATTACTATTGGTAATCGCGGTACGGCTTACGAAAGAACCTATAAGACCATCCAGACTTACGACAAGTTAAACAGAACAAAAATACCTAGAAAGTACAAATATACAACAAAAGACGGTACTGTTAAAACGATAGATTCTTATACTTACAAAACTACTGCTTTAGGGGTACATAGGCTTGTCTGGGTTTGGTATAACGACTGTCAGCCGGCAGGCATGATAGTAGACCATATTGATAACAATCCTCTTAATAACAATCTTGAGAACTTACAGCTTTTATCTCCTAGCGAGAATGTGGCTAAAGATAGAAAAAATACAAGCACTTACGAGCTTAAATGTAATTTAAATAAACCTCGTAGCTTCTATGAAAACAAGTTAGAGGGCTACACACTCGCTTATGAGCAAGCTAAGAAAGATAAAGATGCTAAAGCTGCTCACTTACTTAGAACCAATATAGCTCATACTAGAGCACGTTTAAGATACTATGACAGACATATAGATGAGTATCTAAAAGAGAAGCAAACCACTAAGCCTCCCGAGCATGAATGTCATGCGAGGGCTGAGAAGAGACGAGAGTTACAAGCTAATATAGATAGCTCTCGTAAGTTCTACAAAGAAGTATTAGCAGCTTACGGTAAGAACGACCCTATAGTTAAACAATACTGGTATGAGTGGAAAATGGCTATTGCGATGCTTAACGGCTTCAAAGAAGAGTGCAAAAAAGCAAAGCAAGGTTAAATTTTCTGCAAAATTAATAAAGGGGAGAATAAAAATGAATGAATTTGCTACTGAGTGGGCTGTCAATTGCTTAATATCTGATATTGAGCGACTTAAAGAGATTATTTTAGAACTAGAACGAAAGATTGAAACATTAAATATGAATCAAAATAAAAACGAATGAATATTCATAAAAAACGAATGAATATTCATTTTAAGTAAAGGAGAGTACTTATGAACGGTGTAATTATTACTGCTATTATTTGCGCAACACTAATTGTTCTTTCGCTCATCGGAAGTAAGAAGAAGTAAGGAGGTAGAGCTTAGTGTTAAAGAAAAAGCAATACGAAGCAATACAGCTCCTTGTCTATGAGAATCTGAGAGATAGTGAGATAAAAGAGGAGTTAAAAATCAGCGACTCTACTTTCTGGAGATGGAAGAAGAATGAAGAATTCTGTGCAGAGCTAGAAAAAGAGAATAGAAGAAAGTTTAAGAGTCTACAGACTAAAGCTCTACATACGATGGCTAAGCTTATTGAAGAAGGTCACTTCCAAGCAGCTAAATATATCCTAGACGGCAACGACTACGCACCTACTGAGAAACATGAACTCGATATGTCAGCAACTATTACAGTAGATTATGGAGACGACGATGAAGGTTGAGCTCAATAAAGTATTTAAAGAGTTTAATCAGACTAAGTGTAGATACAGAGTTGCTAAGGGTTCTGCGGGCTCAGGCAAGAGTGTTGATATAGCTAGAGATTATATTATGAAGCTCTCTGACATGAAGTATAAGGGAGCAAACTTATTAGTAGTTAGACAGACTGAAGCAAGTCATAAAGACAGTACCTATGCTGAGTTATTAAGTGCCATTAACAGCATGGGTCTGTCTTCATTTTGGACATGGACAGTTACACCTCTGACTTTAACATGTAAGACTACAGGTAATTCTATTATATTTAGAGGCTTTAATGATACGAGAGCCCGTGAAAGGGTTAAATCTATAACCTTCCCTCACGGTAAGCTAACATGGATATGGTGTGAAGAGGCTACTGAACTTCAAGAATCAGATGTAGATATACTAGATGACCGTCTGCGTGGTGAGTTAGAGAATCCTAACTTATACTACCAGATGACTTTCAGCTTTAACCCTATATCTGCTTCACACTGGATTAAAAGAAAGTACTGGGACTATGACAGCCCTGACATATTTAGATGTCATAGTACTTATAAAGATAATAGATTCTTAGATGAAGCCTACCATAGACGTATGATGATGCGTAAGGAGCAAGACCCTGACGGTTATAGAATCTATGGAGAAGGTGAATGGGGCGAGACAGGCGGTATCATTCTTCATAACTATGTTATAGAGGAATTAAATACATCCTTCGACCGATACGATTCTGTGCACTATGCACAAGACTTTGGATTTAACCATGCGAACTGTATTCTTGAAGTAGGCTTTAAAGACGATGAGATTTATATACTCAGAGAGATATATGTTCACGAAAAAGATACGACTGAGATTATACAGCTGGCTAATCAATATAACTTCGATAAGAAGAAGGTAATGTACTGTGATTCTGCCGAACCCGATAGAATAATGATGTGGCAGAAAGCAGGATATAAGGCTAGACCGGTTAAGAAAGAGCCGGGAAGTGTAAAGGCACAGATAGACTACCTGAAGCAACACAAGATACATATAAACGGCTGCTGCATTAACACTATTAAAGAGATACAGCAATGGAAGTGGCAGAAAGACCGGTCTACAGGCTTATATACTGATGAACCTGTAAGTATTTTTGATGATGCTATGGCAGCTCTGAGATACTGTATAGAGCCTTACAGACAGCCTAGTAAGAAAGCTAAAACTATGTCGAAAGCGGCATTAGGTTTATAAAATTTTTAATAAGGAGGCAACTCAAGCATGTTTAGAATAGCTGACGGCAGAGAGCACTTTTACGCTTGGGATATAGACAGACAAATAGTAGTTGATGACCCAAGTATTGTAGAAGTTCATTTCTGTAATAGAACGAATGATTATGCTTTAGTTACTGAAGTTGTTAATGGTGTTGCAAATGTGCCTAATATTCTTTTACAGAGCGGCTTTGATATTCGTGTGTTTGCTTACGACGGCGAAGCTACTTTATATGAGAAAACATTTAAAGTAATACCAAGAACAAGACCAAGTGACTACGTTTATACAGAAACAGAAATTAAGAGTTATGAATACTTAGAGAATAAGATTAGAGAAATTGAAGAACAAGGCTGGAGCAATGAAATCGTTGAGAAGTCCGTTACAGAGTATATGTATCAACATCCTCTATCTATCTATGATGACGGTGCAGGCAACGTGTTTATAGAAACCGTGCCTAATGGACAAGAGGTGAAGTTCTAATGGATGAGAAAAGATATGTAGTTAAAGAACAATCATTAAAGAACTTAGCCGACCAAGTAAGAATTAAAGCTGGTACTCCTGATACTCTATATGATATAGATGATATGTCAGCTGCTATTAGTACTCTTGGTATGCCAGAACTAGAAGAACTTAATGTAACAGAGAACGGTGAGTATACACCTACTTCTTACGGCTATAGCAGGGTAACTGTAGATGT
>SFNX01000020.1 GCA_004552595.1 Lachnospiraceae bacterium | reverse complement strand
ATCTGGCCGAAGTCTGGCTTAAGTGAAGCACCACCGATAAGTCCGCCGTCGATGTCATCCTTTGAAAGGAGCTCAGCAGCGTTTGAAGCGTTCATTGATCCGCCGTACTGAATGCGAACTGCTTCTGCTGTAGCTGCATCATAGAGCTCAGCAATTGTCTCACGGATCATCTTACATACTTCCTGTGCCTGGTCAGCTGTAGCTGTCTCACCTGTTCCGATAGCCCAGATTGGCTCGTATGCGATAACAAGTTCCTTAACCTGATCAGCAGTTACACCGTAAAGATCCCATGTAATCTGTCTCTTAACCCAGTCAACATATGTTCCTGCCTTACGAACTGCAAGTGACTCACCACAGCAAAGGATTGGCTTAAGTCCTGCAGCAAATGCCTTTTTAACCTTGGCATTGATAAGGATATCATCTTCTCCGAAGATATCTCTTCTCTCTGAGTGACCCATGATAACGTACTCAACACCTGCTTCCTTAAGCATTGGAGCTGAAATTTCGCCTGTGAAAGCACCCTTATCCTCAATGTAGAAGTTTTCAGCACCAACCTTAACATTTGTGCCCTTAACTGCCTCTACTACTGTTGTGATATCGATAGCCGGTACGCAGTATACTACGTCAACTGCATCGTTTTTAACTAAATCCTTTAATGTTGCACAAAGGTCTTTTGCCTGGCTTGGAGTCATGTTCATCTTCCAGTTGCCGGCAATAATTCTTCTTCTTGCCATTTTTATTCTCCTGTATAATATTCTATATTTCTCCTGGCTTAGTATAGCAAGCTAAGAGAATGATTAAGATGCACGGTGCCCAAGCGAAGCTGTACTACGTACTGCGAGCGAAGGGCAACGATGCAGATTTATTATTAAATTAGCTTATTTATCGTCTGCTGCGTATACGCCAGGTAATTCCTTACCCTCAAGGAACTCAAGTGAAGCTCCACCACCTGTTGAGATGTGGCTCATCTTATCAGCAAATCCGAGCTGGTTGCAGGCTGCAGCTGAATCACCACCACCGATGATTGTTGTAGCATCTGTCTCAGCGAGTGCCTTTGCTACTGCGATAGTACCCTTAGCAAGTGTTGGGTTCTCAAATACACCCATAGGTCCGTTCCAAACAACTGTCTTAGCTTCCTTAGCTGCTGTAGCGAAAAGCTCCTGTGTCTTAGGTCCGATATCAAGACCTTCCTTGTCTGCAGGAATCTTAGTTGAATCAACATACTCAACAGCGATTTCAGCATCGATTGGGTTAGGGAAGCCATCAGCTACTGCTGTATCGATAGGAAGAAGAAGCTTCTTACCAAGCTTTTCAGCCTTAGCCATCATTTCCTTACAGTAATCAAGCTTCTCATCATCACATAAAGACTTACCGATTTCGTAACCCTGAGCCTTTAAGAATGTGAATGCCATACCACCACCGATAATAAGTGTATCGCACTTATTAAGAAGGTTATCAATAACGTTAAGCTTGTCAGCAACCTTAGCGCCACCAAGAATAGCTACGAATGGACGAACAGGATTCTCTACTGCATTTCCAAGGAAGTCGATTTCCTTCTGCATAAGATATCCAACTGCGTTTGTGCCGCCCTTTTCCTTAATGTACTTTGTTACAACCGATACAGAAGCATGTGCTCTGTGAGCTGAACCAAATGCATCGCATACATAATCATCAGCAAGATCAGCAAGCTCTTTTGCGAATGCTTCGCCGGCTTCCTTAACCTTTGTCTCTTCCTTGCCACGGAAACGTGTATTCTGAAGAAGAACAACATCACCATCATTCATCTTAGCTACTGCAGCTGTTGCAGCTTCACCTGTTACATTATAATCTGCAACGAATACAACTTCCTTACCAAGCTTCTCTGAAAGAGCCTTAGCAACAGGAGCAAGTGACTCCTTCTCGTTAGGTCCTTCCTTAACCTTACCAAGGTGTGAGCAAAGAATAACCTTAGCGCCTTCACTGATAAGCTTATTGATTGTTGGAAGTGCAGCCTTGATACGTGTGTCATCTGTGATAACGCCATCCTTTAACGGAACGTTGAAGTCACATCTTACAAGGACTCTTCTTCCCTTAGCATTAAAATCATCAACTGATTTCTTATTTAATCCCATTTTAATATCTCCTTATTAAAAAATAAGGGTCCGGTCCTAAGACCGGACCCAAGTAGTCCTAAATGAAATTGAGGAAATCTCCTCTATCGCATCACGTCAAATTAAGCGAGCTCTGCGAAGTACTTAATTGTACGAACCATCTGTGATGTGTATGAGTTCTCGTTGTCATACCATGAAACAACCTGAACGAGGTTATCTTCACCAACCATTGTCTGTGTTGCATCGAAGATTGAACCATATGTTGATCCAACGATATCTGAAGAAACGATTTCTTCCTCATTGTATCCGAATGACTCTGTAGCAGCAGCCTTCATAGCAGCGTTGATTTCTTCCTTAGTAACTGACTTCTCTACTGTTGCAACAAGAATTGTTGTTGAACCTGTAGGTGTAGGAACTCTCTGAGCTGATCCGATAAGCTTTCCGTTAAGCTCTGGGATAACAAGACCGATTGCCTTAGCAGCACCTGTTGAGTTAGGAACGATGTTAATAGCACCTGCTCTTGATCTTCTTAAGTCACCCTTTCTCTGAGGACCATCAAGGATCATCTGGTCACCTGTGTAAGCATGAATTGTGCTCATGATACCTGACTTGATACCAGCGAGGTCGTTAAGAGCCTTAGCCATAGGTGCAAGACAGTTTGTTGTACATGAAGCTGCTGAGATGATTTTGTCATCCTTTGTAAGTGTTTTGTGGTTAACGTTGTAAACGATTGTAGGAAGATCGTTTCCTGCAGGAGCAGAAATAACTACCTTCTTAGCGCCGGCATTGATGTGTGCCTGAGCCTTTTCCTTAGATGTATAGAAACCTGAGCACTCAAGAACTACATCTACACCAAGCTCGCCCCAAGGACAATTGTTTGCATCTGGCTCTTTATAAATCTTAAGAGTCTTGCCGTCAACTGTGATTGTATCTTCACCAGCTGAAACTGTATCAGCCTTAGCGTATGTTCCCTGTGATGAATCATACTTAAGAAGGTGAGCTAACATCTTAGGAGATGTAAGATCGTTGATTGCTACTACGTCGTATCCTTCTGCACCAAACATCTGTCTGAATGCAAGACGTCCAATACGACCGAAACCGTTAATTGCTACTTTTACTGCCATTTTTATTTTCCTCCTAGAAAATTAATTTAATTATAAGCGCCGCAGCGCAAACTAATCAGCGTCTTATATTTTACTTAATTTCACAGTATAATTCAAGAGCAATTGAATAATTTGTATATGCAATTTATAATTAAATTGTGTATTAAATTATGTACATACACATTATGTTGAATCAGATAATACATTGTGACATTTTTACATAAGATTTCTTATTATTAAGTGTCATATTAAGAGGAATAATTATGATAATTTCAGACTTTCATACGCACTCTTCCAACTCAGGAGACAGCGATGAGAAAATGCAGGTTTTAGTCGAAGAAGCAATAAAAAAAGGGATTAAGCATCTTTGCATTACAGAGCACAATGATTTTGACTACCCGGATGCGCCTAAGGGATACGAAGACGAAATGTGCGACTTTGCCCTTGATGTTGACACATATTATAAAGAATACAATAAGCTTAAAGAGGAATACTCTTCTGACAATGATTTTAATCTTTATTTTGGTGTTGAACTTGGACTCCAGACTCATATTGTTAATGAAAACCGGGATTTTATTAAAGGCTATCCGTTTGATTTTGTCATAGCATCATCGCACCTATTTGATAAATCCGACCCATATTTTCCGACATTCTGGGAAGGAAAGGACGAAAAGGAACTTTTCAAACGCTATTTTGAATCAATTTATGAGAATATCTGCCTCTTTGATGATTTCGACGTATACGGTCACCTTGATTACATATTAAGATATGGTAAAAACAAGGACCGTGACATACGATTTTCTGACTTTTTCGATGAAATTGATGCTATTCTTCATAAGCTTATCGAAATGGGCAAAGGCATAGAAATTAATACGGGAGGCCTACGCAGCGGACTTAAATTTCCGAATCCGAATCCACACATATTAAGAAGATACAGAGAATTGAATGGTGAAATTATTACAATCGGTTCTGACGCTCATTCCGGCAAAAATATTGCCGATAGCTTTGCTGTTGCAGAAGACATATTAACAGAATGCGGGTTCAAATATTACACCGTCTTTAAGGATAGGACCGCTTCGTTCATTAAATTATAATTAAAAGTCATATAAAAAATATCAGGTATTGCTACCTGATATTTTTATATACAAATTTATTTATCCGCGTGGATGAGTTCTGTTATATACTTCACGAATGTGCGAGTGGCTCATATTAGCGTAAATCTGTGTCGTTGATATATCCGAATGTCCAAGCATCTCCTGCACGCTTCTTAAGTCTGCTCCGTTCTCAACAAGGTGGGCTGCAAAGCTGTGTCTTAATGTATGCGGTGTTATATCTGACTCAATTCCTGCTTTCTTAGCGTAATGCTTTATGAGCTTCCAGAATCCCTGGCGCGACATCTTCTGTCCGGAACAGTTTGCAAACAGTATTGTCGACTCTTTGTTGTCAACGATTGCTTCTCTTGCACCCTCTAAGTATCTTGTCAGCGCATCCTTTGCCTTCTTACCGTAAGGAATTGTTCTGCTCTTGCTACCATCACGACACAAAATACTGCTTGTCTTAAGGTTTACATCTGAAGCTTCAAGATTAATAAGCTCTGAAACCCTAATGCCTGTTGCATACAAAAGTTCAAGCATCGCCTTGTCTCTGATTTCCTTAGGGGAATCACCTGAAGGCTGTTCAAGTAAGGCAAAGACTTCATCTGTAGTGAGAATTTCCGGAATCTTCTTTTCTATTTTAGGAGACTTAAGACTCTTAGTCGGGTCATTGCTCAAAACTCCTTCATTATTGAGATAATGGAAGAAAGCTTTAAGTGATGCAATGTTACGTGAAACAGTAGCCGACTTAAACCCATTGTCGTTAAGTTCCTTAATATATTTCTCCAGATCCTTCTCTTCTACTTTATCAAGACTTGTTATCTTATTAGTTCTTAAATATTTAATGAACTTCGTAAGATCTCTGTTGTAACTTAATACTGTGTTTTCAGATTTCTTCTTGACATTATGTAAATAGGTTATGAACCCATCTAGAGTTTTTTCCATTGATAAAACCTTTCCCGAACAAATACAAATTCTCCCCTAATTTGTTCAAGCAAAAGTTATTATATTATTGTTTCATAATAAAATCAATGCCAAAAACCTTGCATTTTCTTAGCTTTTTTTTCTAAAAACTATTGACAAACAACATGTGGACTGATGATTTTTTGCTCATACAACATATGGGTCAATTTTCCATAATTTCTTTTCATAATTTGTTGTCATAAAACTTTTTGTTTTCGATTATTTTAACTAATTATTGGAAACCACATTATGTTATTCAACTCTATTGACTTGACCGGTCGGTTTTTGTCACATATCGTGTGAAAAGTGCATATTTATCAACAAATTTGAATTTGCCGTTTAGCAGTATTTTAACTTATAAGTAGAAATTGCAGCTATTGTTTTTGCATCTACTATTTCGCCTGAATAAATCATTTCCATAAGTTCATCAACGGAAAACTCATATACGTCGATAAATTCATCGTCATCTAGATGTTGTGTGGTTTTGACTAAGTTCTTTGCGACATAAATGTCGATTTTTTCATTGCAGAAAGCGACTGTTGTATAGAGCGAAATGAGTAGCTCCAAGTTACTCTTGTCTGTATAATATCCGGTCTCTTCTTCAAGTTCTCTGTGTGCACAGTCAAGTGTCGGTTCATCAATTCCGTTTTTGCCGCCCGCAGGTATTTCAAGAGTATATGAATCGATGGCGTTTCTGTGCTGCTTAACCATTAAAATATTACCGTTATCAAGAACCGGCACTACTGCTGCGGCGCCTTTATGAAATATAAAGTCGAAGTGCTCTATCGTTCCGTCAGGTAATCTCATTGTGTCATCGTTAAGCTCAATAATTGCTCCTTTATGAACAAGTTCTCTTTTAATTCTTTCAGGATGTTCTAACATATCTTACGATTTCCGAAATGAATCGGATTTTCCTTCCTCCCGTTATGTACGGGTAAATTGTTAATTTGCAAAAATTAATGCCCGGACTTAAGGCCGGGCATTTTTCTATAAGCTTTCAAGGAACTTCTGAATTCTGTCGAGTCCTTTTTCTATGTTCTCAATTGAAATTGCATATGACAATCTGAAGTGGTTAGGGAAACCAAAGTCAGCGCACGGAATGATTGCAACAGAGAAATCATCAAGAAGGATTCTTGCAAGCTCTGCAGCCGTTCCAATCTTCTCGCCGTTATAAGTCTTCTCTGTAACTTCATGAGCATCAACAAACATATAGAATGCTCCCTTAGGCTCAAGGCATGAGATATATGGCATCTTGCAGATTCTCTCATACATATAAACACGTCTCTTGTCAAACTCATTCTTCATTAATTCAATTGCATCCTGAGGTCCTGTAAGAGCCTCAACAGCAGCCTTCTGTGCAATTGAGTTAGGGTTTGAAGTCTCATGTGACTGAACAGCGCTCATAAGCTTTGCGATTTCAATGCTTGAGCCTGTATATCCGATTCTCCATCCTGTCATCGAATAGCTTTTTGAAAGTCCTGAACATGTAATTGTTCTCTTGTATATTTCCTCGCCAAGAGATGCAATGCTCACATGCTCTTCGTCACCATAAATGAGGTTCTCATACATTTCATCAGCAACTACGTATATATCATGCTTAACAACAACTTCTGCTATTTTAATAAGCTCTTCACGTGTATAGATGTTACCTGTCGGGTTAGATGGTGAATTAAGAACAAGTGCCTTAGTTCTGTCAGTAATTGCCTTTTCAATCTGCTCAGCAGTAGCCTTATATCCGTTTTCCTTAGTAGTAACAAGATATTTCGGAACACCGTCCGCAAGCTTAATCATCTCAGGATAGCTTAACCAGTAAGGCGCAGGTACTAATACTTCATCGCCGTAGTTTAATATTGCTGTAAATACGTTCTGTAAGCCCTGCTTACCACCGTTAGATACTACTATCTGGTTAGGTGCATATGTAATATGGTTAAAATCATGGAACTTTCTGCTTATCGCAGCCTTAAGTTCATCTGTGCCTGATGCAGGTGTGTACTTAGTAAACCCGTTCTTAATTGCTTCTATTGCAGCATTGCAAATATTCTCCGGTGTATTAAAATCAGGTTCTCCTGCTCCGAATCCGACTACATCAATTCCTTCTGCTTTCATAGCTTTAGCTTTTGCTGTAATTGCAAGAGTAGATGATGGTTTAACCGATTTTGCCTTTTCAGATAATGTTAATGGCATGACTTTTCCTCCTCACAAGTTAAGATTATGACGCCTATTACTTCTCTCATCCATACGTCACAACTATTTTATACTATCTTAAACGTTTTCACAATAAAAAGGACTTAAAAAAAATTAAAAACGGTGTGAGTAAAACTCACACCGTATAAGTTAAATTAATTATCAAGTTATTTCGCATAGTCAACTGCTCTTGATTCTCTTACAACAGATACTTTGATCTGTCCCGGATACTCAAGTTCTGATTCTATCTGCTTACTTATATCGTGAGCAAGTAAAACCATCTCTGCGTCATCGACCTGTTCAGGAACAACCATAATTCGAATCTCTCTACCCGCCTGAATGGCAAAAGTCTTATCAACGCCCTTATAAGAGTTGGCAATCTCTTCGAGCTGATTCAATCTGTTAGTGTATGTCTCAAGTGTCTCACGTCTTGCACCCGGTCTTGCAGCTGAAATCGTATCAGCAGCCTGAACGATGCATGCAATGAGAGATGTAGCCTCAACATCTCCGTGATGTGATTCTACAGCATTTATCACAACCTGTGATTCTTTATATTTGCGGCAAAGCTCTGAACCAAGCTGGATATGTGATCCTTCCATTTCATGATCCACTGCCTTACCTATATCGTGAAGAAGTCCTGCACGCTTAGCAAGTCTTACGTCAACACCGATTTCTGCTGCAATAAGTCCTGATAAAAGCGATACTTCGATTGAATGCTTAAGCGCATTCTGACCATAGCTTGTTCTGAATTTCATACGTCCTAAAAGCTTAACAAGCTCCGGATGAATTCCATGAACACCACATTCAAGCGTAGCTGCCTCTCCTTCTTCCTTCATCATAGTCTCAACTTCTCTCTGAGCCTTTTCAACCATCTCTTCTATACGAGCCGGATGAATTCGTCCATCAACGATGAGTTTTTCAAGAGCTATTCTTGCTATCTCACGTCTTACAGGATCAAATCCTGAAAGGACAACTGCTTCAGGAGTATCATCAATAATTAATTCAACACCTGTAAGTGTCTCTAAAGTACGAATGTTACGTCCTTCTCTACCGATGATCCTACCCTTCATCTCATCATTAGGAAGCTGTACAACAGATACTGTTGTCTCTGCAACGTGATCTGCAGCACACTTCTGGATAGCTGTTACTACGATATCTTTTGCCTTTTTTGAAGACTCTTCCTTAATCTGCTGCTCCATTTCTTTAAGTCTGACAGCAGTTTCATGCTTAACGTCTTCTTCAACTACCTTTAACAGATATTCTCTTGCCTGGTCGGAGGTTAAACCTGAGATTCGTTCAAGTTCCCGTACTCTCTGCTCATTTAGCTTAGATACTTCTTCCTTCTGTCTTGCAAGGTTTTCTTCCTTGGCTGAAAGAGACTGTTCACGTCTCTCGAGCTGTTCTGTCTTCTTATCAACGTTCTCTTCCTTCTGCTGAACTCTGCGCTCAAGTCTCTGGACCTCGGCACGTCTCTCCTTAGTCTCTTTCTCAAGCTCATTTCTCGTACGAATCGATTCTTCCTTTATTTCCAGAAGACCTTCTCGTTTCTTTTCTTCAGCAGCCTTAAGAGCACCATCAATAATCTCTCTGGCTTTAGCTTCGGCACTTTCAATCTTCCCGTCGTCACTCTTCTTACGGGCTGTGAAGCCGATTTTATAAGCCACTACAACTGCAACCAAGAGGATAACCAAGCCTACAGCAATAAATAAAGCATTTACCGGCACAGGGGCACCTCCTTAATAAATTTTCATTGTACAATATCTCTATAGAACAAAAAATGTCCATTAATCGAAATCATAACTACTTTATAATAATATCTTTTTAGTAGTTATGTCAAGTAACAACAAAATTATGGATTATTATGTGCTCCCATATACCTGCTATTACGAAAAATAATCATTTATTACGGCTTCGATGTCATAATACGAAAAGCCTTTACGCATTAATGATGCGATGAGCTTCTGTTTCATATTATTATCAGGCAAAGAATTATCCTTGCACTTTTTCCTTACTAGCTGCTCTATAAGCTTTCTCTCAGTATCTCTGTTGAGTTCATCATCAACATAGTACTCTTCAATGCATGAATCTATGATATCCTTAGCAACGCCCTTCTCAATGAGCTTTCTTCTGATTGTGTTCTTAGAGTCTGTAGACGACTTATATGCTATATAATTCATTGCATATCTTCTGTCGTCTATATAATGATAGCTCTTAACATATTTAATCGCTTCATCAATAATATCTGCACTGTACTTAGAATCAGCAAGCTTGCTTCTTAACTTCATCTCGGTTAAGTCGCCCTTAATTAATAAATTCATTGCACGCTTAATGCATCTCTTCTTAAGAACATTATCATTAATGAATGAGATAGCTTCATCATCAAGAGAGGCACCAATGCTTATATTATTGCTCTTAAGCTCGGATTTATATAAAACAAATGCGAATTCATCATTTAAAAAAATTTCGTATCTGCCCTTCTTATAGTCCTTAATATCTGTTACTACCATCATTATCAATCTCCAGATTTACCTTAAACATGCTTTACCTTTAATATGCTATTCTTTAAACATGCTTTTTCTCAATCAAGCTTAACTTAATCAAGCATTCCCTTAAACAATTGCGCCGGGATTTTAAGCCCGGCGCAACGTTTCAGTATATACGCATTATTCTTCCTTATCTGCATTATCTGAGCCGACATTGTAATGTGCGCGAACAAGTGCGTCAATTTCAGCAAGCACATCAGGGTGTTCAATCAGGTACTGCTTAGTATTATCTCGTCCCTGTCCAATCTTATTGCCCTTATATGCATACCATGCGCCGGACTTATTAACTATATCGCATGCTGCAGCAAGATCTAATATATCGCCTTCACTTGAAATGCCCTTACCGAACATAATATCAAATTCCGCTTCCTTAAATGGCGGAGCCACTTTATTCTTAACGACCTTCACTCTCGTTCTGTTACCGATTACTTCTCCGCCCGCCTTAAGAGTCTCGATACGTCTTACGTCCATACGAACAGAAGCATAGAACTTAAGAGCACGTCCACCTGTAGTAGTCTCAGGATTGCCAAACATAACGCCAATCTTCTCTCTTAACTGGTTGATGAATACAACAGTACAGTTAGACTTGCTGATTACTGCCGTTAATTTCCTAAGTGCCTGTGACATAAGTCTTGCCTGTAACCCTACATGTGAATCGCCCATGTCGCCATCAATCTCAGCCTTAGGAACAAGCGCTGCAACAGAATCGACTACAACGATATCAACAGCTCCCGAACGAACCATTGTCTCCGCAATCTCGAGTGCCTGCTCACCATTATCAGGCTGTGAAATATATAAATTGTCAATATCTACACCAATATTCTTAGCATATACCGGATCAAGGGCATGCTCAGCATCTATAAAGCTTGCGATGCCGCCTCTCTTCTGAACTTCTGCAATCATGTGAAGTGTAACTGTAGTCTTACCTGATGATTCAGGTCCGTAAATCTCAATAATACGTCCCTTAGGAATACCACCTATACCAAGCGCTAAGTCAAGGCTTAGTGAACCCGTAGGAATAGTCTCAATATTCATATTGGCAGTGTTATCGCCAAGCTTCATTACGGAACCCTTACCGTACTGCTTCTCAATCTGTGCTACCGCTGCATCAAGCGCTCTAAGCTTATCATCTCTCTCCATTTTAATAATCTCCTTCTGAATTATTAATACTTAACTTCCCCCGTATATATCAAAATAAACGTATGCAATAAATGTACCAAACATCCGTTCGGTATGAATGAATAATAAAACATTTGTTCGATTTTGTCAACGGGTATTTTTATTTTTGTCAGTTTTATTCTACAAGATAATGTGTCCAATAAATGGGACACCATTCAGCCATTTTGATAATTATAATTATTAAGATAATTGTAATAATTTTGACAATAAGATCTGATTCAGCTGTCCGGATAATAATATATCCGGACAGTCAAATTAATTAATTATATTCTGAAGAAACGTATTTTCTAACCATTGAAAGCGCTGCTACTACAGTGCTTTCCCTAACCTTATTTCTGCTACCGGAAAAGTTGAACTTTTCAACATAGACTTTATTTTTAACAGCACATCCAATATACACAAGTCCGACAGGCTTTTCAGGAGTTCCACCGCCCGGTCCTGCAATTCCTGTTGTTGAAATTGCAACGTCAGCTTTTGAAACCTCAAGTACTCCCTTTGCCATTTCGGCTGCAACCTGCTCACTTACGGCACCGTATTTCTCAAGAGTGCTCTTTTTAACTCCGATAACATTTCTCTTTTGCTTATTTGAATATGTAATGTAGCCTCCCCTGAACACCTCAGATGCTCCCGCTACGTTAACAATTTTGCCGCACACAAGTCCGCCCGTACACGACTCTGCTGCGGTAATGCTTAATCCGTTCTTAGATAATAGCTCAACGACAGCTCTTTCAAGCGTTTCGTCAGCATTTGTTGAATATACATTGTCAGGATACATTGCCTTAAGCTTTTTAACTACGGGCTTAACAAGTGCCTTTGCCTCATCATCATTAGCTGCTGAAGCAGTCACCCTGATATGCACTTCACCAGTCTTAGCATATGTTGCAACCGTAGGATTTGTCATTGCGATTAAATCACTGATTTCTTCTGCGACCTTGCTCTCTCCTACTCCGACAAGCTTAACAACACGTGAATAAATCACATCGTTAGTGCCTTTCTTAAGGAAGTATGGAACTACCTGATCATCGACCATTGGAACAAATTCATTAGGTGGTCCCGGAAGCATTATTACAACCTTACCGGCTTCCTCCATAATAATTCCGGGAGCTGTACCGTTTTTGTTATATAAAACAATTGAACCCTTTGGTACAAGTGCCTGCTTAAAATTATTATTTGTAATGTCGATGCCACGGTTTGTTAAGATAGTGACGATGTTATTTTTCGCCTCCTCATCCATTACAAGTTCAACATTAAATGCCTTTGCCGCGGTTTCCTTTGTAAGGTCATCTTCTGTAGGTCCAAGACCGCCTATAAGGAAAATTACATCAGCTCTTGATTTAGCCGTGTTAATTGTCTCCAAAAGACGCTGTTCATTGTCGCCGACTACTACCTGATAGTAATTCGACAATCCAAGATATGCACACTTCTCGGCAAGATAAGCTGCATTTGTGTTAATAATGTTTCCAAGAAGAATTTCTGTTCCTACGCTAATTATTTCAGCTGTCATCACATGCTTCCTTTAAAAATATCTTTGTTCTTAACTATATAATCAATAAGCGACACTACCGTAAGAATAAGCGAAGCCCATATAAGTACCTGTGTAATATTATAAAATATCGGATTGTTAATGTCTGCAATTACAAAACAGATCATAACCATTGAGACTGCTGTTTTGTACTTACCCCACATACTGGCAGCAATTACAATCCCGTTATCAGCTGCAACAAGCCTGAAGCCGCTAATAATGAATTCTCTTGCAATAACAATAAGAACCATCCATGTAGGAAGCTTATCAAGCTCAATAAAGCATATAAAAGCTGAGCAGACTAAAAGCTTATCTGCAAGCGGATCCATAAACTTCCCAAAATTCGTAATAAGGTTATACTTTCTTGCAATTTTACCGTCAAGTAGGTCGGTAAGCGACGCAATAATAAAAATCGAAAGTGCAATCCACTTATCGTATCCCGTAATGTCCATCATAAGAAATACGACAAAAACAGGAACGAGAATTACTCTTAGAATTGTAAGCTTATTAGGCAGATTCATCTACTATCACTCCTATCAGATCATATTCATTGGCATCAGTAATTCTAACCTTAACAAAATCACCACTCATAAGACTTCTGTCAGTTTCGATAAAAACAAAACTGTCCACTGTCGGGGCATCCATATATGTTCTCGCAACATACACATCATCGTCCGAAATCTTTCCTTCAACAAAGGCATATATTTCCTTTGAAAGCATTTCCTCATTTTTATTAAATACGATGTCCTGCTGTAAAAGCATAATCTCTTCCTTACGCTTATTACTTGTCTCATCATCTATCTGGTCTGAAAATGAGTACGCCGGTGTATCTTCTTCTCTTGAGTATGTAAATACTCCGAGCCTGTCAAATTCCATCTCATCAATGAAATCAAGTGTCTCCTCATGATTGTCATCCGTTTCCCCCGGGAATCCCGTAATAATTGTCGTTCTTATGCAGATGTCAGGTATTTTCTCTCTAAGCTTTCTGACAGTATTTTTAATATCGGAAACGCTTGTCTTTCGTCCCATCCGCTTAAGAATTTCATCAGATCCACTCTGAATAGGCATATCAATATAATTACATACCTTTTCATTTTCCTTTATTGCATCAATTATTTCATCGGTTATTTCTTCGGGATATGCATAAAGAAGTCTTATCCACTTTATTCCTTCGATGGCATTAAGCTCTTTTAAAAGCTCAGGCAGCTTCTTCTCACCGTAAAGGTCAACTCCGTAAAGAGTAGTTTCCTGGGCAACTAATATCAGCTCCTTAACTCCCTTTAATGACAGAGCCTTAGCTTCCTTGATAAGATTTTCCATTGGGACGGAACGATATGTTCCACGAAGCTTCGGAATAATACAGTATGTGCAATGCTTATTACAGCCCTCAGCAATTTTAAGATATGCATAATGCCCTCCCGTTGTAAGGATTCGTTCCGATTCAACAACAGGCAAATGACAGATGTCTTTAATGTATATGCTCTCGCCTTTTTTATCCAAGGCATTTTTAATAGCTTTTGTAATGTCTTCATAAGCTGATGTCCCGACAATAACATCAACTTCGCTGATTTCTTCTTTAATTTGTGCTGCATATCTTTGTGCAAGGCAGCCGCACACAGCTAAAACCTTGCATTTACCGCCGTTTGATGTCTTAAGATTTGCCATCTCAAGTATTGTATTGATACTCTCTTCCTTGGCGTCTCCGATAAAGCAGCATGTATTTATTACGATTATTTCCGCTTCGTTTTCATCGTCAGTAAATGTATAGCCTTCTTTTGCAAAAAGACCCATCATTTCCTCTGTGTTGGTGAGGTTCTTATCACATCCTAACGATATCATCAGAAGCTTCATAACGATTACCCTGCAAATTAAACTGTAGTCTCTTCAGGTAAAATCTTAACGATGCCCTTTTCAAGCTCTTTAACTGCAACAGAAAGAGGCTTCATTTCATCGCTTCCTTCAATTGGTGTAACGGCACCGTCTACAATCTGTCTTGCTCTTTTTGATGTTGCCATAACGATTGAATAACGGCTGTTTACTACAGGATGTTCATTTTCAACTGCCTCTGCGTTAACAACATTCATTAAATCTGTGTAAGATGGATGTAACATATATATCTCCTTTTCATAAAGACTATTAAAGCCTAACGTTTTTATTTTAGTAGTTTTTAAGGAACTCGTCAAACTCGTTTTTAAGTTTTGCGACAAATTCGCCATTTCGTACAGAAGAGAACTTTGAACACTTAATTGTATTGTGAATATCTTCTATTGCAGTCTCAATATCATCATTGACAATTACATAGTCGTACTTATCAATTATCGCAGCTTCTTCCTGTCCTCTTTTAATTCTTTTAAGAATTACTTCTTCACTCTCTGTGTTTCTGCCTTTAAGCCTTAAATACACTTCATTAACAGACGGTGGCGTAACGAAAATCAGAACTGCTTCATTAAATGCTTTCTTGGCATTGAAGGCACCGATATATTCTATTTCAAGAATAACATCCTTACCCTCATTAAGCATTTTCTCGACGTACTTTTTCGGTGTTCCGTAGTAATTTCCGACATACTCGGTGTATTCAAGCAGTTCATTTTCCCTAATCATTCTTTCGAACTCTTCTCTTGAAACGAAAAAGTAGTCTTTACCGTTTTCTTCCATCGGGCGTGGTTTTCTTGTCGTAGCCGAAACGGAAACTCTGTAGTTATCATATCTTTTAATGAGTTCTTTTGTGATGGTGCCCTTTCCGGAGCCTGCAAATCCGGAAATTACGATTAATACGCCTTTATTTTTCATGTCTGTTCCTTCTTAAGAATTATTATCAATTATTCAATATTCTGAATCTGTTCCCTGACTTTTTCAATGTCGGTCTTTAACTCAATTGCATGATTTGACGTCTTAAGATCGTTAGCCTTTGAAAGTATTGTATTGGCTTCTCTGTTCATTTCCTGAGCAATGAAATCAAGTTTTCTGCCAAGACTTCCACCGTTTATTAGTGCATCTTTCGTAGCCTCTATATGACTTTTAAGTCTTACAATTTCTTCATCAATACAAATCTTATCAGTAAAAAGCGTTACCTCTGTAACTATTCGCTGCTCATCAATTGATGAATCCTTTAAGTATTCTGAAACCTTATCTTTAAGTCTCGCATGATATTCGTTTATTATTTCAGGTGCGCGCTTTTCAATGAATGAGACATTTTCAAGCATGTTATCAAGCTTCACAATAATGTCATTCTTAAGATTTTCGCCCTCTTTAACTCTTGCATCAACAAACATCTTTAATGCATCACGAAGCGCTTTTTCAACATATTCCCAAAGCTCTGATTCATCAATCTCTTGTTCCTCTAAAGTAAATACTTCAGGGAATCTTGATAAAGTACTTGCCTTTAAATCATTTTCAAGCGAAAACTCTTTTGAAATATCATTGATAAATGCCACATAAGCCTTTGCAACTTCATCATTATATTTAACTAATACATTAGTTTCTGTAAAATCTTCATATGTGATAAAGATATCAATTTTACCTCTCTCAACGTACTCTTTAAGTACTGTTCTTATTGAGCTTTCAAAAATGCAGAGCTTTTTTGGCATTTTCATGTTCACATCAAGATATCTGTGATTTACAGCCTTAATCTCGATTGTGATTTTTCTCTTCTCATCAGATACTTCGGCTCTTCCAAAGCCTGTCATGCTTTTAATCATTTAGTTACCTTCAATTCCGTATATTGTATTGATTATTTCTAATTCCTCGAACCTTTATTATATCGTATTTTCGTTGTCTTTACAATGTAACCAAAGCCTTTAATCTTATGTCTTTTGATGATGCGCATGCATAAACTGTGTATTCTCCGTTGTTTGTAACAAACGCACCGATATTGTCATCATAATAACCAAGTCTTGATTTAGGAATTGTAACAGTTACGGTTTTACTTTCTCCGGCTTTAAGCTCAACCTTTTCAAAACCTTTAAGTTCTTTTACAGGTCTTAAAACAGTAGGATTATTCTCACCGACATAAATCTCTACAACTTCTTTTCCATCAATCTCACCTGTATTCTTAACATTTAACGAAACTGAAAGTGCGCTGTCGCAACCTTCTTTTTCACAGGCGTTTGTACACACTTCCTTAATCGTCAAATCAGAGTATTCAAAAGTAGTATATGACTTTCCGTATCCAAACGGAAATGCAACGTCAATTCCTTCTTTCTCGTAGTATCTGTAGCCGTAAAATACGCCTTCCTTATATTCTATGCAATCATCCTTAGAAAATTCACCGTTTTTATATGTCACGGTGTCGGAATATTTGTACGGGAATGATTCAGAAAGTTTACCCGAAGGATTAACGTCTCCGAATATCACTTTTGCAAGTGCAGTACCGTTCTCCATACCTGCGTAGTAGTTGTAAATCAGTGTGTCTGCCTTATCAAGCCAAGGCATTTCAACAGGTGAACCGCCATTTAATACAATTATCGTGTCAGGTCTTACATCAAGAAGCTTCTCGATTATTATATCCTGGTCATACGGAAGCTTCATATCCGGTCTGTCAGCGCCCTCAATATCATAATTGTGGTCAAGTCCTCCGAAGAAAATTACTTTGTCAGCATCCTTTGCAGCTTCAAGCGCCTCCTTAAATAAAGTCTCGTTTTCCTTTGCATACTGTCCTGGCTTCTGGAGCTTAAGATACGGATATTCACTCATTTCATCACTTCCGGTTTCAAGAGAAGTTGCCTGCCAGTTTTCTGTCGCATTCAAAGCTTTTGTGGCAACATAGTATCCCTTATTGTATGTAACCTTAGTATTTCCGCCAAGGTACATTTTAAGGCCGATTAAAGGTGCTATTTCATACAGGGCCTTAATTTCTGCAGAACCGCCGCCAAATGAATGTCTCATGTCTGCATTTGCACCTATTACGGCGATAGACTTAACCTCCTTCTTATTAAGCGGAAGGATATTTTTTTCATTCTTAAGCAGTACGATTGACTCTTCTGCAACACTAAGTGCAGCTGCTCTGTGCTCAGGTGAATTGAAAGTTCCTGCCTTTCTTTCATCCCTTTTATCGCCAATCATTTTAGTCTTAAACATCACTCTTAAAATGTTTGCAACCTTCTTATCAATCAGCTCTTCCGTAACTTCTCCATTTCTAACTGCTTCAATTAACGGATTTGCAAAATAATAATTGTCAAAATCAGGTGTTACGGACATTTCAAGATCAAGTTCTGACTCAGCCGTTCCGACAGTTGAGTGAACTCCGCCCCAGTCACTGATAATTATTCCGTCAAAGCCCCATTCATCTCTTAAAATCTGATTCAGAAGGTTTTTGTTTTCACAGCAGTGAACGCCCCTGAACTTATTGTATCCTGCCATAACCGAAAGGCAACCGCCGTCCTTAACAACAGCTTCAAAACCCTTTAAATAAATCTCTCTTAAAGTTCTCTCATCAACAAGCGTGTCAATTGACGTTCTTTCATTTTCCCTGTTATTTACAGCAAAATGTTTGACACACGCTGATACATCATTTTCCTGAATTCCCTTGACAAGCGGCACAGCAAGCTCTTCAATCGCCACCGGATCTTCTGACATATATTCAAAGTTTCTTCCGCATAACGGATCCCTTTTAATGTTAATTCCCGGTGCCAGAATCATGTCCTTTGAGCGACCTCTTGCCTCTTCTCCAAGTGTCTTTCCTGCCTTATAGGCAAGCTCTTTGTTCCATGTAGTTGCGATTGCTGAGTTACTTGGAAGATATGAGACAAAATCATCATCTGTTCCGATCGGAAACCAGTCAGCGTTGTTGAATTCGCATCTCACACCGCAAGGTCCGTCCGATGAATAAATCGGCGGAATGGAAAGCCTTTTAACATCTCCGCTTTTAAAAAATCCGTCACCATGTATCATTCTTACCTTTTCTTCAAGGGTAAGCTTTTCAATAATCTCTTTAATTTCATTTTCGTACATGTTAATTATCTCCTATCGCTTTTATTCCCGAAATATCAGGCTTAATAACCATTGAATAATTAGTGTAATATACTACAAACCCAAGCGGTGAACCGGCAGGCTTTTTAACTTCCTTACGAATTACGTAATCAACCTCAACTTTGTCCTGTTCACGTCCCTTTGAATAATATGCCGCAAGCATTGCTGCCTCTTCATAAGTTCTGTCAGGAAGCTCTTTTCCATTCGTCTTGACGATTACATGCGAGCCCGGGATTTTCTTTGCATGAAACCAATAATCGGAACCGTTTGCAACCTTAAATGTAAGTTCTTCGTTCTGAATGTTGTTTTTACCGACATACATATCAAATCCGTCAGAGCTTATATAGTGCAAAGGTCTACTGACAATTTTTGATTTACCCTTTTCTCTGCCCTTTCGTCTTAAATATCCGCTTTCGATCATTTCTTCCTTAATCTGAATAAGGTCATCCTCAAAAACTGCCATATCAAGCGAAGTCTTTATTGATTCTAAGTGTTCAAGCTCCTTTTTAGTTTCTGATGCCTGATAAGTAACTGCCTCTTTTGTTCGCTTTAATTTCTGATATTTATCAAAGTACTTCTTCGCATTTTCAAGCGGGGAAATCGTATCATCAAGCGGAATTACAATTTTCTCACCTGTATAATAGTTATCTGCTTCAAAACTTTTTGCACCTTTTTCAACGCTGTAGCCATACGTATTTATTAGTTCGCCGTACACCTTGTACTTATCCATCTTTTCGGTGTCCTTAAGCTGTTTAAGCTGAATATCATATTTCTTGACATTTCTTTCAATAAGCGTCGATAAAATCCTTCTTAAATCGGAAGATTTCTGTCGTATTCTCGTAACGCTTGCTTTCTTTGCATAATATTCAGAGATTACCGTTGATATTGAATCGTATTTTTCTATCTTAATAATTTTGCCTGATGCATTTTCCTTTGATTCATAATTTTCGTATTCCTGTAATGAAACAGCCGAAAACTCTTTTGGAATATCATCCTCATAAATAATACAAGGCGAAAAATTGCCGTCTTTTACATCGCTCATTAATTTGGAAAAGCACGAATATAGTTTACATAATTCAGAGTCGTCGAATCCTTCTGTCGGAACAGATGAATCAAGTCCTGCCCTATAGCAAATCTCTTCACTTATAACAGATGAAATTCCTGTAAAAGAAGAAAATAAAGCCTTACTGAGAGCCATTGGCATTTTCTTAATTTTGCCGACAAATTCATCCATTGTTGTATTAAACGGGTCAAGCTTATTTACTGTGTTCGGGATAAAGTATTCCCTTTGCGGAAGTACCTCTCTTACCGAGCTTACAAACGAATTAACATGCTTAATACTGTCAATAATAATGTCGTTCTCATCAACAAATATTATGTTGGAATACTTACCCATAAGTTCTGCAATAAGCACCTTGTGCCGCATGTCGCCCATTTCATCCATATGTTCAATTTCCATTCTGATAATTCGCTCAAGCGATGGCTGGGTAATAGAAACGATACGTCCATTAAGTATGTGCTTTCTTAAAAGCATACAGAAATTCGGAGCATTCATCGGACTTGGCTTGTTATCATTTGTAATATATACAAGCGGTAAAGTCGGGTCGACCGATACAAGCAGTTTATACTGCCCGCTCTTTGTCTTAAAAGTTATTATAAGCTCGTCTGACTCAGGCTGCTGTATTTTATATATTCTTGAACCGATAAGACGCTCACTCAGTTCTTTTGTAAGCGCAGAAACGGTTATTCCATCAAATGCCATTTTTCTACCTTTATTCAGTGAGAATTAACAATTCCGGTCAATTAATTCCCATCCGATTTCTCTGTTTATATTTCTAATATTCTCACATTATATTATCAAAAAAAAAACTTTCACTAAACCACTAAATAATGTATAATGAGAATAGTCTGGGCACAAATTGTCCAAATGGTTTTATATATACTTAACATATTGTTCTAGGAGGAACTCATATGAAGAAAATTTTATTCGCAGCATCAGAATGTGTGCCGTTTATTAAAACAGGCGGACTTGCAGACGTTGTCGGTTCATTACCAAAGGAATTTGACAAAAGATACTTTGACTGCAGAGTAATCCTTCCGAAATACCAGTGTATGAGGGAAGAATTCAAAAATAAGCTTGAATACATCTCCCATTTCTATATGGATATAGGCAACAAAAATCAATATGTAGGTATTCTTAAAACAGAATATGAAGGGATTACTTTCTATTTTATTGATAACGAATTTTATTTCTCAGGTCAGAAACCATACGGTGACTTACTTTGGGACGTTGAGAAATTTGCATTCTTTTCAAAAGCATGCCTCTCAGTTCTTCCTGTTATAGGATTCAGACCGGAAATCATCCACTGCCATGACTGGCAGACAGGACTTATCCCTGTATATCTTAATGACTCTTTCCAGGGCGGTGAGTTCTTCAGAGGAATTAAGACGATAATGACTATCCACAATCTTAAGTTCCAGGGTGTGTGGGATGTTAAGACAATAAAGAGAATTACCGGTCTTAATGACTACTATTTCACACCTGACAAGCTTGAGGCTTATAAGGACGGAAACCTTCTTAAGGGTGGTCTTGTATATGCGGATGCAATTACAACTGTGTCTAACACCTACGCAGAGGAAATCAAAACAGCCTTCTACGGTGAAGGACTTGATGCATTGCTTCGTGCCCGTTCCAATGACTTAAGAGGCATACTGAACGGTATTGATTACACGGATTACAATCCTGCTACAGATAAGCACATTAAATATCCGTATGATGCCAAGAATTTCCGTAAGGAAAAATTTAAAAATAAAAAGGCACTGCAGGAGGAGCTTGGCCTTGAAGTAAATGAGCGCAAATTTATGATTGGTATCGTATCAAGACTTACCGATCAGAAAGGCTTTGACCTTATTTCCTACATATTTGACGAGCTTTGTTCAACTGAGGACGTTCAGATAGTAATTCTTGGAACCGGTGAAGAGCGTTACGAGAATATGTTCAGACATTTTGACTGGAAATATGGCAATAAGGTATCTGCTAACATTTACTATTCAGAAGCTCTTTCTCACAAAATATATGCTGCATGTGATGCATTCCTAATGCCTTCTCTCTTCGAGCCATGCGGACTTTCACAGCTTATGTCATTAAGATACGGAACTATTCCGATTGTAAGAGAGACAGGTGGACTTAAGGATACTGTTGAGCCATACAATGAGTACGAAAGTAAAGGTACAGGCTTTAGCTTTAAGAATTACAATGCACACGAAATGCTTGGTACAATCCGCTACGCAATCAGGGTATATTATGACCGCAAGCGTGAATGGAACAAAATGGTCGACAGAGCAATGGCTGCTGACTTCTCATGGGGAGTATCGGCTAAAAAGTATCAGGAAATGTATGACTGGATGCTTGGTTATTAATTTGAATATAAAATAAAAAGACCCGCCAGGGTCTTTTTATCAGACTGAAGACAAAGTGGGTGTTGGATTTGTCAAAATCCAGCACCCATCTTTTGTTTCATATATTTTTTAGTATGAAAACGAATATTTAGTAAAAAACGGCTTATTAGGACTATTTATTATCCCTCTCTTATTAAGTATTCTCGCGAGTTTCTTTAAATTTAAACACGCAAAGGTCATCCCGACCTTCATTTCCATTCGGGCTTTACCATACATCTGTGTGTATCTAAAACCATGATTCTCTTTAGCTGTTCCAAAAAGTCTTTCTATGGTTTCTTTTCTCTTTTTATAGAGATCTTTCATACCAAGTGTATGTCGTATGTCTTCACAAGTTTCCATGTAATCTTCCCAGATATGTCTTGTAAATACTTTTACATGATTCTGGCTATTAGTGCATTGGCTAAGATATGGACATCCTTTGCAAATATGACCATTACTTTTGTATTCTCTATAACCATCCTTGTTCGTTGTGCTGTATTCTAAGTGTTGGTCGTTCGGACAGATAACATAGTCGTAATACTCATCGTATACGAAATCTGATTTCTTGAAGAACCCATCTTTAGTCATTGGACTTTTGTAGGGGAATAATGGTTTAATTCCATCATCTAAAAGAAGTTTTGCTATAGCTGGTGTTTTATAACCTGCATCTGCAATAAGTGTATTTATACCTATATCTGATATCTTGTCATAAAGGCCTTTGAATGTTCTGCTGTCATGAAGGTTACCAGGACTTATTGTATATCCAAGTATCCATCCATGCTTATCACAAGCTGTTTCTACGGCGTAGGCAAACACTTCTTTGTGTTCACCCTTATGGAACCAGCCACTATCAGGATCCGTTGTACTTTCTTTTATTTCCTTTTCTTTAGAAGAACCATTTCCTGATGAAGGAGTATTGTCATCATCTTTATCTTTTAATGGTTTCTTGCCATGTGCAGCTCTATCTTCGTTGATTTCTTTTTTTAACATATCTTCATAGAACAATGCTTCTTGTTTTGCAATTCTTTTGCGCATCTTATGCCCATTAGCTCTTGCCTTAACATGCGTTGCATCTACGAATACTTCTGTTGGATCCACAAGTCTGAACTTATAGCATTCTTCAAGTATATGAGAAAATATTTGTTCAAAAAGGTCTGTGTCTTTAAATCTTCTGGAATAGTTTTTACCGAAGGTAGAGAAGTGAGGGACTTTATCAAGCATATCTAGTCCAAGGAACCATCTGTAAGCAACATTTACTTCGATTTCCTTTATTGTCTGTCGCATGCTGCGAATGCCATAAAGGTATTGAATAAACGGAATTTTAATCAGCATAACTGGATCCATACTTGGACGACCATTATCATGACAATACTTATCTTCAACAAGATCATAAATAAAATTCCAATCGATAGCTTTATCAATAAGTCTTAAAAGATGATCTTCTGGAATCAAGTCCTCCATACAAAACATCTGTATTTGATCTCGTTTTTTATCAGCATTTTGAGTCATCATATTTAGGCACCCCTCAACCTGTTTTTGATAACTCTATTATACCAGAAAATGCCGTATTTATCAGCTTTTCAGAGGTTCTGAACAACAAAAATCCGAGGTGTTAACCTCGGACTTTGTCTACAGTCTGATAAAAAGACCCGCCAGGGTCTTTTTATTTTGCCTACTTAAGGCTTATCTTCTCAACGCTCCAATTCTTTTCATAGTTAGTTATGACGTTCTTTTTTATTCTCGAATCATAATGCGAGCATGAAGAAATTGTCGGATTTGAGAAATCATATGTATATGTTCCGTCATTATTAATAATAATATCCTTAAATCGTACTACTGCCTCAACATTAACACTCTTGCCGTCAGCCTGTGTCAGTGTTCCTGAATAAATGATATCAAGGTCATTATAGTTATTGGAATTCTTTCCTGCAATGTCCGGATTAGCGACTTTAAAATATGCAGAAAGCGGTCCGTAGCTCACCCATTCAAATGTTGACTTCTTATTGACATATACAGGCGCGATTCCGGCTTCAAAATAAACTCTGACACCATATTCGTTGGCAGTCTT
>SFNX01000091.1 GCA_004552595.1 Lachnospiraceae bacterium | reverse complement strand
TCTTTTCTTATATCTAATTTTGTGATTTTCATTTTCATTTTTTCTTTTTGATATAGTTTTTTATTAGCGTATGCTCCCCAAACAGATGTAACAAGTATTTCAAGGGAGTGCCTAATAAAAGGTATTGTATTATGGTCTTCTATAAGTTCCATTATTCGTTTTATTAATAGTTTATCGGTTCGTCCAATGTCTTTTTTGGGTGCGTTTGGAATTGGTTTATATATCCGTTCATCTTTCTTATGGTAGAATGTAATCATTTGTGCGCATTTATATTTTGAAATACCATCTTTGACTGACACGAAACGGAAATAATGTTCTTTAAGTGAATGGAATATTGTCATTAGTTTTTCACGTGTATCATAAGTACCAAGTGTATTGCTCAATGTGAATTTATGAATATCGCCAAAATCCCCATTTTCCTGAATGAAGTTTTTGCAATCAGAGTTTAGGGAAAATTCTATCCTCCATATTTCGGTTTCATCGTAGAAATCAGAAATTAAGCCTGCATCTATCCATGCTTGCTTGATGTAGTTCTTTTTCCCTGTTTCTTTTAGTTCTAATGACTTGTTATATATTTTTGTGCGACACATGGAACGTTGAGAACCCCAAGAAACGGAGTTCCAATATTTTCCCATGAAGTGGTCTGTACCATGTGCGTTTACTTTTGATTGGCCGATTTTGCTATATTTGTTTGCCATGTAATCTTTTAGAAATTCTAAAGGTTTTTTCCCGGTATCGAATTTAATGAAGTCTAAGCAAATATCTACACGAGAAATACCTCTAATTTCATAAAGGTTGTGCCGGTTGCCATCTGACATTGTTGGGCAAAGGAATTCAAGGAAATCTTGTACCGGATTTTCGGAATAGCATTGTACGTTGCATAGTTTTATATGACAAGCGTTTGAATAAAATATTCCTCCGTTTTCTTTTTTAGAATATGGATTTCTTCTTATTTCAACGTATGGTAGGCCGTTTTCATATACGGTAAACATCTCTTCATAAATTGGCGTTCCATAATCGCGAACTTTAACCTTAAAACCACGCTTCTGGTAAAAGTCCGCGTTCATTGGTGAATAATTCTCGTAACAAAATACTTCAAGCCAATCTATATTAATACATCTCTGTTGTTTGCATCGCATAATATTTGTAAACTTCTATTATAACATAATGTTTCTTATTTTCCATTTGAGCTATAAATTTGTTTTTTCGTTCTGTTATGCTTTTAAGTATATAACCATCGCTTAAATAAGATGTTAAAATATTATCCATCACGATTTTTGATTTTTCAATACTTCTTCTTCGCATAATCATCAAATTCTAATGTTATAATAAATTCGTCTACAAGTCTTTCAAATTGTTGCTTTTTTCGTCTTGTTGAGCTTGTTTGAATCTTGTCGAACATTTTTTGTGCATCTCGCATATTCTTCAATACAGATGCTAAACGTTTAATGCCCCACCCATTGGGCAGGACATTATTATTATCAATAGTTATTCCCATATCATACACAATAAAACTATTAAGAAATAATTGATTCCAAACATTATTCCTAAACTGTCAGTGACTGCGAAAGTCATTCCCGATAGTGTTATCAATATTAATGTAGATAGTATCTTAGAAAGGTACATCTTCTTTATTTTCTTGTTCATTTTCTTTTGTTTTTGGTTCTGATTCATTTTGTTTTCCTCCACACAATTCTATTTCCGTTGCAAATAGATTGATACCAATACGTTGTTCATGGTCGTATTTGAACATCTTAAAACTCACAAATCCTCGAACGAAAACTTTTGTTCCCTTTTTTAAGTATTCAAGAAGTTTATCCGAGATGTAGTTGCAGGAACAAGAAATCCATGTTGTTTCTGTTGTTACTTCTCCGGTGTTTTGTGATACTTTCTTTTCAGAGTGCGCAACTCTGAATGTAAAGAAAGTGCTGCCGTTTTGAACTCGTTTTTCTACATCGGCACCGAGATTGCCAATAACTTCTAATCTAATCATCACTATAATTTTTTATGTTAAACAAAATGTTTTTTACTATTACTTCGGTTTTTTACGTTTTAAGGATTGGCAGATATCCCATTTTGTGAAAACATTTTGAATAAAAAAAAGCCCCGAAACGGTTATTCACGTTTCGGGGCTTAGCATTTCTGCCGTACCTTACCATTTTACGTTCGGAGGTTGCACCGCTGCATTGCCTCTTATCCTAAATGGCAATACAAATATAGCTATTTTCTTTCAGATATAGGCACACATTAACAAGTTTAACGCATTGCCCATTTGTAGTTCAAGATACGCAAGTAATAATAGTTATTTCTTGTCCTTTTTAACAAATACTCTAAGTATTCGTATGATAATCTTGAGAATTATGTTTACTTTCTCTTTGTTCATAATTTTGTTTTGTTTTTTATAATAATTTCGTGTACAATCATTTAGATATATACCGACAATTATAGCGATTATTAATAATGTTATTTTCATGCTTGGTAATTGTATCTGAACATCTGGCGAGGTTTTGTTGACCATGAAACGTGTATCCATGTCGTTCGCTTTGAATGTTCATATAACAATTGGTCCACATTTTTATTTCCTTTCAGTATGTTAAATAATCTATCTGCATACTCTTTAGATGGCAAATGAATGTCAGCTGCTTCTCCTTTCATGTGTTGAGAGTTATACACTCCACCGATGGCCGTATTAAGGGCTTTTGAACGGTAGCCCGAAGTGATAACAATCTTTTCTCCGAGTTTTATTCGTGCCGGTTCTAAGATTTTAGATACACCGAAAAATAAAGCATAAACGATTGCGTTTGTTGGAGTGTTATCAATTTTCTTTGCTGTTGCAGTAGGGCTTTTTAGGAATTCTTCTAATGTAAAATGTTCAGATAATTTCATTTTTTGAAGTTTTTAATTTCACGAATAAAGGAACTTAGTCCGAAGCATGAAGATGCGAATAAAAGCAGCTGCGCAATTAGAATCAGCATATTTTCGGTGATGTCACGTCTCACATAAAAAGACATTAAGCCAAACATAATGGATGCAATCAACGCTATCCTCGCACATCTGTATTGGAATTTTGTTTTATCGTCCATAGTTTATTCAAATTAAAACACCGCACATTGTAGAAGATGTGCGGTGTATTTTGGATAAATGTTGTATAAGGATTATTTACTATAATCTTTAACGTTGAACCAATCCGCAGGCGCAACTACGAGATTATTCTCGTACTTGTTCTTAGCGTTAGGACTAATTTGGAAAAGTTTCTGCCATGTTATGTCTATTGCAGCCGTGAAGGTAGTATCACTTGCTGTTTTCTTTGCACGGATCTTAGCAATTTGCCCCATGTAAACAGGCTTTCCTGAATTGTCTACCGTTGTAGATGCGTATTTCTCGGAAGCGTCTGACATGATGAATTTTTGGATTTCAAGAACTGCATCATAGTAAGTTACTTGGTCTATTGCCAATGTCTTCCAATTCATTCTGCTGAATGTTTTGGAAATTGGATAAACTTCGTTCTCCGGAACATTTCCTGCACCATTCAAAAACTTGTCTGAAGTGTTTGAAGAATTGCCGGCCTTGTTCATGTATGTGGCGAGTGCATTAGAGAAAATATCTCCGTCGAAGTATTCGTCTGGTATAACGTCCTTGTTGATAATCATATCAGAGTTTGAACGACACCATTGCTTTCCGTTCCACTCTGAAACAATAACAGATGCAGCGCAGATTGGAAGGAAAACGTTATTATATTTTGCTGATATAACAACTTTTCCATCAGGATCTGTGTATGAAAACACCTTATAGCCACTTATGTTGCTCAAAGTATTGCTTAAGTCTTCTTCTGTGTAAGCATCTTTGTTAAGAATAAGTCTTGCAACTCTCGGAATAAATTTTCCATTATACAAACCAACTAATACGAACGTAAGTTGTTTTCCTGCGAAATATGGATTAGACTTTATAAATTCGTCAATCACCTCGCTAATATAGAAATTTGCATCAGACGTTTTTAATGGAATTGTGATTCCGTATTTAATCTTTCCGTCTTCTTCTTTTTTATAGAAGTTAAAATCCAACTTTCTCAAGGTTCCACGAGACATCGGGTAATTTGACGGAACGAAAGACATAGAACCTTTTTCGATAGCCGGTGTTTTAACATCTGGAGAAAGTGCAAGTTTGTAGAAGTGGTTGTGAGATGTGCCACCATACTTAACCCCCTGCCATGAGTGGTTGAGTATTTCTGTTTCGAACGCAGAATAGAAAGCAGCAATGGCTGCAAATTTCATTCTCTGTAATGCTTGCTTTGCCGTTTTCGGATTGCTCGGGAAACGATTACGCGCACGTGTAATCTGTACACCGTTTGATTTTGAAAGGACAAGGTCTCCGACCTTTCCTTTTACGCCACTAAGTAGCCAATTTCCTGTTGCCATATATTTTATTTTTTATTGTTTTATTAAAAATGTTGTTATTTTACTTTTTAGGAAGATTGTTGTACTCCTCCTTGAAAGCAATCAGTTTAGAACTTACATCGCTGACACCCGTCATATTTGCATCTTGCAATTGTTTCCATGTCAATGCTGGTGCGACTTCGTTATTGTTGCTATCAATAGCGGTTATATATGTCGTATAATCGCCATATACTATCGGTTTTCCGTTCACTGTACCGTCAGTACTCGGCAAACGCCATGAGCCATCCGACATAACGAGTGCCATTGCATTCAGTGTAATCTTTTTGTAGGTTGTCTCTCCTATCTTAACGTTAGAAGCTGAAGAACTAAACAAATAAGAAGATACCGGAATGATGTCTGTTGTCGGAACAGAACCTGCACCGTTGAGATATTTATTTGAGAAATTCTGATTTGCCGATGCGCTATCCATATAAGTTTTGAGTGCTGCACTAAAATAATCACCCTGGAAGAAATCTTTCGACATAACATAGTCATTAAGAACTAAGTCAGAATTTGAGCGAACCCATGCAGAACCGTTCCATTCAGAAACAATTACGCATCCGGCTGCAATCTGAATTGTGTATGTTTTATCAAGATGTGCTTCTAAGAATTCATCGCCAGTGAAATACATTCCATCTATCACTATATCTGTAACTTGTTTTGCCAGTTCCTGAGCAGTGTATGCGCTCTTGTCAAATATAATTCTTGCGACATTCGGAATGAAATTTCCGTCCTCCAAACTAACAATGACGAATGTCAGCTGCTTACCTGCATAATAAGGATTTTGAGAAATAAATTCGTCAATAAATGCCTGCAAACTTGTACTGTCATTAGAACTCCAATCAAAACCAATGTCAGTATGCATAGATGCATCACTTTGGAACTGAACACCTACAGACTGCAAGAGTCCTCGTGCCATAGGGTAATTTGATGGAACGAAAACGTTAGAACCTTTTGCGACTGCTGGAGTTTTGACAGAAGACGAAAGCGCAGCTTTGTAAAAGAAGTTGTGCGATGCACCACCATACTTAACACCTTGCCATGAATGGTCGAGGACATCTGTTGCAAATGCATCATAAAATGCTGCAAGTGCGCCAAACTTCATTCGTTGTAATGCTTGTGCGCTTGTTTTAGGGTTTTTGGGATTGCGGTTTCGCGCACGTGTAATCTGCTTTCCGTTACTTTTTGACAGGACAAGGTCACCGACCTTTCCTGATACTCCTCCGAGGAGCCAATTGCCTTTAGCCATCTGATTATGATTTTTGAATTAATACCTATCCGGCACGCTGGCCGGATCTTAACATCCGCAAAACTACAAATTATTTGCGAACGGAGCAATAGCGGAGCAAGTTCGGAGGATGTGCGGGGGTGGTACGGGAGTGTTAAATTTTTCAGTCGTTAACATATCGGGTGTTAAAATATTTAACCTTATTTATTAACATTTATGAACACTATGTATATACATTTAACGCATATGTATATACATATATCGGAAAAAATTCGTATCTTTGTATATAGAAAAATATAAAATATAAAAGATATGAAATATCAAAGATTAAAAAGAAGCGAAAGCGAAAACGGAACGTTATATTATAACGTGAGAATATTCCGTAATTTCGAAACAAACGAATTCGCAGTTATACCTGGCGAAAGCTATTGCAAAAGGAAGCCACACATGAATTGTTTTTACTCTGCCGATGGGAAAGAAATAGACATGAAATTGTGGTTCCGAACAAAAGATGGGTCTATAAAATATGCCGAAAAGGCAGAAACATTCTTAAAATCACTACAAAATGAAACAGAAAAGAAAGAGCCGGATGGCAACAGGCCGAACACAGGTTGCCAAGTCTATTCGTTTAGACGTTGAAAATGCTGAATTTGTTGCAAAACAAAGTAATCAAGGCAGATTTATTAATGAACTAATAAAAAGAGAAAGGGAAAAGTATGAGCAAGATTAAAGCAAATACCGTAAGTGTTATAAACATAAGAAGAGGTTTATATTCATTCGAATATAAAACACCTATAAGAGGAGATTACTACATAAATATTAGCAATGATAGTGAGCTATATGATGAATGGCAAAATAATAAAGAAATCCCTTCTCAATCGTTATTAAAATCTATCATTCAAAGATGGAATAATAATAAAATATACATCTCAAGTAATCTGGTTATAAAAGGATAAATAGCAACAATTAAAGAATTAGAATTATGGAAAAGTTTAGAAGAGAAATGATGAGAATTGAAATTCTTTTTACTTGTGTTAGTGAAGAATATTTTTACTATAATTTTCGTGATTATTATGATTTTTTGACTTTTGAACTTCTTAAATCAAAAGTTCATGGTACTTATGGGAAACATTTTTATAAGCTTAAAAGTCCTTCTGACATAGAAGCTTTAGGACTTGATGCGGATTTTTATTATAGTTTGCCAAGTTTTGTTTGCGCATCGGAAATCTATTGAAATAGAATAATAGCACCCAAAAAAGGAGAAGTTAGAGCATGAGGAAACGAAATGCTCTAACTTCTTCTTTTTTGGGGTTGGGGGGTCGGGGGAATTCACCCCCGCACTGGGACGGGAATTTTTATGATTTTATTATTTGAAAAACATATTTTTCAATTGATTTTTTATTCATGGGTTTTTGTAGGGTGGTCGGGTGGGGGAAGCGTTTTCGAACACCCCCCAAATGTGCGGACGCGGTTCTTTGCGTTCGCGCTTTGGGGGGTGGGCGGAAACGCTTTG
>SFNX01000090.1 GCA_004552595.1 Lachnospiraceae bacterium | reverse complement strand
TCATCGATTGAAGTCTTTCTGATAAATTTGCCGACCTTTGTAATTCTTGGGTCGTCTTCCATCTTGAACATGAGCCCCTTCATCTCGTTTTCTTCCATGAGCTCTTTTTTTCTGTCTTCAGCGTCAGCATACATTGACCTGAATTTATAAATCCTGAAGCGTCTGCCGTTTTTGCCTACACGCTCCTGCGAGAAGAACACAGGTCCCTTACTCTCTATTTTAATCAAAAGTGCAACGAAAGGAGTTAAAATTCCCGTTAAGATAAGTCCGATAATTGCTCCAAATATGTCAATCACCCTTTTTATTAACAACCGCCTGTAATCTCTGTAATTAAGAGAAAACGTCATGACAGTGTAGCCTGCGAAGTTACCGGCCGTCTTACCTTCAAGCTTAAGTTCCTTCTTCTCAACATTGTAATGGCACGTAATGCCCATTATTTCAAACTGCTCGATTAACTCTCTTATCTCACTTAGGTTTTCTTCTTCAACACTTATAAATACTGCATCAAGCGGCATTACTGTTGCAACGTCAAGTAAGTCGCTTTTTCCTGCAACTACAGGTATTCCGTTTATCTTTTTTGCTCTCTTTGGCTTTGATTCAATATCAAGAAGTGCAATGGATGTAATATCATAATTCCATTCCTTGTTTTTCTCGATGTTCTTAAGAAGCTCCTTAGATGAAGGAGTGTCTGTAACTATTAAAACCTTATCACCAATATCTGAACGTGAATATGTGTTTAGCACAACCTTCTTAAACATAATATGAAAGGTATATGTGAGAACAAAGTCTGCAATACCAAAGTAAATAAATACAAGTCTTGAGAAATATTTAGCCTGAATAAGGAATACCGTTGCACCAAACATTAATAGAAGAACGAGCTCGTATTTGAATATCGCAACAAATTCAACAAAATAGCCTCTTGTAAAAAATTCTCTGTTATATTCAGTAAATACACCATATAAAATGCTAATAATAAGAACGATAACGCACACAAGATATTCTCTGTCTGTATCTACTGATTGAACACCCGTTGCAGAGAATCTGAAAAGTCTTGCAATTAAAAATGAAAAAATAACTGCAAGCATATCAATTAATATAAGACTGTATGTTTCTAATACAGATGTCTTTTTGTTAATCATTTGTTTATCCTTTTATTCAACCTTATATAATATATACTGTCCGAATGTCTTTTCGTATTTAAGTCCGTAATATGATAAATCCCAATAAATACCGCTTTCATCATCTATTACACTGACTCCCTTTATATCGTCAAAACCGACAGTGGATGTTCTGTCACCGACATAGTTTTCATCTATAGGATATCCATAAATATTAATATCCCCGTCTTCACAAAACTGAGTGTATACCGTATCAAAAAGAATGTAATTAACATTATTCTCTCTTGCGACAGGCATAATTACATTAAGATCAGGTGTAACATGTTCCATTTCCTCACATAACATCCTGAACTCACCACTTGCGCCCCATATTCTTCCGGAAGTTGCATCCTCTCCATAAAGTAAATGAACATCTGTTGAAATCTGTCTGAAAGGATGCGCAATTGTGTAAGGAACAATCAGCTTTGGAGAGTCCATTTCCGATGTCACATATTCTGTAATATCTACGCTGGACTGTGGAAGTCTGTAAGCGTTTTCTGCCTTTTTAAACATGGCGTTTGAAATTTGAAACTCACCGCAGTAAAGACTTATCGGGATAATTAAAATTAAAGCAAGTATTTTTAGCTTATCATCATCAATCCCCATCACAAAATAAGTAAATCCTATGCTTATTATTATTGGAGTAATAAGCATCCAGAACATTCTGCCATCATAAAACTTAAGGTAATAAACAAGTGTATCATACAATGGGACGCCGACATACATTACTATAATTAAAAGAACTGACGGCAGAATAATTGCCTTTTTAACGTGTTTGTCTTTGCAGTAAAATACAATTATCATAAGAGCAACAAAATAAAGGGCCATCATCATTCCCGTACCGTTGTAGGCATTATGTGCATCAAGCATGTATCTTATCAGTTCTTTTATTGTTCCCATTGTTTTCCTTAGCTTACCAGAGAAGCTTTTGAATTATCGCAAACATCCCACTTGGAATCACGCTTATTCCGATTAAAATTGAAGGTATAAGCTTTTTATTTTTAACAAGATTTGCAAAAGCAAATACGCATCCGGTAATCGGTGCCATTAATGCACCCATTCCGCTTAAGCATGAATTTGCAAGACCGACTGTGAGAGAAGCAAAAAACAGTACCGGTGTCATTTTTTCTTCAACATATACCTTAATGAATATATACCAAAGTAAAGGCAGCATAATTACTGCTGAAATCGATCTTCCCTGCCAGATAATCGTAAGAAGCGTATATCCCCACGAATATATTGATTCAAATGAAAATAATATTACTATTGATGAAATATAAAGATAACAAATCGTTTTCTTTGTATCCTTAAGTATTGTCTTTCCAAGCAAGTACACTGTAGCATAGCAAAGCGGGATAAGAAGTGCCGGTAAAATGACATGTGCAAGTACTGTCGGATGCATCCTTGTATAGACCGAAAGCACCGATATTATCAACGGATACGGTGCTGTAACTTCCTTCATCATTTCTCCAAGAGGAAAGCTTAACTCATCTCCTGTTATTACATGTAATCTTAAGAGCGTGTTATTTTCAATTGCTTCAAGACTTTCTGCAAGAAATCTGCAGTCATCTGTATCAGTGTGCATTTTGAATATCAAAAGGCTTGTCTGAAACGCAATTATAGCAAGTGAAGCAATTAATAATATAAGATACAGCTTGTCAATTCCCAGCAATTCGTCTTTTATTGCAGCAACTGAATCTTGAAATTTTATTTTAAGTGATTTTATGTTTAGAATAAGTGAAATTATGAGAAAAACAGCTAGTATTACCGAATAAACATATAAAAGTGCTCTGAACGAAGTACCGACATAAATCATCGGAAATGCAGGAATTAAGAATAATGTGAGCATAACAGAAAGACCCATTGCAAAGCATCTTGAGAAAACGATTTTATCACCATTTTCAAAGAAACGCTCAAACAAAAGGCCAAGAATAAAAGGAACAAGTACCATAAAAATAAATACAAGTATTATATTAAGTGGTGTAATCACTTTTTAAGTCCTTCCCTTTATATCACTTTTCAGAAGAAGCAATCGAAAAAACGTCTATTCCTCCACGGTTTTCAATCTTTTCTGCCTCTACTACCTTACCATAATGCTCTTTTAAAAACAATGTCTTGTACTCTACGCCGGTATTGTCAAGAAGGTATACATTATCACTCTCACTTCTTAACGCTTCAAATGGATTTTCATAACCATATTGTCTTGTAACTCTTTTTGTTATCGGTGAATTTATATACCATGAGCCACATGTTACAAAGTTACTAAGCTCGCCTTCCTCGAAAGTATCAAACACTTCATATTTGAATACATTCTGGAACGTAAACGTGTCAGCCACATACAAAGAGTCCTTATCCTTTGATATTTCATCAAGCTCTCTTACTATCTTCTCATTAGTATCTGCATAGCTTAAATAATCGTTAGAATTTTCAATGTATTTAAGTCCGTTAAGTCCGATTAATACAATAATTATTACTATACATGCCGGTATTGTGATATCGTTTTTATTTCCGCCAAATACAATTTTTGAATCATTATCTCTAATGTGAATGCTGTCCATCATATAACATATCGCAAATATTGTCGGAATTATTATTGATGCATAAAGCCTGTGTGAAAATCTGCCGCTATACTGGAAATATAAAACTGCCGCAAAACAGAAAATAATGGTCAGTATAAGTGCATTGATTTTCCTGATTGCATCGGTAATAAATCCGGGACTGCTCTTTGACCTGTCCGTAATAATTGATGCGGCAAGAACAATTATTATTCCGACTAATCCCGCCAACATTACATATGAAATTCTGATTTCTTTTATAAGGTTTTCATAAAGGTTTGCAAATGTTTTATATCCGAACTCTTTATCACCAAATGCATTTCGTATTTCCAAAAATCTTTCAAGGCTGAACACCTCATCGTCTCCATACTGATACGTAAGTATCATATATGCGTCATTTTCTGAAACATTCAGCTCATTAAGCTCATCCGCATATTTAGTAAAATCAAGAATGTCATATCTGTAATCGTTAAGTTCCATTCTTGCTTTGTTGTATTTCATAAATCTGTCCCAGTCAGCATCCTTTGTGTATACATATGAATTTAATGCTGCGAGTAACAATACAATTGCAAATAACGGAATAAACATTAATAAATACTTTTTAATGTTTTTAGTTCTTGAAAGCTCAAGTAAACCTGCCGCAAAAGCAGGAACAGCCGCGATAAAGACACTTTCGGGACGAAGCAACGCTCCATAAATCACTAATGTGAACGCCGCGATAATAAACAGTCTGTTCTCACTTTTGTTACTGTTCTTACTGACATTTAACAGCCTGTCCTGAGCATTCAACACAACGGTATTGTTGCGTACATATTCATAAATCAGCACAAATGCAGCTATGCAGCAAAATGCAGCTGTTTTAGTATACTGAAGCGATACGTACATTTCATAAAATGTGCCAAGAACCGCAACAATCGAAATAAACATTCCCCTTTTATGCTTAGATATTACATAAACCAATAATACATATGAAATGTAAATAAAGACATACTGCAACACTACGTGCCATCTGACATTAGGAATTATTGTCTGCAGCAAGACGTATAATTTACCTAAAATGAAATTAGGATATATAACGTGCCATTCCTTTACACCAAAAACGCCCTCTACAATCATTGCAATCTGAGTATCATCGTTTTCTTCAAAAAAAGGTATGAAAATAAGTAGTGCACTAATTAGCACCACAGCATTATATACACATGAAAATATGAATTTTTTAATTGAAAACCTATTAATTCTATCCATACACTAAATAATATGAACTAATGACAATACACAGAATACGTAAGGGATTACGTACATAATGATCATTACTGCAACAAACATTATAATATAAAGGTTATCAAGTAATATATAATTCTTATCAAAAATATCTGATTTAGAATTCAAAACCATGTAAAGAATCATAAGAATAACGCCAAATAAGCTTAGAAGAATTCCTGTTTTCATTCCATCAGGAACAAACCTGATTATTATATCATTATTACCCTTGTTAAGCTTTAGGGCACTAAACATCCCGCCAACTTTAATTACGTCTGCGTCTGCACCGTTAATTTGCGCCTCATATCCTTTGTCATACGAGATTGGAAGCAGTAAATATTCTTTGTCATCTTTTGCACCTAATAAAAATTTATACTCAGACTTATCAAATGTTCTCTTTACTACTACATCCTCATAATCACTGCAAAGCTTACTGAATAAATCCATATCAATAGCAATGATCTTAGCATCTATGTCTGATGTGATTTCATTTCCGAGTCTGTCATAGTCACCGATTTGTATATCAAGATTAACCGTTTCATCTTCAAATGTTCCAAGATAAAGTGCATTATTGTTAAAGTGTGCCGGATACAGCGTGTTGTCTGTTTCCTTAATGCTTGGAACGTAAACCTTATTGCCGTTAACAGCTATTGTTGTATTGTAGTCATCAGTGTCAGTCTGTCCCGACATATAATATAGGGCCTTATTACCGCTAACACTTAATTTATCAGTAGCTTCATATTCATGCGCGATTTTTTTATCGCTTTGTGTGATGCTTTTGTAAATTGCATTGTAAAGTTCTACCGTTGATGCATTTTCAAAATCATAATTGATATTATCTGTAACTATTCCAAATGGAAGAGTGTATTTACTTTTGTATAAATAATATGTTTCTTCTCCATCTTCACTATTGACTGTACATGTGTCTTTTAATTCGTATAGTTTTTCATCAAGCTTAAGCCCGGATATTACATCGGTAATTCCAATAAGCGCATCCGAAAAACAGGTTCCGCCCGAATCAAGAAGTCTTGTGTACTGAACGCTGTATCCAAGCTTTGCAGCATCTCTTTGAAGAAGAGGCGATAAAAGGTGTGTCCAGTTAGATAATACAGGGCGCCTTAAAATAAGGCCATAGTTGGCATTTAAAGATGTGTCCGGATTCTTAACCCTCTTAAACATCAGATCGTTGTTTTCATCACTATAATCAGTGGCATTAAGTGAAAATGCCTTATCAAGCTGAATGCTTTTAGTAATGTATTCACCTTCCTGCTCTAAATCAGAAGTATTAACAGAATAATATGCAGGCTTTCCAATCATAATAAAGCCAAATAAAATCACCTCTGCCGCCATTACAATAGCAGCGCATTTTGTAACTTTACCTTTCCCGCTAATAAGGAAATACATATAAACAATGAATGTAACCACCATTGTCAGCGTTGTAATATGGAATACATTTCTAAGCGTTAAACCTTCTGTATTGCTATAGAAAAATCCAATAAAGAAAAGGCCCGCAGCAGTTATTAGCGAAAGCAAAATATTAAATACATTTGTTTTATTTGCATTTGCTTTTTCAGTCGCTTCTTGTGTGTTTACATCTGCATTTTCTGTTTTTTGAATAAATCCGATTGCAACTAATGAAACGGTAAAATAAATCATATATCCGTTTCGTATCGGATATCCGACATATGAGCCAAAGTGCCAGAAAAGATTCACGCCTTCAACAA
>SFNX01000089.1 GCA_004552595.1 Lachnospiraceae bacterium | reverse complement strand
TGCACCGCCCGCTCCAAGCAGTTTACCGCCTGTTGCGCCTGCTGCCATTGCCAAGTCATAAGTCTCATCAATCAATGGATTTGTAATTCCTGAAGCAAGCGTTTTTTTAAGCATCCAGTTCTTATGCAAAAGCTCGCCCATTGCGTCCACGTTATTGTTCTGTAACTCGGCTTTAAGCTCCCTAGTTAAATCGCACATCTTATTTTGCACTGCTGCCTTATCTAAAGCCTTAACATTCTGCGACTGTTCTTTTAAAATCTCAGATGCGGAGTGCGTGCCGCCAAGGTAGAACATCAGGATGTTATTCTCAAGCTTTTTATAGCTTTCAGGTGCCATAACAACCGGCTCGACATTCACAAAGCCGTTTGGCATAAACTCATAAAACTTAAGTCCGCCAAATGCCGCCGCGAACTGGTCCTGCTTCCCAATCGGCTCTTTTAACTTATCAATTTCAACCTCACACGCATCTTTTGCAAGCTTGTATTTAGACTGATATGTCCCCTTATAAGTGTTTAACAGCTGTAAAAGAGCCACCGTAAACGTACTTGATGAGCCAAGTCCGGTTCCTGCCGGAATATCCGCCATACTTGATAACTCAACGCCCTTTATATCGTAATCCTTAAGGCACTGCTTGAAAATTCTGTGTTCTATCTGATCATAATTATCCACTATTTCCGTTTTCGAATACTTAAGGACAATCTTATCCTTCTCGAAATAATTGTGGATTGTAAGGTACATATATTTTCGAATAGTTGTGCTTAATACGCAGCCGCCGTACTTTTCATAAAAGCCCGGAAGGTCGCTTCCGCCTCCGCAAAAGCTCACCCGAAAAGGTGCTCTGGTAATAATCATATTTTGCTTCTCCGCATAATTTTAGTTATTCCGTATCATTATAACATGATATTGTGCACGAACAAAATTATTAGTTCATTTAGCGCATAGTTGTGATGACTGTGCCGAACTTAACCCACTTGTCCATGTCTGACTTGTCGTCGCTGTTGACATAGATTGTTTCGCCGTAGCTTGTGATTGGGCGCAGTTCGCAAGGGTTTGTCTGCTTGAATTCACGGATATACATCTGACGCGTTTCCTTTGATATGAAAATGCCGACATCGCCGTCTCTTGGCGCACGTCTTGAAATGAGCAGAATATCTCCACGGCTGTAGACAGGGTGCAGGTGATTTGATGTTATCTTCACGGCGCAGTCGATACGTTCACGGCTCTTCTTTTTATATTCAGCGATATTAACTGTGATAAAATCGCGCGAATCAAGCGTCATGCCGTCTTCCATGTTGCCGGTCGGCACATAGCATGTCGTGAATTCTTCCTCGTTGGCATCCTGCTTGGCGTCTTTATTGAGCTGATACTCGGTTTCGATGATGTAGCGGATTGAATCCTGGCGGTGCTTCGGCAACTGCCGAAAGTGATCGATCATCTCCATTTCCGGCAGTTCATCGCCGCAAAGCTCCCTCACTGACTTTCCTATCAGCATCCGAATCTGATGGGCCAGATAAATGTCAATATTGGCCTCGTAAGGATTTGTAATTAAGATTTTGTACTTTGAAAGTGAAATCTGAAGCGCATCGGCCATCTTTTTCTGCGTTAGCTTCATCCTCACTCTCTCAATTTCGATATTGTCTGCGAAATTCTTGTAAAGCTGCGTTCGTGTCATAAAATCATCATTCACCTCCATTTAGGTGCACAAATTGACGTTGAACTATGCTTAAATTATATCACTTTGTGACGGTTTTTTCCATAGCCAGAATTCTGGCTATTTTTGCTCTGAATTTGTAAATTTAAGCTAAAATTGGCTGGCACTTTGGCTAGTATTCAGTGTTATTATTCAAATACGCCTCGAGAGAAATCATTTTTTCTGTCGTTGTTTACATAAATCAATGTCCTGCAGTGGGAGCAATCGGCTTTTGTTTTATATAAACCTTGTTGATTGAACGGTACCCTCAAATGATTGCCCCGCTGTAGGGCGACTAGAAACGGAGGATAATTATGGTAAAATCTCTTAAATATTGGAATATTATTTTTTTTATCTCAATGATCAGCATAAATATCATCGCGAACACTCTCCCGTTTGGGCGCGGCTCAACCGCCGAAATTTCGGCTAAATACCACAGCCTTTTCACGCCCGCACCTCTCACCTTTTCAATCTGGTTTGTGATTTATCTTTTACTCGGATATTTTATTGTGTACCAGTTAGGCGTTTTTAATGAAGTCTTCGCGAACACCTTCATATCGCTTATTGGCCCGTGGTTCATAATAAGCTGCATCATGAACATCGGCTGGCTTTTCAGCTTCAGCTACGAAAAAACATTCCTGTCCATGCTTTTTATGATAGGTCTGCTTCTTTCGCTTGCAATCATTTCGTTCAGGCTTTCCCCTGAGAACGTAATGCTTACCGCGATGGAGCCGCATATTCCGCTTTTTGCCAAAATATGCCTATATACATTTGATCTCTACTTCGGATGGATTGTCGCAGCAACAATTGCAAATATGAGCGTTCTCCTTATTAAGCTCAACTGGAACATATTTAATCTCTCCGAGCAATTCTTTACTGTTATCGTTTTAATCGGGGGAACTGTTTTAGGAATGCTTTTTGTTATTTTCTCGAATCGTTTTATGTCTTCGCTCGCAATTATTTGGGCATACTGCGGGATTTTAATCAATCATATTTCAAGATCCGGTTACGCCGGAGCGTACCCGGTAATAATATTTGTAACAATTCTTGGGATTTTTTTAATCCTCATATCAGGAATCATCAAAGAACTGATGCTCATGACTGATATCGGGTGAAGCTTTATAAAAAAACGGGGTGTGGTGCAAATTGACCATACCCCGTTTTGTTAATTGTTCTTTGACACTACAGGTTAAGGCTCTTGGCGAGCGCATCCTTCTGCTTCATAGCTTCTTCTAAGTCTTTTCCAAGTGTTGTGAAATATGTCTTGATCTTAGGCTCTGTGCCTGATGGTCTGATAACGACTGAAGCACCGCCTTCAAGAGCATATATGAGTACATTTGCAGACGGTAAGCCTGTTGCTTTTGAGTCGAGGTAATCTGTAACTTTTTCAACTTTGTATCCTGCAAAATCCTTAGGCGGATTCTCTCTAAATGAGCTCATGATTGAATTCATCTTGTCCATGCCTGTAAGTCCCGGGAATTCAAATGAGTCAACTTTATTAAGATAACGGCCATACTGGCTGTAAATTTCTTCAAGACGCTCTTTAATCGAGCTGCCGATGCTTCTATAGTAAGCTGCCATTTCGCAAATAAGCATTGATGCAATGACCGCATCCTTGTCACGTACGTATGGGCCTGCAAGGTAACCGTAGCTTTCCTCAAATCCGAAGATGAATCTGTCAACTTCGCCTTTTTCTTCAAGACCGGCAATCTGGTCTCCTATCCACTTAAATCCTGTTAATACTGAGCGCATTTCAACTCCGTAATGCTTTGCAACGGCGTCAGCAAGTGGCGTGGATACGATTGATTTGACGGCAACCGGGTCTTTTGGCATAGTGCCCTTCTCAATACGGCCTGCACAAATGTAATCGAGTAAAAGGACACCCATTTCGTTACCGCTTACAAGTTCGAAGCTTCCGTCAGGACACTTCATCGCAATTCCGACTCTGTCTGCGTCAGGGTCTGTCGCAAGCATAAGGTCTGCGTCAACCTCTTTTGCTAATTCAAGTCCAAGCTTAAGAGCCTCAAAAATCTCAGGGTTAGGATATGAACATGTTGTAAAATAGCCGTTCGGGTACTCCTGCTCAGGCACAATTGTAATATCCGTGATTCCGATATCATTAAGAACTCTTGTAACAGGAACTAAGCCGGCACCGTTAAGTGGTGAGTATACAAGCTTAAGGCCCGCTGTTTTACATAATTCCGGACGAACCTGGCGTTCCTCAATTGCCGCATAGAAAGCATCCTTGCAGTCATCGCCGACAAATCTGATGAGCCCTTCTTCGACGCCCTTTGCAAAAGACATGTACTTAGCTCCGTTAAGGACATCCGTTTTCTGAATCTCTTCATAAACGATTGCTGCCGCATCATCTGTCATCTGGCATCCGTCAGGGCCGTATGCCTTGTATCCGTTGTACTTTGCCGGATTGTGAGACGCTGTCACCATAATTCCGGCGTTGCATTTATAGTACCTTGTAGCGAAGGAAAGTGCAGGTACAGGCATGAGCGCGTCATAAATGCGCACGTTGATGCCATTTGCCGCAAGTACACCTGCTGCTGTTTTAGCAAAAACATCGCTTTTAAGTCTCGAATCATAGCTTATGGCTACTGTCTGATTGCCGCCCTGTGTCTTAACCCAGTTAGCAAGTCCCTGCGTTGCCTGCTTAACTACCGGCACATTCATTCTGTTAGTGCCCGCGCCAAGAACGCCTCTAAGTCCCGCTGTACCAAACTTAAGCGAAACCGCGAATCTATCCTTGATTTCGTCATCATTGCCCTCAATCTTCATAAGCTCCGGCATAATATCAGCATCCTCAAATGTGCCCTTAAGCCAGCGGTTGTACTCCTCTAAATACATCTTTTGTCCTCCGTTTATATTTTTGTTTTTATTTAATTTTATTTCTATTGTATTTTTATTTATATATGATTTATTTTTTATTTTGTTTATATATGATTTATATTTTACTTTTTATTTGGTTTATGTTTTATTTTTATTTTATTTGATTTGTATTGAACTTTTATATGTCCGGGATATCGGTTCCTATTATTTTTTATTCTTTCATATCCGGGATATCGATTGATATCGGTTCTTTCCCGATTGCCGGAATGATCTTCTCAAGGAAGTCGCTCAATTTGACCCTTGCCGAGCATGTATTATCCCCGACGTGAAAACGTATTGTTTGTGATTTTTTCACATCTTCATCAAGAATAAAGTGCACATCGCGCGCGCTCTCATTTATAAGGCACATGACGCTTACAGAGCCGGGGTGCACATCAAGCTTTTCAACCATATGCACCTCCTTAGCAAAAGAAAGATGCGAAAGCCCAAGCTGCTCCTTGATGTATTTCGTCCTGAAATCCTTGTTTCTTGGCATCATCAACAGATAAAATTCGGTTTCCTGCCTGTTCACAAGAAATAAATTCTTGCACGGATTAGACGGCAAATTTTCATCAAGATATTTTATTGCTTCATCGGTCACAGCTGCCGGGTGTTGCAAAAGGTCATATTCTATGTCCAATTTGTCCAAAAACTGTGTAACTTTTTCCTTATCCATAATGTGTATTTTATCATATTTTGCATTGGATGACAGTAGGAAATTGTGGATAACGATAGGGTAACTTAATCATTAATGAGCGGTTTATATATAATTTACAGATTATTCACATTATTCCAACAAAATCTGTATGAAATATTAATTATTACGGCGACATATATAAAATAGCACAATGTAACAGGCTATATATTATACCTAATACTTGATGATGCTAATGCCTATAGGTAATAAGGGGTTATTAAGCAGGAAGGAGGAGTGATGCATAGGCGGAGACGGTATTGGGTCCAGGGTGGTGTAGACTGTTTATATGATGCGGAAAATGTAGCAATCGATTTGTTCAGACGTGCGAGAGATTATGAGGTGTTTTTATGTCTTCTATCAATTTGCAAGGTTTACTTTGACTTTAGGATTATCGCTTATTGCTTAATGCCGAATTGTTATCATTTGATCGTTGAGAAGGAAAATAACCCAATAATAAAAGCGGTAAAATGGCTAAATCATACATATTTATGCCATTTTGGAAAGAAAAAAGAAAGTGGTATCGCATTTGAGACATGTATCTATGAAATGCCACGACATGATGACAATTTAATGCTATGCGCAAGTCGATATATTCATATGCGTCCTGTCTTAGGCGGTCTTGTACGTAGAACTATAGACTATAAATACAGCAGTTATAACACCTTAAGTGGTAGCATTGATGATGGTATAACAGACACATCGATTATTCTTGATCGATTTTTTGGCAATAGTGATTATTACGCAGACTTTGTCAATGATGCCTGTGGAACTGTCGAAATGGAAAATATGGTCTTCAAAACTAATTGTATAATCAGAGGAAAGATAAATAGTCTTTAGGATGTTATCTAGTTCAGATTATGCAATTTCTTGTAATAAATAATTAAATAAAACCACATGCTGATAATCCCTTTTCTGTTACATTTGTGTTCCTGTGCGTTCGACTTTTGTCGAACGCACCTGTTTATGCTTGCACACATTTTCGAATTCCTGTATACTTTCTAAGTTATTTTATTTCTTTATAAGTTGATTAATTTCTAACTAAGCTAATTGATTTCTTTCTAAGTTAATTGATATGCACAAAAAGGAACACTCATGGCAAAGATGCGTCTTGACAAATTCATAAGCAACATGACTAAGCTTAGCCGCAGCGAGGCGGTTGAGCGGATTTATCATAATCATGTAAGAGTTGGGGGCAAAATCAAGAAAGACCCGGCACTGAAAATTGATCCTGAAAAGGACGAAGTCTATCTTGATAATGACAAAATCGAGTACGAGGAATTTGTATATTATGTTCTTAATAAACCGGCCGGTGTTGTGTCTGCGACTGAAGATAAGAAGTACAAAACTGTCGTAGATCTGATTGATACAGAGCGCGAAATTGCACCTGTCGGGAGACTTGACATCGATACGGAAGGGCTTATGCTCCTTACGGATGATGG
>SFNX01000019.1 GCA_004552595.1 Lachnospiraceae bacterium | reverse complement strand
CCTGATCTGTCAAAGAACTTTTTGCTTTGTTCAGTGTCGCAACTCAGTGTTGCGACGGTGAAAATGAATATATATCTTTCACGAACTTTGGTCAATAGCTGATGTGCGAATTTTTGTGTTTTTTTTGATTTTTTTTTTACTTTTTTATATAATGCCCAGCATGAATTATATATATGGAAATAAAGACGAAGAGAATAAATTACTGGACCGCTTTTGCCGCTATGTGAAAATCTGGTCGGAAAGCGATGGAAAGGCTGCAGAAGCCGGAGTTTTTCCTTCAACTGAAAGACAATGGGACATTGCAAAGATTCTGGTAAAGGAACTCCGCAATCTTGGAACAAGAAATGTTTACCTTACAGACAACTGTTATGTAGTTGCTAAAATCGATTCAAATATTACAGATCCTGATGAACGCAAAAAGTACCCGACCATTCTGCTTATGGCACACATGGATACTGTAGACGAAGTAACCGGCGAAAACGTAAAACCTGTTATTTCAATTCTTTCTGCCTCAGAGTCTCCAACCGGACAGGATGATACAATCGTAAAATCTGACGGAACTACCCTTCTTGGGGCAGATGACAAGGCTGGAGTTTCTGCAATCATGGCAGCAGTTGAATATCTTATGAATCATTATGAAGATGAGAACCTTAAACACGGCCCGATTGAAGTAATGTTCAGCCCGGATGAAGAAACCGGCCACGGCATGGATAAGGTACCTTTGAATATTCTTAAAGCTGATTTTGCTGTTACTGCAGACGGCGGCGATGAAGGTGAACTTGAAGCAGAATGCTTTAATGCCTGGGCCTGCTCTATAAAGTTTACAGGAAAGGCCTGCCACACAGGCAGTGCAAAGTCTGGCGGAATGGTTAATGCAGTTACACTTGCCAGCGCCTTTGTATCAGAATTACCACGCAACATGGCTCCTGAAACCACAGAAAACTACGAAGGCTTTATTGCCCCTATGGAAATTACAGGTTCAATAGAAAGCTCAACTGTAGAAATGCTTCTTCGTTCTTTTAATATAGAAGAAATCGAAAAAGAAAAGGAAATCATAAAGGCCGCTGCAGAAAATGTAATTACAAAGCTTGGCGGAAACTACGAACTGAACTTTAAGCAGCAGTATCTTAATATGAAGGAAAAGCTGGACCAGCACCCGGAAATCATGCAGAGACTTGAAAAAGCTTATGAAGATTCTGGTGTAAAGGTTCGCAAACAGCCGATTCGCGGTGGAACAGACGGCTCGCGCCTTACTGAACTTGGAATCCCTACTCCAAATATCTTCACAGGAGCCCATGAATTTCATTCCCGCAATGAATGGCTTTCTCTAAACCAGTGTGCAAAATGTGCCGATGTATTAATTAACTTATTAACACAAAAGGTGAAATAATGCACGAATATGTAATTGAGGGTGGATATCCTATTCAGGGGACAGTTACAGCAAGCGGAAACAAAAACGCAGCCTTGCCTTGTATTGCGGCAACTCTTATGACAGAAGAGCCAGTTATCCTTCACAATATTCCGGAGATTCAGGATACAAACGTAATGTTTGAAATCTTAAAATCTCTTGGTGCTAAGGTTGAAAAACTCAGCAAACACAACTGGAAAATCCAGTGCGATAAAATAAAAACAACAGAACTTCCAAGCGACCTTACAAAGAAGGTCCGCGGTTCCATTGTTTTTGCAGGACCTCTTCTTGCAAGCAAGGGAAAATGCCAGATGACTCCTCCTGGTGGTGACGTAATCGGCCGCCGCCGTGTGGACACACACTTCCTTGCACTTAAGGCTCTGGGTGCAAACATCCATGTAAACGGACGTTTTGAATTTTCTGCAACCAAGCTTGTAGGAGCTGATATCTTCCTTGATGAAGCATCTGTAACTGCAACAGAAAATGCCGTTATGGCTGCAGCCCTCTCTGAAGGCGAAACAATTCTGCAGAATTGTGCAAGCGAACCACATGTTCAGGACATCTGTAAGATGCTGGTTGCAATGGGTGCTAAAATCACAGGAATTGGAAGTAACATCCTTCACATCACAGGCGTAAAAAAACTTCACGGCTGTGAATTTACTATTGGACCTGATTATATTGAAATCGGCTCTTACATTGGTATGGCAGCCGCTACAAAGGGAAAGATTACAATCAAGGGTGTACGCGCAGAAGAAATGCGCCCGCTTAAATACTCTTTTGCAAAGCTTGGAATCAGCTGGTCTATAAACGGAGACGAACTTACAGTTCCTAACACACAGGAGCTTAAGGTAAACGATGACCTTGGAAACGCTATTCCAAAAATCGACGATATGCCTTGGCCTGGATTCCCTGCCGACCTTACATCTATTATGACTGTTACTGCAACTCAGGTTTCGGGAACTGTTTTGATTTTTGAAAAGATGTTCGAAAGCCGAATGTTCTTTGTAGATAAACTGATTTCTATGGGTGCAAAGATTACCCTCTGCGACCCTCACCGCGCCGTTGTTTGCGGCCCTAGCATGCTTCACGGAGACCACCTTGTATCACCTGATATCCGCGCCGGTATGGCCATGGTTATTGCAGCTATGTGTGCACATGGAACAAGCAGAATCAGTAACGTTTATCAGATTGAACGCGGTTACGAAGACCTTGTTGGCCAGCTTAAAAAACTTGGCGCAAAAATAGAAAAAGTTGAAGTTGAGTAAGTAAAAAATGAAAACCTTTAAGTATGAAACACACCTCCACACATGTGAAGCAAGTAAATGCGGTACTTCTTCAGGATCAGAATATATTTCTGTATATAAGAAGCTTGGCTATGACGGCATTTTTGTAACCGACCACTTTTTTGGCGGAAACACTGCCGTTTCCCATGAACTGGACTGGAAGTCCCGCATTGAACAGTACTGCTCAGGTTATGAGGCAGCACTTGCAGAAGCAAAAAGACAGAATGCAGCAGATGGAGGTGATTTTAAGGTTTTCTTTGGAATTGAACAGACTTTTTCCGGAGACGATTACCTGATTTACGGTCTGGACAAAAACTGGCTTTTAGACCATCCGGAAGTAGAATCCATGAATCACGGTCAGCTTTTTGACGCAGTAAACCGCGAAGGCGGCCTTATGATTCAGGCACATCCATTCAGATTACGCGGCTACATAAATGCAATTCACCTGCACCCGAGAGAGGTTCACGGAGTAGAAGTTTACAACGGTGGCAACACTCCAGACCAAAATATACTGGCTATGGAATACGCAAAGATTTATGACTTTCCAATGACCAGCGGTTCAGACATCCACAACATCAATTTTGCCCTTGAAGAAAAAACAGAAGACAAAATGCCTGTTGGCGGCATGGAATTTGAAAGTCCTCTTAAATCTATAGATAATTATATAGAAAGAATTAAGAATAAAGAGGGAAAAGTCATCAGATAATCCCTCAGGAACCGGGTGCCGGCTTGCAACGTTGACAAATAATTATAATAAGGCAATAATGTCCTTATAAAAAAGAATTATGAGAGATTCAACTATTTCCAAGCACCTGGCCCTGATTCTGGGCTTTTTTGGCGTTTCTGCAAATCTTGGCGGCACTATTGTTTCTTTTTTATCCGGCCTTTTAGGATTCAGCAAAGCCAAAAATTACATTCTCGATACCCTCGTCTGTTTAGTCTGTACAATCTTTCTTGCAACTGCTTTTCTTTACATGTGTTTTAAAAAGAAAAAATACGCACGTTTTATTTCCATTGCAAATATTTTTTCCGGCTTTGTTTCTTTTCCAGCCATGTTTATTGTTACCGGAAACTTTATCTGCGGCTTTCCATTCTACATTATGATTATTCCGGTTTATTACGGATTTTCTGTTACAATAAACAAACTCAAACGCTGGCTGCCTGTCCTAAACTATCTGCTTTTTCTGGTCATGTTCATACTTACCTTTAAGGCCCCATTTTTTCCAGGCCGTCGGCTTATACCTAATTTGAACTGGCTGGAAAACTGTGTAGCTTTTACTGCAGCTTACTTTTTCCTTTTTTATGTGTGCTACCTGGTTGCAAATCAGTTTATGCTGCAGAACCAGACTCTGGAAGAATCAGAAAAGCGCTATAAGGAACTTTCTTCTAAGGATGAACTTACCGGTCTTTATAACCGCCGCTCACTTGCAAACCGCGCCGAGCTTGGCTTCAGCTGCGCTATTATTTACGATATTGATTATTTCAAGAATATAAACGACACCTATGGACATCAGACTGGAGACAAGGCTCTGCAGATTCTTTCACAGATTGTGTTAAAGTACTGTTCTAATGAGTTTGAACTTTTCCGCTATGGAGGCGAAGAGTTTGTTATTCTTTCGCGCCTGCCGGAGGATGTAACTCTGGAATTGTTCCAGCATGTAATGCATGATGTAAGAATGAACTTTATAATAGAAGGAAATCCGGTTACAATCTCTGCCGGAATTGCTTCTTTCTGCAAAGATTATAACCGGACTCTTAAAATTGCCGACGAAAATCTTTATCTGGCAAAAACTGATGGTAGAAATAAGATTTATATGAATGGGGATGAAATTCGTTACTAAAACGGCAGGGGCGTTACGGGGGCAGAGCCCCCGTTAGAAAGGGTAGCCCGCAACGAAGTGCGGGCGCAGGGGAAGACTTTCCCCTCCTTACTAAAGTGATGGATACTTATCGAAGTATGCCTTTGTTTCTTTTGCTACTACACCGCTGAGAGCGATAAGTGCGATACAGTTAGGAATTGCCATAAGACCATTGAAGATGTCGGCAATTGTGAATACTGCATTTACTGTAAAGTATGGACCGATTGCAACTGCAAGAATGTAGAGCCAGCGGTAAGCCTTAACTGGTCCCATGCTTCCCTTTGTAAGATACTCAAGACATTTTTCTGAATAGTAGTCCCAGCCGAGAATTGTTGTAAAGGCAAAGAAAGCAAGACAAAGCATAAGAAGGAACTGAACACTATGTCCGTCTCCTCCAAGAACCTTAGCAAATGCTGTTGCTGTAAGAGCAGCACCCTGAACACCAGCGTTCCAGTCTGTAACTCCACCAATCATATCGCCATAGAAAGCAATTACAATTGAAAGACCTGTCATTGTACAGATGATGAGTGTATCAATTACAGTACCTGTCATGTTTACAAGTCCCTGCTCTACCGGCTCGTTTGTCTGAACTGCAGAAGCTGCAATTGGTGCAGAACCAAGGCCGGCCTCGTTAGAGAAGATACCACGTGCAATACCCTTCTGCATTGAGTCTGTAATCTGCTTGAATACAAATCCCATTGCACCGGCACCTACAGCACGCCATCCGAAGGCAGACTTGAAGATGAGGGCAAATGCTCCAGGAATCTTCATTGCGTTCATGATAAGAATTGAAAGTCCAAGGAATACATAGATAATTGCCATTGCAGGAACAACTTTTTCTGCAACTTTAGAAATACGCTTGATACCACCGATTACTACGAGAGCTGTACATACAGTAATGATAATTCCAGAAATTACTGTAGCCCATGTGTAATCATGGCCAAAGAGTGTAAAGGCAATGTTTGTGCTGTTTGGATCAAAAGCGTTGTTTACAGCAGAAGTAATACCGTTGATCTGAGTCATTGTACCAATACCCATGATACCGGCAAGTGCTCCGAATACTGCAAAGAGAACTGCAAGCCACTTCCACTTTGGTCCCATACCTTTTTCGATTGTATAGAATGGACCACCAAGAACGTGACCATCAGGACTTACTTCGCGGTACTTGATTGCAAGCATACATTCTGCATATTTTGTTGCAGTTCCAAGAATAGCTGCAAACCACATCCAGAAGAGGGCTCCAGGTCCACCTGCTACAATAGCTGTTGCAACACCGACAATGTTACCTGTACCGATTGTTGCAGAAAGAGCTGTACAAAGAGCAGCAAAACCAGAAAGTTCACCTTTACCATCGTTCTCTTTGAAGATTGATTTGAAGGCTCTTCCAAGCTTTGTGAACTGAATGCCACGTGCACGAATGGTAAGGATCAGACCTGTGGCAAGAATTAAAACGATTGTAGGGATTCCCCACACGATTCCGTCGATGGAATCCAAGATAGAATTGATAGACATTTTTCCACCTTTCTAAATAGTATCATGAAAAAAGCGGGTGCACAGGCTGAATGTCATGACAGACCTCGCAGCCACCGCAAGCTTCATATTTATATTATATCGGATATTTTGTTTCTATTCATCAATACATATGAAAATTTCACAAAAAAAATTAGCAAATTATTTATAGAATTTTACTATTATAAGAAGGGGCAAAATGCTAAATTACCGCTATGGATAAGAAATCACGTGGCGCTTTGCCAATGCTTAAACTTACACTCCCTATTGCAATGGAGCAGTTTTTCCGCATTCTCGTATCATCAGTTGATACAATGATGCTAAGTTCTTACAGTAACGATGCAGTTGCTGCAGTAGGTCTTGTTTCACAATACTCTTTCTTTCTGACAATTCTTTTTTCTGTAATTGGAACCGGATGTTCAATTGTCCTTGCCCAGTACCTTGGAGCAAATAAATCTGAAGAAGATTTAAATCATGTAGCCCAGGCCGGTGCTATTATGGTTTTCTTTATGTCAATTTTTATGACTGCCCTGGTAATTTTTGGAACCGGCTGGCTGCTCAACCGCTACACTCTTGAACCTGCCGTACGCCGTTATGCCTGGCAGTATTTTATCATTTATGGTGGAATCAGCTGCTTCTTTAATGCCTTCAGCCTTTTACAGGGTGCAATCTTAAGAAGTTACGGCTACACAAGTGAAGCAATGATTACTTCCATTGTTGCAAACCTTACAAATGTTCTTGGAAATGCACTTTCCCTTTACGGCTGGTTTGGTCTGCCGGTACTGGGTGTTCCTGGTGTTGCGGGAGCTTCGGGTTTTGCAATGGTTGTTTCCTGCATTCTCTTCCGTATATTTATTAAGCGCCGCCGCGACGTTGTTTTCCACATGAAGGGAATTACAAAAGTACCTCGCGAGGCCTTTAAAATGGTTTTGAAGGTAGGTGTTCCAACTGCAGGCGAAAGCCTTTCTTACAACGTAAGTCAGATTACAATTATGGCCATGATTTCTACTCTTGGAACTTACGCCATGTCGGCCCAGGTTTATACAATGACAATCCTTCGCTTTGTATTTGTTGCGGCAATTGCGATTGGTCAGGCTACACAGATTAAATCCGGATATTTTGTAGGCGCAAAGCAGAATGACCTTGTTTACAAAAAAGTCTTCAAATATCAGCTGGTAGCAACAACGGTTTCTATGGTAATGATTGTTCTGGTAAACCTTGTAAAGCGACCGGTAATCGGAATCTTTACTGACATTCCTGAAGTTTACGGTTTTGTAAGCACCCTTTTGATTTATTCTGCCTATATAGAATTCGGCCGTTCGCTGAACCTGGTTTATATCGGCGCTTTGAAGGGCTCTGGCGATGTACGCTTCCCGGTTTTATACGGTATTTTCTCAAACTGGTTCTTTATGGTTTTGGGAAGCTATATTCTTGGCTTGAAGTGCGGACTTGGTCTTGTAGGCTTCTGGCTTGGAATTGGTACAGATGAAACCACCCGCGGAATCGTTATGCTTCTGCGCTGGAAGAGCCGAAGATGGCAGAAACACGCGCTTGTAAAATAGAGTTAAACGTTTTAATATAGTCACTCTATGAAATTATTCCAGAAACAACCAGCTTTTTATAAGGGCGTTTTTGCGCTGGCTCTGCCAATTGCCATGCAGAGCCTTATCAGCATTGGCGTAAACATGCTCGATACAATCATGGTAGGAAGTCTGGGCGAAACTGCCCTTTCTGCTACCTCTCTCGCAAACTCTTTTATCAGTATTTATCATATTTTCTGTATGGGCCTTGGAATGGGAGCCTCTGTTCTTGTTTCCCGCTACTGGGGAATGAAAAAGGCAAACGACGGTCACGAAGAAGAAGCAGGCCACGCCCTCAAGCAGACAGTCTGCCTTATGCTGAGAATAACCGTGGCACTTGCCGCAATCTTCGCCATGCTCACTCTTATCATGCCGAGCACCCTTATGAAAATGTATACCAGCGACCAGGACATTATCAGCCTGGGTGATGTATACTTCCGCTGGTCTATTGTAACTTACTTTTTCCTTGGAACCAGCCTTGTTTCTACTATTGTATTGCGAAGTGTCGGCCAGGTAAGGCTGCCTCTTTATGTTTCTATCGGAGCCTTTTTTGTAAACCTGGGAGCAAACTACACTTTCATTTTCGGAAAGTTCGGAGCACCCCGCATGGAAGTAGCCGGAGCAGCTCTTGGAACACTCATTGCCCGCCTCTTTGAAGCTTCAATGATTCTGGGCTATCTCTTCTTTAAAGATAAAAATATCCGCTTCAGAATCCGGGACCTCTTTATGAAAACCGGCTCTCTTCTTGGTGAGTACATCAGAATCTCCATTCCGGTTCTTATAAGCGACGCAATTCTTGCCATCGGAAACAATTCTGTTGCAATGGTAATCGGACATCTGGGAGCAGCCTTTGTTGCAGCAAACGCAATCACAAGCGTAACCCAGCAGCTGAGTACAGTAGTGATTCAGGGAGTTTCACAGGCAGGCGCCATTGTTACCGGCCAGACCCTTGGCCTTGGCGACCGTCACAAGACAATGGATCAGGGCTGGATGTTCTTTGGACTCGGCCTTGCTCTGGGAACCCTTTCTGCAATCTTTATAATGGCAGTAAGCCACCCTATCATTTCAACCTACAATGTAAGCAAAGAAACCGTAAAAATTGCAGAACAGCTTATGGCCGCAATCAGTATCATTATAATTTTCCGCGCCACAAACTCCATTATGACAAAGGGCGTTCTCCGTGGCGGCGGCGACACAAAAATGCTTATGATAGCAGACAATATTTTCCTTTGGGTGCTCGCAATTCCCCTTGGCATTCTCGCAGGCTTTGTTTTCCACTGGCCGGCCTTCTGGATCTATGTCTGCCTCAAGGCCGATGATATCGTAAAAACCTTTTGGTGCCTTATCCGCCTAAAGAGTGAAAAGTGGATTAAAAAAATAAGCACAGGTAAGTAGGAGGGAGAGGTCTCTCCCTCGTTCGCATTTCATTGCTCACTACCCTCTCTAACGGGGGAATATCCCCCGTAACGCCTCCTTTTACATCTGTCAATACTTTTTGTTAATCTAAATCAACTTTTTTTTATTTTTTTTTGCGGCAACTGGAAACGGTATTTTTCGGGAATAAGTGAGTTATACCAAAAGCGGATTTAATACGCAATATGTTTGCACTGGATTTTTTAAGGATGTTTAAGAATCAGGATTCAAAAAACACACACATAAACACACAAAATCAAAATTGCAACTCTTGCGCAATTCTTTGACAACTTTTTGACAACATGACGACATTGTGCTTGCCTGTGCTTGTCTATACTAATCTTACCTAACCTATACTATCCTATACTAGGCGGACATTTTGCAACCAAATGACAACCAAAACGCAACCAAAAGACACGCTTTTTGTCATTGTGTTGACAATCTTTTGACAAATAATTGTCATTTTCTTGTCATTCTTGATAATGTCAGTTTGTTTTTATACTTGACGACAATTTGACACGCTTAATGTATGATAACTTGACATAATTTTGACAACCAAATGACAACCAAAACGCGCCATTTATGACACAAAAAAGTAAAGTTTTAGAATGTTTCTGCCAATAATAAAGTGCCGAGGTGATTATATGCGTACTGTAAAACACCCTCACGATAGAGAAAATCTTGCTTATTATCTGCAAGGATTGATTGATAATAAATATACTCTCGACCAAGTTTCCCGGATAACCGGCTACACTAAATCTCATTTATGCGTCTTAAAAGGCAGGTTCAAAAAGAAAGGTGAGAAGGTTTTAATCAACGGACATAAAGGAATGAAGCCTAAAAATACCGTTCCTGATGATGTCAAAAAGAAAATTATCGACACCTACAGAACTGATTTTGACGGCGTTAATTTCCACTTTTTCAGGAAAGCATTAAACGATTATTACGACATTCATTATTCCTACCGAACAATTTATACAGTCCTTACAGAAGCCGGAATAGATTCCCCGGAAAAGCACAATAAACCGAAAAAAGATAAAGTACACCGCCCTAGATACCGCCGTGATTCTGCCGGTGATTTAATACAGATTGACGCGACACCGTATCAATGGTTTTTATGGTGCGGCGATACATCATATTACACACTGCATGGAGCAATCGACGACGCGGAAGAAAAATTAACCGGCTTATGTATGACTGAAAATGAATGTAGTTATGGATATTATGACATACTGGAACAAACTATTGATAGACATGGTTTAATGTTTGATATTTATTCTGATAGGTCTGCAATTTTCTGCGTAAGTCCAAAAGATAAAGATAAACTTACGATTCAGGAACAACTCGCCGGCGTACATGAAAAGCGTACACAATGGCAACAGATTCTTGACAAGCTGCGTATTAAACAGATTCTTGCATGGTCGCCGCAAGCTAAAGGGCGCGTAGAAAGAATGTGGCGAACTTTACAAGGTCGCTTACCGTGGTATTTCAAGCATTACAAAATAAAAACAATTCAGGCAGCAAACGACTTCTTAAAAACAAAATACATCGACATTTTTAATAATGAGTTTGGAATAGTCGCCAAAAAAGCCGCCGTATGGCGTAAACCACCGGCAAACTATAAAGATTTTATTTGCAGCAAGTTTGAGCGCACTACCGACAATTCCGGCGTTATATCATTTCAGGGCTATAAGTTCAGCATATCCGCGCCGGACATCGCAAAAAAGAAAATTGAATTATGTATTTATAAAGACGGTATGAAAGCACTTGTAGACGGTATTTTTTATCCTGTAACATTACGCGATAACTTACAGGACGGTATAGGCGAAACAATGAGTACATCGTTAAAGAATATTATTTATGAATATATGCTTACCGATTGTAAGAAGATATGTGCATAATTTAGAATATTTCGCATATTTTACCAATGATTAGAAAGCATTGTAATTTTAAGGATTGTAATATTTTCTTTTACGGCGGTTTCGTGTTCTTCTCTTGCGCCTTCTGATTCTTCCCAGTTATCAAGGAAGTTTATATAATCGCACTTTTTTAATTCTCTTATGTCTTCGTTCATTATTTCCCGGCGTGTAGGCTCTCTGCCTAGCTGCGCTTTAAGTCGCTCATATATTCGTACTGGATTTATCGGATAATAGCCTAAAGATTTTAATTGCCTTGCCCGATTCTCAAAATCTTTTACATAGTTTTCGTTGTCTGTTATTTTGCCTGATATGTAAACTTTACTCATGCTTTTACCCTAAAAAAAAAGATGTCCTAGCAAGCCTGACCGCTCGCTAGGACGGCAAAAGAACTCTCTGTATGTTCTCATACGAGAATTTATAAGTATTCTAATTCTCATATGCGATTTTGTCAATTAACGATTCATTTTTAAGAATCTCAATACCATACAATTATCTTCCTATATGCACTGCCATTTATTCCAATTCAAATAATTCAACTTTCTTCTTATTTGCACTGTGCTTTATTCAAGGTAGTAGAAAAAAAAGACCTTTTTGCCGATAATGGCAATATGCGTACAGAATTGTTTTATGAAAGACTGGAAAGGCTGCTAAAAGATAAGAATATGCAGCAAAAAGAACTCGCCGATATTTGCGGAATAAGTAGTAACGGTATTTCAACATGGAAAGTAACCGGCTCTTATCCTCGCGCCGATATTGCCGTAAAAATCGCCGCGGCTTTAGGCGTTACCGTTGAATACCTGATAACTGGCGAACTTCCCGAAATAGATAAGACTGATAAACTCGCCTATGATGTTTCAATGCTTCCTGAAAAAAAACGCCATGTAGTACAAGCGGTTATAGATTCCCTCTCCGCCTTTGACTGAAAGAAGAAATCAAATTATTATCCGTTTTTGTCCGCTTTTAATTTACTTTATCGGTTATAGTAGAAGATTTAGCAAGTAAGGAATCTTTATCCCAAACTTTATTTTTAGAATCAATAAGATAACGCGAACCATTATAAAAATCAGTAGAATTATCGCCGCTATCATTATTATCTTCGCCCTGAATTTCAGCTTCGTTTCGTATTCTGTCAATTTCGTCGAGTAATCGCTCAACTTCTGATTCGTATTCGTTAAACAGATATTCAACTCGCTCAACTCCGTCTGTAATTCCTCTACTCGTTTCGATGATGTTTGCAATTCGTTCTCGGCTATTAGTAACTGTTCCGTCAAGTGCCGTGATTGTTGCTTCAAGTTTTCCAGTTGCGCGTGAATTTCCTGCGATAATGTCTTTAGTGTCGGCGTTGATTCTTCCGCAAGTGCAGCAACCGGCAAACATAAAAAGACAAACACCGATAAAAAGATACATAACAATTTTCTTTTCATAGTTAATACCTCTCATAGTCTTAATCTCCGTAATTCATGCAGATTATTGATTAAAGCACTTTGATAATTCTTGTGCTAACCGCTTTTCCCTTTGTCCGTGTACGGCTTTCGCCAAATGGGTCGTGAATCAGTTTGCCGTTGCGTGTTACTACAAAATGACCGTATGTTACGCCGGTCTCTTTAAGTTCATAACGAGTGATTTCGTACTCGTTGCTTAAAGGCTTGTAACCTACCTTGTCGTGCCGTACATCGCACTTTTTGCCTAAAAGATATGACATCATATCCGCCGGGCGCTCCATGAAACAATCTGAATCAATCCACTTTTCTTTTAACGCCTTTTCGTAAAGCGTAAAAATATCAATGTCTTTTTTGGTAATAGATTCAGCGATATATACCAGTGAAAGAAAATAACAACCGCTTTTACCAATTTTCGAGCATAACTGCTGCTTAAACATTTTCAGCCCCCTTGTCGCCGCTGCCGATTCTACGCGCAAGGTTTTCAATAATTGCCTTGAATCCCTGCACAATAGTCTGATATGAAATCTGAACGCACCCTATTGTCAAAAGTCCGCCGATTACCCATATAGGCAGCACTTCAACAGAAAAATAACTGCCGATAGAAAGCGGAATCATAAGAAGTGCATATACCCATGTCTTTTTAGTCTTCAAAAAGTTCTTAATGAACTCTTCAATACCTACCGTCACAAAAGCTGCGGTAAAAACTTTAAGCAAAAACTGTGAATCAATCATTTTCATTTACCCCCTGATTTAAGTTTTTGTTTTATGTAATTTGATTTTATTTTGCAGGTGTTGTAATATCCTGATTAAGCCATTTTTCTACGCTATTTCTGTTAAGCCCTGTTCCGGGAATATAAAGGTCTGAAAGAATCGAAATCGCGTTAGTGGGAAGTGCGCCCGATTCCTGAACCTTCGAGCGCACTTTACAATCAATATCATTTATCGTGTTTATAAGTTCGTATTTCTGCCGGCTTAAATCCCGGAATGATACAAGAATCTGAAACATCAAGCCGCGTACAAAGTCCATTTCTTCTACGCAAACATCGTGTAAGATGTCGTATTTTCCCATAACATCAAGCCAATTTACTTGCATAAAACTTATAAAGATGTCCGCAAGTCTCTGATAGTTTGTTTCTGCAAGTTCTTTAAGTTCTGAATCCGATTTATCCTTCAAGTGATTGCGTTCGTAAATCTCCATACAGAACTTGTACATTTCATTATAAAGAAGACGCATTAAAAGACTGAAAATATTGATAGTTAAGTTTGTATCAATGTTGCCGCCTTTTTTATTCAGCGCGCCGATATAATCAACAGTAATTCTTTTTACATACTGATTTAGTTGAACTGTTACCGTTCTTTTTGCCTGTGAGTGAAGGTCTGTTATTCCTTCTGCCTGTTCTTCTTTGATTTTGTACTTAAAATCTGCGTAATCTGTTACGACTTTAATAGCTTCTAACTGTGTTTTTTTACTGGAAAAAGAAAAAGTATTATTCCCGAACTTAAAAGAAAGTTCCTTTACCGCTTTTAATATCAAAATTAAAGCGATGATGATAAAAGCACCAATAATAATAAGATTTACCGGCGTAGAGTTAGTAATAAAATCCTGCATTTTCCATTTCCTTGCGCAAAAATAAAAAAGCCGCCACCTACCAAAAAAGTAGATAGCGGCTTCGGGTTTTCCCTGAAAACACCATGTTGTACTTTTGTATTATACACCATACATCGCGTTTTTTGCAATAAAGTAGCGTCAAAAAACGCTAAATGACAAGTTTTTCAAGGCGATTGATTTCCGCTCTCCATTCCTGCCGCTCTGCGATTTTATCAGCGTAATCTTTTGTTGTTGCGCTTCCTTCGGCAATTTTTGACGCGATATAATCAGTCTCCGCAAGCTGCATTTTAAGCACACGGATTTTTTCTATCGCCTCTTCACTTGCCTTTTCAGCGTCGGTTTTTCCCAAGAAGATTTTACCGTCAATCAAGCGAACAAGTCCGCCGGCTGCTTCAAACTCTTCTTCGGTGATTGTCATATCAGGTACACTGATACCGTCCATAGTTTTCATAGCCGACAAATCGGTATGATGAATGACTACATCGCCCTTTATCGCTAAGTAAACATTTTTTGTAGCGTCTTTCATAATCACTACCCCCTGTAATATTTTCTTCATGAAATAACTCTTTATAGAAATTATCCATGTTTTTCACTAAATAATAACTGTCAAAATGTAATAAATGGCTTCTGAATGACTGATAAGAAGTATAAACATCTTCTTTAGGCATTAAACCTAAGTCATACTTTTTCTTAAAACTTTTCAATTTTCTTTTCATGCGGATAATACCGTCTCTTTTTGCCTTACATACGATTTTACCGCTAGGAAGTAAAATATATTTACCTTTTAAAAACCAAAAACCTTCGTCCAGTGGTACAATACAAGTCTTTTTTGGATTCAGTTTAATTCCCAGTTCATCGCATATTCTTTTAATCTCTGTCAAACAATGTTCAAGATGTTTCTTGTCTTTGTGAATCAGGTATGTATCGTCCATATATCTGCCGTAATATCTCACGCGCAAGACTTCTTTGCAATAATGGTCTAATTTATTCGGATATGAAATTGCCGATATTTGTGATACCTGACTTCCAAGCCCTAAAGAAATACCGTCTCCGAAAACTGTTACAAAACTTTTGTAAAGTTCAAAGATTCTTTCATCAGTTATATTTTTCTTCTGCATTTCAAAAAGTTTTTCATGCAGGATATTATCAAAGTATTTTGAAAAATCTATGACAAGTGCGTAACCGTTATTATTACCATTTTCCCGGTAAAAGCATGATAAATGACATCGCAAGCGATTCATGGCAAAGTGAATACCTTTATTTTTTATACTTGCGCCGTTATCGTAAATCAATGAACGTGTCATAAGCGGTGTAAGAACATTGTCGCAAAGACATTTCTGTACAACCCTTTCAGAAATATGCACACTTCGGATATGTCGCATTTTTCCGCGTTCGTGTATATCAAACTCAACAAAACCTTTTGAAATACTCTCGCCTCTTGCAAGTTTCTGTTTTGTTTCTGCAAGATTACTCATAAGGAATAAATCATATCTCTGTACGCTTTCTTTCCAAGCGACACCGCGCCTAGATTTTCTGTAGGCAGCTTTGAGATTATCTAAATCTAAAACAAGGTTGAAGTCGTTATATTTGCGGATATAATCTTCATGTTTCTTTTTCCGCTCCGCCTCGCGGCGTTCTCTTCTTCCTTTTCTTCGCTCTTCGCTCGTCATTTATTCCTCTTCAAAAAAATAAAAGATGTGCTTGTACGGCTTCGTCGTACTCTTCTGTACGGCGTGTGTAATTTTAGCAATAAGCCGCGTAATGTTACCGGGCATGAAACGGAAGATAACTACACAACTTCCGCCATGCAAGCAGCGTCCGCCCGAACATATCAAGCACTTTTTTACCAGTCATTTAAGACTGGAAGAAAAACATCTCCTTTCCAAGTGGACGGTACGGTATAAAACCTACACTTACGACCGCCTTTGAAAATCCGGGGCAATGCCACCGTTGCTATTACTTGCGTTGTTGTTGTTGCTATTACCGTTGTTGTTGACATTGCAGAAGTTGGTGGAGTTCGAGGCGTTCGGCGTTCCTCTATAGATGTTTTCCTGTAACTTTTTTAACTCTTTATTGCCTCACTCTTTCGCCTTTATTCATAATCTTTGCGCTTATTGCGTTTGTACTCTTGCGCCAACCTTTCAACAACGCGATTTCTTTATCTATCGTTACCGCATACGGCTCGAACTTCAATAAAGATACCGGCAACACATCGGCGCAATAAGTAAGTTTCTGTAAAAGCTGCTCGCAGTTCATAATTGCTCTGTCCTGCAAAATCCGTCTTTCCTCAACTTCACGCATATTTATGGGATAAATAGAATTAGCAGCTACGATGTTATCCATAAGTTGATTTACCGTTACGATTATTGATTTTCTAAGGTAATCTACTATCCATTCAGGGTAACCTTCGATTGTCGTCAATTCTGTATTATCTTCCAAAACCTCTTTATAGATTTTGTTTCTAATACCGAAATCTCTAAGCAGGAATCTTGTTATATCTTCCCTCAACTGTCTAGCAACACTGTAAAACTCCAAGCGTGATAGATTTCTCTTATTTTTAACGACTGACATATTTCTTTTTTATCCCATTTTCCTTATAAAAATTAAGTTTATATCGGCGGCGTAAAGCCGCCTTATTAAAGATACTATTCTGTACCTTAGCAGGTACAGAAAGCCGGGGCAATGCCACCGTTGCTATAACTCGCGGAGTCGTCGTGGCTATAACCGCCGCTGGTGACATAGCAGAAGGCGGTGGAGTTCGAGGCGTGCGGCGTAGCTTCCCACCACCAAGCGCGTGAACCGTTATATTTTTTACAACGGTAATATGAAGAATCGCGATAAATCGGATACTGGATATTTGTATTCCATGCGTTTTGGTCGTCTCCGTAAGTTGCAACTCCGAAAACTTCTACCTCTGTAGGCAGGAAGACTGTATTTCTTACCCATTCAGAAGAACCCTTCTTTGAAATTGCTCTAGTGATAGTGTAAAGATAATCACTTGAGCCGAGTGCAGAACCCAAACCAAGTGCAAATACACCGTCAAGATAAGTCTTCATTGCGCTTGCGTTATAACCGCCAGTATTTGTATCAGAACTATTCATCTGTCTTTGTAATACAACATTCTTGAAAGTCCAAAGGATATGATTCTTTGTATTTTCTGTATCACCACAATGGATATAGTGATTGAATCCTGAAATTACAATGCGCAAGTTCTGATAAGTTGCGTTCCAAGTGTAAGTAGTGCCGTCTACTGTAAGTGAAGGCAAGTCAAGGTAATCACCAATCATCAAGCCGGAAAAATCAGCAACACCCTCGCCGTTACATCTTTCATGCAGAACTTCCATAGCTTCCGCAACTGTTGTAACGCCAAGAACTGTAAGAAGATTTCTTCCTTCTGTTGAACCTGTATTTGCGGTAGCTTCGTCAAACTCCTGCTTGCGCGCAACATCTTCACTGTCTTTCGGAGCTTTTGCTCTAAATCTGCCGTCTTTATCGCGGATAACCGCCTTGTTTGCGATTGCAAAAGGTGAAAAGTTACTTTCTGTAAAGTTCAATTCATCAGTTCCAATCTGCTCAAAATCGCCGTTAAGGTAGAATACCTTGCCTTTGTTTGCAGTTCCGGCTTTAACAAATACAAGTTTGTGCTTAAATGCGCTAGGCGCGCTTGTTGTGTAACCTGCGTATCTGTTCCATGCGCCCGACTGAACTTCATAGAATCCGTTTTCTTTTGCGTCTGTTTGGTCTTTCAAGAAGACAAGCTGCCCGATTGATACAGAAACGCCGTCGATTGTCATTTCGCCGCCTGTCGCAATATCAACATTTGCAGTTGAACAAGCTACCGGCAAATCAGCAAGGAAAGTGAATCTTGAAAGAATGTCGTTACTGTACTTGTACAGATTGTTTACATTGTTTGCCAAAGACTGAATCAGGCTTGTTACACTTTCGCTAGATGTAAAATCTACGCCGTGTACGCTCATGCTCTGCCCTGTAGGAAGAGAAGAACCCATTACCTGCCCTGAACCTGTACCAAAGTCAATGTTTGCAGCCTTGATAACTGCGTTTTTATGACTTCCGTCTTCATTGTGCTGCACAAGGAAAGTGTAGAAAATGTTTGCAAGATATGACGGATTGAAAGTTGATGACTTGTTTGTAGTCCAGTCGGTATTTTCCTCGCCGTATTTTCTTGCGTCGATATTCTTGATAAGGTCGCTTGTGATATTGTTTGTACCTGCCGGGATTCTTACTTCTGCAAGTTTTACATATCCTGCGTCTACTGCCGGAGCGGATTCAGAACCGTTTGAACCCTTCTTAACTACTACAGTAAGTTTAATACGCTTTTTGGTATTTACTGTCTGTGTAGTTTTTGTACCTGTAGAAGGGTCGTTGAACTTGCGCGACTGTGAATCATAGCCCTCTTCTTCGCCCATAACTTCTACAATGTCGATACGGTCAAGGCTACTGTCAGCCTCTTCAAACGATACCGGCTCTGTTGTGTCAGTTTCAGCAACACAAACGCCTGTACTGTCCTTGTATGCGAAAATCGGCTCAATGGAAACATTCAAGCCGCCCGAACCATAAGGCTTTACCTTACCGCCGATAACATAATCACCGGCAGAATTAGATAAAACCGCTTTGAGTGCTACCGCTACATTGTCGATTGATGAATCATAGCCGAAAGTAACATCAGCCGCTTTCATAATCTCATTTTCTGCCGCAATAGCCGTTTTGAAATTTGCCATAATGCAACTCCTTGTTATTGATTAAAAGTTTTAATCGTCCTGTTCTCTAGTCAATATTTCAATCGTAGAAGCTATTCCTGCCGGTTGAACTATATCCAACAATTCCTGATATATTTCTTCTGCTTCCTTGCCGGTCGCACCGAAAATATACGCGCTATCAAAATATGACATTTTGCTATAGTCCACGCTCTTAAAATCATCACTGTTTACTGGCGACTGCGGCGCAAGTGCCTTCTGTTCGTCCAAGTAAGTCATGTTTTCGTAGCCGTCCAATGACTCTATGTCATTACTTCCCTCTGTTACAATCGGGCTTACATCTTCCTCTAAAGGCGCGTCGTCAAGGTAACTCAAAGAATCGTAGTCCGTTTCTTCTGCGTCCTCGCCGCCCGGCGAATGAAAGCCCATTGTGTCATAATCAAACGCTACAATGTCGTCGTTTGTTCCCGGCGCAAGATTTGCCGTTTCATCAGAATAAACGCCCTCGAAAACCGCAACCAAACTAAAGGTAGACGCGCCGGTTTTCTCATTAAGCCGCACATAGTCCAAAAATGCGTAATAGCCCGGCTCGTACAAAAAAATAACCTGCACACTTGTAACATTGACATCAGTAATGAAATAAAAACTTTTATTGTCCCAGTCTGATGATTCAAAGTGCATTGAATATTCTGTACTGCTCCATGCGCCAAACTCGCCGCCCTTCGGATTCCAGTATCTATTGTTATTGTCCTTAATCTGTACGCGTATATTGCCTTTCAAAAAGAAATGCAGGAAATAACTTGTATCTTTTGAAACGCTTACACTTTGCGCGCAACTTCCCGACGCATTGAATAATACGCCGGTTGTTTCCTCAAAGCGCGCCTCATGCTCATAGCTGCAATCTGTCAGCGTCCATGCGTTTTTGCGCTCAAAGTTACCGTCTTCAAGTAAGTTTTCCTCAAACTTTTCTGTATTATTCACAAGGTAAACATTTTGATTGTTAAAGAAGGTCTTAAATGTATTTAAGATGTTCCACTTGTCGCCCCAAACTTTATCGCCGTTACGGTAAAAAAGAAGTTCGTTGCGCTTTAAGAATGTCGCTTCGCTTTCATTCTGTAATTGTGAGATAACAGAAAATACGGCAAGTGTTTTTTGAAGCTGCTCGCCTGATTGAGTATAAATACTTTTGTTATCCGTCCACGCTTTCCGGGTCTCTTCCAAGTCCTCGAAAATACTTTCAATCGTGCCGCCACCCTCGCCGTCGGCAAGCAACGCCTTAAAAGTCTTTCCGCTCTTGTTTACCAGTGTAGGAAAAACGCTTTTAATAAAGTCGCCTATTGAATTAACCGCCATTAGTCTACCTCTGTCAAAGTGATAGAAATAGTTCCGATTCTTGCAATCTGATTTATTGCCGGCTCAACATTTGCAGCCGGTGAAGTAATCGCAACATCACGCACATAATTCAAAGCCATTACCTTTGTAATGATTGAAGACAAAATACAAGCCTCGCCGATAGTAAGAGAGTTTACATAAGCGGTAACAACATTCTGAATCTCTGTTCTTGCCTCTTCGGTATCTGTAGAAATAACGCTTACATTCATTTCAATATTTACAGGTACGGCGATAGGTGTAATAACGCGGATATTTACGCCCGGCGCAAGATGTCCGGGATTCTTTTCTGTGTTATCACCTTCAATGGCAAGTTTTACCGCGTCCAGTGTTTCCTCGCTCGCGCCGCCTGAACCGTCGTCTATATAAACGCTCATGTTATAAATGTTTTTAAGCGGCGGTTTATGATTCTGAATTGAAACGCTTCTTACGGCGTTCACGCTCAAAGCTGCGCTTTTAATTGCGTACGAGTTTGTTCCTGAAAGTCCGTTTATGTATGTTCTAAAACGCTCTTCAAACTCCGCGTCGGTCTCTTCGTCAGTTCCGCCGGTGAACGCGCTTGAATTAGTAACGCTTACGACATCAGCAGGAACAATGCTATCAATCGCGCTTATAACACCTGCGGCTATGTTATAATCACTTCCTGCGCCGTCCGCGATAACCGTTACCGGCTCGCTATTAAGAGAATCCGCCGGAATAATACCGGCTTCCGTTGTTGTAAAAGTAAAGCCGCCGCCGCTTACAACCGTACCTTTTGGGATAATCGACTGGCTGCCTAAAGCATTGGCGCGACTGAATACAACCGTACCGCTTGCGTAATAACCTTCTTTTTTTGTGAACTTAAAAGGCGAATAAGGAAGAATTGCAAGCATTTCATTGTAACCCTGTCTAATTGCTACATACGCCCTTTCCGCGATTCTTGCGACGGTATCAAGGATAGTATGAATAATACTACCCTCGTTAAAGTCCGTGATTTTATCCTGTTTCGCTATCATGTTGGCGGTCGCACCTGTCATGATTTCATCGTAACGCCTGATTTTTGCCATAATTTTAAATATCCCCCTTGTACATTCCTGTATCACCGTTTATGTCAGTGTAAACGACTTCAAGTTTCAGCTTGTCGCCGTCGCCCTCGAATGTCAGTTCGTTCACTTCTGATATTCTAGGGTCTGCCTGAATTGTCTGCTCAATAGAACCGCTCAAATAAGATTCAACCGCTACCGGGTCGCCTATCGTTGTACGGATTCCATAAGCCGACAATCTGATTCTTTTATTGCTTGCCGTTGTAAGTCTCAACGCTATAGCCTGTGTTAAGTTGTCGCGTCCGTCTACCGTCTTTATGTCGCCGCCGGAAATATCAAAATCGCCGTCGTCGTCAATCTTGATGTCAATTCCGTAGTTTTCCTGCTTTCCCGGCTCTGCATAAATCTTGTTATTGGTATTGCTCGCGTCTTCCGAAAGAACCGGGATTTTAATTTTTGTACCGGCTTCAAGGTCGCTTTCGTTTGCCACGCCGTTAAAGTACGCTATTACAGTTCCATAATCCGGGCTTCCTAAAAGAGTAGCCGCCAAATTGTCAAAAGTGTCTGAACTTTTCCAAGTATGATATTTGAAGTCATAAACTGTAACAGTCGCGTCGTTTCCGTCAGAATCCACGTATACAACCGCCGTCGCGTTTGTCTGTTTTTCCTTTGACAATGCGACGACAATACAAGCGTTTTCTTCAAGCTGCGAAACATAATCGGTCAATAAGTCTTCTTTATCGTTGTCTGTCATTATTCACCCCCAAACCACAAAGCATAGAGAGTTATGTCTTCTGTGATTGGTGTAGAGAAGTCAAACTCTTCATACTGATATTCAGTTGTCATAATAGGCTCGTCGTTTTCGTCGGTCTCGCCTGTAGGCACTTCAACCTCTTTTCGTGTACGCCACATTTCAAAACTGTAGCCTTCTTTTACTGGAATCTCCGGGAATATTGCCTTATTGCCATATCCTACATTCTGCGTTTCTACCGCGCTTCCGCCGTCAGAATCAAAAGTTACATCGCAAATTGTTTCAGTCCACTTTGCATAAAGAGTGATATTTGCGTTAATTGCCGTAGTGTTAAATCTGAACTCGTTCGTTCCTTCCGCGTCCGTTGCCCAGTAAACAAAGTCATAACCTTCTTTTGTCGGGTCTGTAGCCGGTTTTGTCGCATAGCCGCCGATAACAACGCGCTGCGATTCAACGGCACTACCGCCCTGCGAATTGAAAGTAACAGTATTTGAAATCTGAACCCAACAAGCATAAAGTGTGATGTCGTTTGTAACCGGCGTTGAAAAGTCGTAAACATTCTGCAATTCTGAATCAGTACACCAGTATGCAAAAGTGTAATTCTCTTTTGTCGGTGTCTTCGGATAAACTGCAAGTCCGCCGGTAGTTACCGTCTGTGTATCTACAACGCTTCCGCCGTTTGAATTGAAAACGATGTTACAAGTTTTCGTCCAACCTGCATAAAGCGTAAAATTGCTATTTACCGTAGAAGTCCAGTCGTATTCATGAGTACAAGCGTGATCCGTGTACCATTTATCAAAAGCGTAACCGCTTCTTGTCGGCGGTGTTGGCGGTGTCGCAACCGTTCCGACTGCCACTTTTTTAGGCGTAACCCGTGAACCGTTGCGGCTATTGAATGTAATAGTCGCCGTTGCAAGATTCCATTTTGCATAGAGAACAAGGTTTGATGTTACTTCCTGCGTAAAGTCATATTCTGTAGTCAACGCGGAATCAGAACACCAACAATCAAAAGTATAATCTTCTCTTGTAGGGTCTTCCGGCTCAGTAACCGTTTTTGAATACTCTACTTTTTGAGTAGCAACCTCACTACCACCATTTGAGACAAAAGAAACAGTGTAAGTGTTTGAAGTCTGTATTTTTCCCTTCTGCCCTGAATCCGAACCGTCTTTAGCAAGTCCGCCGAAAGTAGTACAAGCGTGCAGAAAGTTTTTTGTAGTGTTATAAAAACTGTTTGAATCACCGCCCATAATGCGACTTACAAGGTCAAGTCCGCTACCGACATTCAGCGCGACAAGGCTGCCGGAAATATCCCGGTTACTTACCATTTCCGCCGCAAGTTTTACCCTCGCGCAATAGTCCGCAACCTCTGCCGCCGCTGCCGTCGCTGCTTCTGTAATGCTCATAACGGTAGAAATACCGTCCATTACATCTTGTACGGCGTTTATTGCGTTAGAAACATCGCCGAAAAGTCCTGCTGCCTTCTTTTCGTCGTCCTCAACGCCTATCATTTCAAGAGTATAATTGTATGTCTTCGGTTTACTCTTATCGCGCTTGATTTTCAGGTCTTTAATAAATACGCGCCAATAGTTACGGCTCGCAACGCCTGTAGCAAGCTGCAAAACACTCATTTTTGAAAGGTCGTACAGATAAACTTTTCTGTTGCTTCCTACATCGCTTTTTGTCTTCCTGAAAAATCCTGTAGACACTTTACCGTCCGACCAGTTTTTAATAATTTTCTGCAATTCAAAGATTTCTTTTGTACCTGTCAGATATAACGGCACTTTTTTAAGTCCGCGATAAATCAGCTTCTTTTCTTCGTTTACGGTCGTACCGCTTAAAGTAATTCTGTAAGAATCGTTTCCGTAATCATCAAAAACAGAACCGCCGAAAGTCTTAGTTTCGGTTACACGCTGCGGAAATTGTAACTCTTCACTTTCCGGCGGTACGGAAAAGGTAAAACACTCTTTCAGGTCGTCGCCTTCAAGAAATTCAAGCATATACGCCTTGCGCCACTGTAAAAGACTTATTGAACCCATTACACACCCCACTATTAAGACATAGAACCTGCGCCAATGCTTCCGGCAAGGTTTGCTTGTCCTTGTGTCGTAATAACTCCGGCTTTCAAATACGCCGTTATTACTGTAGCCATTTGTCCGGCTAAATATTCATCACCGCCGCTTTTCATAGTTGCCATAGCATTAAAGGCGGCTAAAAATCCACTTTGTAAAGTTGCCATAACGCCGGTAAAAGTTCCCTTTGCCGCTCCTGCCGTAGTAAACGGCGTACCACTCGGCGGCGTTACCGTTCCTTTTACCGTTGTATTTACAGTTCCGGCAATCATCATTGAATCAATACCGCTTGCAAGCTGCGCCGCTAAATAAGCGTCTCCGCCTGTTACCATTCCTGCCATAGACTTACAAGCTGCATAAACAATGTTTTCGCAAATACTAGAATCAACGCTTATAGAACCATTACCCGAACCAACAAACGCGCCCTGTGATATAGTTCCTGCGTCGGTAGTAGAAACACTTCCCGATTCTGCATAATCAGCAACTTTCGCGCTCACTTCACGCGCAAAATATCTATCGTCGCCGTCGGTCATATTGCGGAAAATTGAGAGAAGGTGCTCTGATTCAAACTCATTTAAACACCTGCCCCCACTTTGTTTTTAACGCCTGAACCTGCGCTATAAAATCCGGGCTTGCCGTATGACTTGCAGGGCTTCCGACTGTTTTAAGGCTTGCAAGATAACCCAGTAAATCACTTATCATTGCGCCTAGCGTTGCCACACTGTTACCAACTTCAAGTTTGCCGGTCTTTGAAGACTTCAAGGAAACATCGCCCTCGGTCTCATAAGTAAAGCCTTCTTTATCTTTCAATGTAATTTTCTTGTCAGTCTCAATATTCACGCCATTGCTTTTATCAACAGTAATCGTTGTACCGTGAATTGTAATAGTCGCTTTTTCGTCGCCCTCGCTCTCTTGGTCAATCTCAATCTTGATTGTAGGGTCTGAATCAGTCTTGTTTTCAAACTTCTTTGTACCTGTGCGGTAATCAACGGTCTTTTTCCAACCGCTATTTTCTACCTGCTCGAAAGTGTTTGCAGCGTCTTCACCTTCCTGCTTAAAATCCGCGTGTACTGCTTCCTGCCTTGTGAATCCTGAACATAATACAAACGCGCTTGAATACTCGCCTGTAGGCATGAGACAAAAAACATAAGTATCAACCGGCGGCAAATGTCGCTCGCCTGTCAGGTGTTTACCGTCTACAACCGTTACCCACTCTTTACTTGCAACGCGAACGCCGGAAAGTTCAAAGCCTAAATTAGTGCGAACATGAACCGTACAGTCTTCCGGGTGTACTTCCGTAACAACGCCCCAAAAACCCATTTGATAGTCATAAGGTGAAGAGTTTTTGAACGGATTTTGAGAAGGCGCGTTTTTCTTTTTCTGTAAACTTATATTCAAAGCCATAAACTACCTTCTTATTGTCAAAAGATTCTTGTTAGAATCCTGTCCTTTCTGCAAAAGCGATACTAAAGATGTAAGATTTTCAATCTTTCCTTTGAACTTGCCGCTATCCAAATATTTACCGCCGCGACTTACTGAAAGATTCACCTCGCCGCCCTGTCCGTAGTTCCATGAGTGAGTAACGCCCTCAACATAAAACTCACCTTCCAAAAACTGTACAACTTCGCCCGGTTGAATCTTGTTTGTAGCGTTATTGCCGTCAAAAACCATAGAGAGAGTTACCGAACCTTTAAGCATATCAGGAAGATTCTCATACCATTCTTTGAGTTTTTCGCTCATTTCTACCATGCCGCTATGCGTGTCGCTATCCTGTTTGCCGTCCTTAGTTCCGTACCCGATAAAATGCGCAATCATCGGTCTGTAACCATAGGTCTTAAACGTCTCTGTATCTTTGAGAACTTTATCAACGCCAGCTTTATCAATAGTCGTGCTAATCATTAAAGACTTCTGCTCGTCTACTGGATAACCGTTCAAATAAGCGTAAAACGCGGTATAAACTTCATTGTCTGATTCAGTCAAATCAAAAGACTGTAAAACGGTAGCCGGAATCGGTGTATGCTCTAACTCTTTCCAGTTTTTTGAAGAAAACGGCACAAGCCGCATTTTGATTTTCATTTTGCCGTCAGTTCCCATGTATGCAAACTTTTCATAACATGGGCTAGGTATAATTTCATCAATCAGGCTAAAAAAGTCCTGCGTAGTCTGCCCTTTGAAAATGCAGCCCAACGGATAATGAAATTTTGAACCATCGACATCAAACAAGGTTTCAATGCTACCGGCAAATCGTTCAATGTATTCTTTGATTTTTGGTGTTCCTATCTGTTTTGAGATTTCATAGAAACAATTCCAAACCATGTTGACAATCTTTTTTACTTCTTCTTCTTCTTCACCGTTGATAGTGAGTTTGTTTATCAATTCTGCCTGTGTGCGCAATTCCTTAGTCATGGCACAAGCTGCGACATCAAGATTGATATAAAACTGGCTTACAAGCCCGGTTATTGCCGTACCTGTTATTGATATTCTGCGGTGTCCGCCGCTATCGTTTGTTTGCGCAACATATTTCTTGCTTCTGATAATTCCACAAAATACCGGCTTTTCTGATGATGTTCCGTTACCTTCGTAAATCTCAACAATCTGTAGTTTCTCAAAGTCGTCAAAAAGTGAGAAGGTATTACCTTTGCCGTCGTTATAATCAGGATAAAATGTAGCGGAAAAACTTCCTGAAATATCGTTGATTGAAAGTGTAAATGAGTATGAAAGAAGGTTTGTATTTTTACCTGCGACAAATTCAAGTTCCGCGCCACTGTTCTTTGATTTAACAGTCTTCCCGGTTTCAGGGTCTTTGATGATGATTTTAGGGCAAGGTCTTTGATAAACTATTTGTCTTGCGTTCATTCAGTTTACACCCCTTAAAACAAAAAAAAGCAACCAAAACGCCGGGAATCTGCGCCCGATGTTTCAAGCTGCCTTTCTAAAAGTGCAAACTTTAGTTCTCGATTACGATTTAATAAGATTGTAATTCTTATTTACATATTACACCGAAAACCCCTCGCGGTCAATTATTCAAGGTTATAGTAGCTTTATAACAACATTTATAATTGTTTTAGTTTTTAATTGACACATTAAACTAATGAGTGTAACATTTAATCGAAAAGGAGTTATGCGTATGAAAAAAGGATTTTTTATTGTTTTATTCCTGCTCGCTTCGGTTTTCGCTTTTGCCGGTAACTTTGATTATTCTTATCAACTTGACGATAGTTCCCTAAATTACGAGTTTGGCACTTCAAGAACGACTATTGAAAATGGTGTAAAAAAATCAGGTTGGAAAACTGTAAAATCAACGGATAACGCCATTGTATTAACAAAAGAAAATCAATATTTCGACGGTATAAAAATACATCAGCTTATTTATTGTTTTTCAAATGATAAGTTTTCGGAATGTTCTATAATTTTTCAACCTACTGCAAGTGAAAAAATAATCATCATAAATCATATTATAGATTGCTCTGAAAGTAGAAATATAACTTTCAAAGGTACAAATATTGATAATAACGGTCTTATAAATTATCACTATTTCGATTCTGATAATAACCACCTTACTTTTACAATTCCAAATACTGAAAGTGCAACTATATGGGCTATTTCGATTATTCCGCCAAAACCTGAAACAGTACAGATAACCCCTTATATTGGTAAAAATCTCGCTGCCGAATATCTTACCTTGCAATATCGGCTTACATTGTTAAAAGACGGAACGTTTATTTTTATTGCAACCGGCGGAAACATTGACGGTATGGCAACTGGCGTATTTAATCTTACTGGAAATAAAATTAACTTTACTACAAATACTTATAGCGGAAAGAACCTGAATCTTGTATTTCGTCAAAAAGAAACATTTCGTATAGAAAAAGCAACCTCAGATTCACTTGTATTGAAAAATACAAATCCGCCTGACGCTGCTTTCTCTATACCGATTAACTATGCAGTAAAATAGTTTTAATCATATGTTATAGTTATATCTCCGAACAAATCTCTAAGCATAGTTCTTAAAGCGGCAAGGTAAGAGTCTGTATTGCCGCTTTCGTATGCAGATTTTATATCTTTGTCTTTTTGCATTTTCTTAATAGCTTTATCAAGTTCAACTTCGTCTACAATACCGTCCGCCTTGTGTCTGCCAATACCTAAGAAGTCGCCTTTTTTATATCCGAGTGCAGCATACTTCCCGATTTCTTCCATTGCTAAATTATCTAATTCATCGTTTCCTACACCTTCGGAATACAATCTAGCAAATACTGAATCATCGTTTATTCTGAATCCTGCTCTATTTGCAAAAGAAATACCTGCTCCGTCTGTTATCAATGCTCTTACAGAACCGCCATAATCTCCCAGTTCAGAGGCTTTTTCTGATACTAAGGAAGCTGTAAGCCTTTCACCTACCGGCGTTTCAAGTGCTTTCGTGTTTATTGTATTATCTGTTGTAAGAGATTCTGCTATTGCTGAACCAATTTTAGGATTGCTTGCGGAAGACATCGCTTTTTCAACTAAATCAGTTCCGTTGCCTGAACTCTTCTTTTCGTTACTTTCAGCAATTCCGCCAAGTTTTCCCATATTCTGCCAAAAGTTAGACTTTGCCATTAAAGCGGTGTCCGCTGCAATATGATTTATATCGTCCTGCCACTTTGTTTCTTCGCTCTGATAATTGCGGTCTTTCTGCATTTTTGCTACTTCGTTCGCAAAATCCTGTTCAGTATATCCGTCTACGCCGATTTTATCAGCCATTGCGGCGACATCTACCGCGCCGGAGATATTCAGTTTGAAAATGTCTTTAAAACGCTCAACTATTGCAGCATAATTGTCGCCTTCAAGTTCTTTTACGCTCTTTACAATCGCGGCGAACATCGCCGGATTGTTGCCTTGTTCCATAAGCAACATTTCGTCGATATATGTACCACTTGCCCGGTTTCCTAAATACTTCTCTCTGTTTCCGTCTACGCTTAATACATCTCTTGCCGCACCTGCGACAATTACATCACTTACGCTCTGTAAAGCCGTTGCACTGGCAATACCGCTATTCATTTGCGCAAGTCGTTTCGCGCCCTGCTCGCCCTGCCAAAGCGGATTGTTATTGCTTAATCGTGAGAACATTACGAATGTTTTTGAGACATCTTCCGCACTCTTTACATAACCGTTTGCGATTCCGTTCTCAATAACGCTCTGTAAAGACTGTAAAAACTCTTCATTCTGTGCTTTTGTAAGTCCTGCCGCCTGTCTTGCCTGACTTGCATATCCTAAGACATCGCTATTATCACCGTAACGCCTTGCAGTTCCTAAGAAGTTCTGAATAACTCCGGCGTCCGTTCCTGTAGCTTGCGCCCACATAGCAATATCTCTAGCCTGTGCCATAGCGTCCGACTGTGTACCACCGAACTTTGATTGTCTTGTAGCAAGGCTTAAAAACTCTTCCGTTGAAAGTCCTGTACCGCTTGCGCCGTTTGTTGCCGCTCTTAAAATAGTGTCGGTTTTATTGCTATTCTCTAGCCATGTGCCGCCGTCCGAAAATCTTTTATTGAGTGCATTAGTTCCGGCAAGAGTTTTTCTATACGCCTCACCTTCTGCAATATCGGCTCTTGCGTCTCCTGCCCAGTATTTCGCAATCGCACCGCCGATTTCTGCAATTCCACCGGCAGCCATTAAGCCCCAACCGACCGGCGTTGCACCAAGCATTAAACCTGCGCCGAGCAAACTACCGCCGATTCCCTGCGCAATTCCTGCGCCGCTTTCTACCGCTGCGACATCAGCACCCAAATAGTCGCCGTTTGCCATTGCGATACGATGATTAAAACCGATTCCGGCAATCTGATTCGCATAACTTAAACCTTGTGTAAGGTATCTTGAAACGCCGTACTTTTTAATCATATCCATTACAGAACTATCGCTTTTATCGGCGGTTTCAAGGCGTTTCTTCTCTGCTTCAAGCTGCCTTTTTTCCTGCTCTGCATTGTTCAATGCAGCGGAAAGATTAAAAGATTCTTTCGACTGTCCTTTTTCGGTCGATTCTTTCAACTGGTCTGTAAGAGTAGTAATAACGCGCGTAATTGTTTCAAGTCTTATATCAAGCTGCCGCGCATTGTTGTATTGTGTAGTATTTTGCAGATTTGAACCGTTACCGCCATTATTGCCGCCGACGACTGAAAAGCCCGGATTCTGCATAAAGGCAATATCCTGCGTAATCTTTGCAGCCTCGCCCCAGTTTCCGGCGTCCTGCGCTGCTTTAAGTTTTCTCTGCAATTCCTCAATAGAGTTTCCAAGCGCGCCTATATTCCTCTGCGCGTCCGATGTATCAGCGTTTAATCTCAATGCAATCATAACTTACTACTCCCAAAACATTAAAAAAGAAACAGTCCGTTTCCAGTCCATTAACAGACTAAAAACAGACTGTTTTCTTTTCGCTACTTCATATTCAAAATATCCTCGTCCGTATATCCCAAGTCTTTCAACTCGTCGTCGTGGATTTCTTTTTCCTTTTCCATTTCGTCCTTTAAGTAACCGTTCAAAATACTTTCTTCCGTGAATGTATTTGCGAACCTAAAGAACAATTCTATAAAGTCGTCGTCAATGTCATTTAACTTTACCGGTAACTCCCGAAAATAAACCATTGTCCACAGTTTCCGAAACGTTCTCTTCGACAACAGTTCCTTTATCGGTCTTTTCTTCATTTCCTCTAAAGTTACTCTGCACTTTAAGACGAAAAGACCATGCCTTAACATACACTTCGTCAATGAAGTCTGTATCAGGCATATCCCCCCAACTGAATGATTTATTTTTTTCTTTGATATTGTTAAACCAGTTTTCGCCGGATTCAATTACTACATCAAGATAGGCTACTTTCTGCATAGCAAAGTTTGCCATATCGTCAAAGCTGCTTGCCGGAAGTCCGCCGCGCATTGCAGCAATTTTTCTGTCAATAAACATCAAGTCTTTCTGTTTCGGAAATTTCACCACAAACTTTCCGCGTGATGTTTCAATAGTTTCTTTTACTGTTTTTCCGTTCAAAAGCGCATAGAAAATATCTTCCTGCTTTTCGTCGTCAAATACGTCTGCCTGTTTAATCTCTTCGGTAATTTCCATTTCTTCACCTCTCATATAAGAATAGTTTTTCAAAAAGTTCTCAAAATTGCCTTATAGCCGCTTAAAATAGGCTCTAGGAGCGTCTTTTATAGCAAGTTCGATAATTTAATCAAACTTGCCAAAAGAAGCCCTAGAATAGCCCATTTTTAAGCCCTTTATTATTTGTTGTAAAGGTCGCTATTTGGATAATCAGAACCGTTAAAGAATCCGATTGATTCAAAAGAACAGTTTGCAATCATATAGCCCTTGCCGCTTGAACGCTCTGAATAAGAGTTCAGGATAGCCCAAGTTGTAGAGGCGATAACTGCCTTTGCCTTCTTGTCGTAAAGTTCAAGATACGGAATCTTAGCCGTTTTCTCTTCCTCTACGATTGTATCAATGTTCGGATTGAGTTCCTTAATGCAAGCCGCGTCGTTAAGACTGAATCCTTTAGCCGGTACGAATCCGCTGAATGTAGTGCTTACGCTTACACCAGTGATGTCGATTGCAACCGGCAAAAACTCGCCCAATACTTCGGCTTTCTGTGTTTGGAACTGCGCGCGCATTTCAAAATCCTGTACAAGTCCAATAGGTTTTGCACTTGCGGCGTCTGCACCTGCGCGCACGATACAGTTCTTACCCTGTACAAGGGAATCACCCTGCAAATTGTAATCTGCCATATTTTACCCCCTTACACTTCTACGGTCGAACTGTAGACCTTGTTTGTTGCGGTAATAAATACAAAGTTGTTTGGAGCGCGGATATATCTGTCAAATGTCAGATAAATCTTGTCGCCGTCAAAGCGTACTTTTGCATTTTCGTAAAGGTTTGCGCCATTCTTTGTGATAAGAGAATCCGCATACCATTCCTTAGACTTGTTTTCCAAAGTCTGAATGATTGAACTTTCAGAAGGCTCGTCGTTTGTACCAATGCGGCGATTAAATGCTTTGCGCAAGTCTCTGTCCATGTAAAGAACGGAACGAATCATAGAACGCTCGTTCAGGATAAGAGAATCACCCTGATAAGTTGTGATACAACGAATACAAACAAGTTCGCCGTCGTCATTCTCGCCGAATGTTACAACGCCGCCGGCAATCATTTTGTTAAGCTCGCTCTCTTTGTACTTTGTACCAAAAGAACTAACCTTGATTGTCTTGTTTGTGAGTGGATTAGAAACGCCGATTGCGCTTTCAATACCTGCGCATTTACAAGCCAAAAGTGCAGGAGCGATTTCTTCACTTGCACCTGTGAGCGGATTGTTTGCGACTGCACTTGTACAAACAAGTGATACAAGTTCGCTATTGTAGGTTTTAGCCTGTGTAATAGCGTTATCAATGCTTGTACCTTTTGCAGTACCAATCCAACAAGTACGCTCTTTTTTCTTGCTTACAGTAGACATACTTACACAATGGTCTACGATAAGTGAGCAAATGTCGCTATCGGTTTCAGGTGTCGCGATAATCTGAATATCTTCTTTTTCAAGAAGATTGATTGCGGTTTCCCAATCCGATGTTGTAGCCGTACCTGCGCTTGCGCCGGAAAAATACTCATATCCTTCGTCGTTGTCCGGGATAAGGCGGCTAGTATCTGTAAGAGTAACATTGCCCTCTCCGATGTACTGAACGCTTTCCAGTGCTTCGATAAGTGCCTGTAAATCACTGTTGAAAGTTGCAGCGGCGTCAAGAACACTTACGCTTGATACATGGTCAAGCTGCTTTGTTGGTGTGTTTGGTGTGGTATCAATCAGTGTTGCGCTATAAACGCCTGAATCATTGATTTTTGCTACCAGTTCTTCAAGAGTTTCGCACTCTTCCCAAGTGATAGAAAGATTGTCTGCGGTAGCATCTGTAGTAAGTGTCAAGCCTGTAGCATTGATTGTACAAACTGCGCTTTTACCTTCACCCAAGTAAAGAATTGAGAATGATTTTTTTGTGATGTTGTCGATTTCAACTTCACTGCCCTTGTAGTTTACAAGAACCTTTTTTCCTGTAGTTCCTGCTTTAAGCCACATTTTCAACTGATTCATGTGTGCGCCATAATCGGCACTTTTCAAAGTAAGAACTGATGTACTGCCGTTTTTGAGAGTACGGCTAGACTGTGTACCTGCATTTACACGCATACAGAAAACCTGCTGCGGAACATAGGTATTTGAGCCATTGAAAGCCTGTGCGACTGCTTCAAGAAGTGTACCGCTTACAAGAAGGTCTTTAGCCTCTGCCTTGTCCGATACGGCGTGAAGTGTCAAAGGTTTTCCGCCCATTGATGTACCGATGATACAAAGGTTTCCACTGGAAACGCCTGTACCTGCGCCTACTGTATTACGACGAGAGTATGTTCCCGGAATGTAATGACTTGAAGACTGTCCGGCACTGTTGAATTTTGCTGCTGAAACGCCCATATTTCAACCCCCTTAAATTGACCCAACTTTGCGGTTACGAACCCATTCGTAAAGTTCGTCCCACTCTTCCAAAGTGTGAACCTCGCTCTTGTAACGGTTTTTCATTACTGCCGTCCAACTGCGCGAAAGTTCACGAACCTGACAATACCGTACAACGCCCATTCTTTTAGGAGTTGCAGCGGCTACCGTTGCCGTAGATGTAGATACAGAAGTAACTTCCTCTGCAACTTCTTCTACGGATTCCGACAAAGTGTTTTTACTTGCCATAATTGATTACCTCCGTGATTATTTCTTTGCTTACATCTGTAAGTTCTGTGTTTAGCACAATTTGCTCGACGCAATAATTCACATCAAGCGAAATGTGCGCGCCGCTCAATGCGACATCAAAATCAAAGTTGTAATTGTTGCTTCTGTGTCCTACAATCGTATTGTCAAATATCGCAATATCAAAAAAACTGTATTTTTCTTCCAAAAGATGTGAAAGATTACCTGTAATGAATAAACGTAACTGCTCGTATATCTCGTTTTTAAGCTGCACATTTTCCGCCCATACCTCAAAGCCTAAAGTATCTTTCCGGCGGATTCTCATTGAATAACCGTAACAATAATTCTGTTTTTTGATTGTCATCTTAATCGCGTCCAGTGTGTTATCATCAACTACCGTACAAAGCCCCGGAATCTCTCTTGTTTTCTGAACGCCTTTTTTATTGATGTATGTTTCTGTCGTTTTGGTGATTGCTTCAAGGTCGCTTTCAGTAATTCCTATACCGTCGGTCTGTGTAATAGCCAGTTCGTCAAACTCATACGGTTTGCGGTCTTCCTGCGTAGTGATTACGACACAAGGAAATGAATCGCTCGCGTTTTGTCCTTCATTCAGATATAACTCCGCAAATGGGTGTTCGGTCGTTACTGATATGTGGAAGTTTTTATATTTATTATCCAAATGCAGCGTGTCAAAATATTCTCGCACAAGCGCAACTAAAGCCTGTTCTAAGATTATTCCACGGTTTAAATAACACAACATTTTTCGTCCGCACCTCGAATGAAATAAAAAAAAGACAACGCAAAACACGGTCTTTCCGCGTCTACGCTGCCTTTCTGTAAGTGCAAACGATATGACAAAATAATTATCTCAAAATAATATTATTCCCTTATAGAATACTTGTAAAACCCTCTGTTGTCAATGTAACAACTATATACCCAAGTCCTGTTCAAGCCCTGCCTCTAAGATGTCCTCAACATTCTGTCTTGTAGTCTTTTCAACTGCGCTTACAACATCGTTTGCAGGAACTTCTTTTCTTACCCATGCGCTTTCAGGAGACTTTGCCGAAATAACGCGGAATGTAAAATAAGTGCTGCCGGTATTGCTGCGCATTTTTACCATACCGTTAGCGTTTCCTGCGTCCTCGTCTTTTATTCTATCGCCCCAGTCATACTCTGCGCGTTCTATGTTTTCGCCCTTAAAGTTCGCTTCCGGGTGTGTGTTTTCCGTTGTTTCCGACTTCCTGAACTTCCGAGACTGTAATATTTTGTAGACTTCCAAAGGAATTGTATTACCAAAATGAGCCCTTGCGCTGCCGTCTTTGTTCGGTGTACCCCAACGGAAAGGAATAATCAAATAAGGTACGCCCTTGTTTTTGCCGCTCTGTGTAACGCGGCTTTTATTTCCGTATGGATATTTAGTCTTCATGTCAAATTCAGGACTTCCGTTTTGAATCCGCTCCATATAGCGTGAATCGGTCTCAATACTCATGTCAAAATCATTTATTTTTCTGATATGAATACTGGAAGCAAGCCGGGAATTAGGATTCTTAATATCCGCCGCGCCGATTAAACTACCGCCCATAGCCCAGTTTTGCCATGATTTTTGAATCAACTTTGCAGCCATATTAAAGGCGCGTGAAGTTCCCGGCATAACCTTTGCACCTGTTCCGCCTGAAAGCCCTGCAAGGTTTTCTTTTAATTGAGAAATTAAATCATCATTCAAATCAACGCTAACTCTAATCATTTACGCGCCTATGTTATCAAAATATGACTTCTTCAACTCATTCACGATTGAAGCGAAAGACTTTTTAACCGCCGGATTTTCTTTATCTTTTTTATTGACAACGGTGTAATCCTGCGCTATATTTGAATTGTCAGGAGTTTTCTCCTGTGAGGCGTTATCGCCGTGAACGGATTCAGTTCTATCAAAAAGAATTGAATCCATTTTTTTTGCAAGCTGCTTATTCTTTTCAATATGTGTTGAAATGGAAATATGCAATTTTCCTTTATCGACAATAACACTAATAACAGTTTTCTTATGATTTTTTCTTTCATAAGTTTTTGCGTACACCTTCGCGCCTGAATCTGTTTTCATTATTAAAGCCGGATTCTTCATAACATCTGCCATAGCTGCTATTAAATCCTGCCTATTCTTTTCAATAAGTTTCTGATACTGATTTTCGCCGATTTTAATATGTTCAATAGGTGAATCAATACCATTCTCAAACAACTTCTTGAAGTTCTCTTCCGAAAACTCTCCGACTGGAAATGTTTCAACATTCTTATTAAGAATATCATTTATCTTTTCAAGATTCTCTTTTTGTTTTTCTGTAAGTTCTTCTGTTCCTTCTTAATCTGTTCTTTTGTAGAAGGGTTACCGGCGTTAAGTGCTTTTTTCTTTGCGTCCACTTCTTTTTTAAGTTCCAGTACAATATCAAGCGGTTTTCCGTTTTCATCAGAAAATCTGTGAGTATTATTCATCACGATTTCAAAAAGTTCGTCTACGCTCTGTGCTTTTCTTACTTTACCTTTAAGCCGGGCAATAGATAGTTCAGTATGTTTATCGTGAGTGTCATAGATTCTTACCCACTTTTTATTAGGCATTTTCTTGTATTTCTTGCCGTTCCATGTACGAATCTCACCGACAACGCCGACTTTACCGCCCTTTGCCATATATAAAGGGTCTGTCATGCTCTTGTAAAGTTCCTGCACAATAAAAGCCTTGCTTACTTCTTCGCCGCTCTCTTCTTTTTCCTTCTTATCCAGTATTTTAAGAAGTTCGTTTTTGAAGTATTCAAGTTTTCGGTCTTCTACCGACTTTTTGAGACATTCTATATCAGATTTCTTTATACCAAGGTTCTTTTTATTGCACATTACATAACTTGTCATTTCTTGTTTACCCCTCGTTTTTCGCCGTATGTATCGTAAAGTTTAATAACGGCTTTTTTCGGCATACGCTGATTTTCACTCGTTCTAATCTGTGGAATCGACTTAACTACCTTGTATGTCGGGAATACCTTATAAGTCAAAGAATAACCTTCGCCGTCTTCCGGGCAATCATCGCAAAGCCATTTAAGATAGTTCGCGCCGCACAAAATAAAATCTGTACCCTGCACATATTCCCGGTCTTTGCCTATGCAGCTTACAATTTCATCAACAAAATAAGCCGGAATAACATCATAGTCCGCGTCTTTTTTGCTTACTACGCTTTTTTGTGTGTAAGTTCCGCTCAATACCGTTATGACATCATCAAGCGCAACATCATAAGCGTATGGGAATGTAAGAACGCCGTCGCCGTTGTTTTCCTGCATTATCTGCGCATCAGATTTATTAAGATTCTGATTCAGGATAACAAAAGTAAACGGCGGTATATACTGCACATTCTTTATATAAAGTGTTTCCGGCGGCTCAATTTCTGTTATTTCGCCGGTCTCTTCGTCTTCAACTTCACGCGGATTTACAAAAATACAATCCTGTCTTATTTCGCCGATTTCATAAGTATTGCCGTCAATGTCTTTTACTTCTTCAACGCTTTCAATGTCGCCCGGCGCAGTATGGAATAAACCTTCTGTCTTCATTCTTGAACTACGCAAGCCCATTACCCTGTAATATCCGCTACCAACGCTTACTGCCGTTGTAGTTTCAACGGTCTGTAAAATATCCTGCTCCATAACGGCGGTAACATAAACGCCTTTTACCGGCAATAAAGGCGTGTTAAGCATTACAAAAGAACCTGCCTTTGTAGCGTTTTCATATACTCTGCCGGAATTGTCATAACATTTTGTCAATGGGCAATCTACAAACTCCGCGTCAAGTTCAATCATTCCCGAACTGTCGCGAATCATTACAGTTTGAGAGACTACCGCTTTTTTCTGATAACCAAAAATAACACCAAGTCCGCCGCATTTTTTACAATGAATATCCGGCTGCATAGAGTTTTCTTTGACACAAGGGCATTTTGTAGCAACGCGCCACCTTACCCACTGTCCGTGTCTTTGAATGAGTGCCTCATAATTTTCTTTACCAAGTTCAAGCTGAACCGGGCTATTTTTTCCAAGTCCTTGACCCATTGTTTACCTCTTTACACTACGCCGTATCTGCCTGTTATGTCCTGGCGTTTTCCGTTTCCTGCCCGAACATCAGGAGAATTAAACAGTAACGAGTGCAACCTTGCCGTTTGAATCAATCTGCAAAGTTTTTCCGTTGTCTGTGTCTTTAGCTGCAAGAACTGCCGCAAACATTGTTTCAAGTGCTGCAAGTCTTGTTTCAATACCTGCGTTTCCGCCTTTTTCGATTTCTTCGGCAATTTCTTTCCCATAAGGGCAGCCTCTTTTAAGTTTTTCCAGTGCCATAATAACACCCCCTTAAAAATTTATATAAACAGAAAAATTATCTGCCTATGCTCTGATTTCGCCGCCGGATTCATACTCAATTCTCTGATTCAGGATAGCAAGGTAACTTTCCATTGATTTTACCTGCTCCGTCAGAAGTTCTTTCCCGGTCTCTGTCATGTCGAAAGGATTGTTTTCAAGTGCAGCTTTAGCCTTCTTGATTCTTCCTTTCAGGTCGTCGCGTTCCTTAATCATGCGCTCTACATACAGTTTCATAGTTTTTTCACTCCTTTATATTTTCATAAAGCGATTCATCGCCATAAATACAATGGTATTTCTGCGGATTGAATAAGCCCTTAAAACTGAACTTACCAAGCCGGATAACTTTCACATTCCAATATCCCAGTAAAGGCGGCATATAAGTAACAATGTCGCACCAGTGCGCGTACTGCATAACCTTGCCAAAGAAAAGCCGTGAAATAAGTTTTGTAATGAAAAATACTAGCGGTTTAGGCGCGCCGAAAGTAACTAAATCCGGCTTTCTTCCCGACTGGAAAAAGATTTCAATTCCTGCCAATACTGAACCTGCGCCGCCGTATGAATGACCGCAAACAACTACCTTATAGTCCGGGAAGGTATTCATAGCCATTAAAACCTCATTCATAAACAAGCCTTTGCAGGAATTAAAAGTAGTCTGCCAACCCAAGCAAGCGAAATATACATACCACTGTCTAACCTGTGGAATCATGAAAAATAAGAAGTTCACAATCCAGTCGATAACGCTTGTTGAAAACTGCGAAAATACATAGATTGTTCTTTCGTCGTTATCAACTTTTACGCGCCAATCGTAGTCAAAAGTGTTAGTCCTGTAATCAATGTCTTTCTGATAGTTGTAAAGTTCCCACGGTTTCATTGTTGCCCTCTCATTTACATTTATTAAAAAAGAAAAAAAGGGCGTTGCCGGCGTGAAAATTTCTTTGAAAAGGAGAAAAAAAAGCACCGACAACACCCCCAAAAAGTAACGCGATACGGTAAGAGTTACTTTTTGATTCGCTCTGCGATAAAAGCGATAACCAGTGAAACGGCAGCGATAACTCCGGCTATGAGTGCGATACCGTCAGTGATTTCAACTGTTGTTGCACCGCCAATAATTAAAGCGGTTACATCAAGTGCAAGTACAACCCAAGCAACGATTTTTACAGTCTTGCTTGCGAAAAATGCCTTAATCTTTTCAAACATATATTCCCCCTTAATTACCCTTTAGGTAATTTTTCACTATGTTAAATTGCGCCGATTGCCATATTTGCAAACTTATTTTTGTTTGCTTTTATGTACTCTTTGATGTCGTCTTTATACACGGCGATACGCGCACCAAAATAGGCACTTGTAGCCGACTGTGTAGAACTGAATGATTCTGAAAGTCCGTCCATGCTTAATGAACTTGAAGAGAATCCCGACATCAAGCCGTCGCCGACAATATTCAAAAGACTTATTGCAGCCTGTTTAGCAATAACTTCTCTTAAATCCTGTGGTACGTCGTCCGATGTTTCATAACCTGCGTCATAATCAATCGCATAGAATAACTGTGCGGATAATGTTTGATTTCCGTAAACGCCTATAGCGGTCTGAATACCGCTTGAAGTTTCGGAAGGTCTTATAGGGCGTTCCATAAGTTTAAGAACACCTTTTGTTTTATCAATAATGGTAGTCTGTGTAAGGTCTTTTACACCCTGCCAACGAGTAAGCAATGAAAGTTTGTGAAGTTTAATAATCGGTTTGCGGCGTGTTTTGATATATCCATATCGTGAAATACGCGAAAACTTGAAGTCGTAAACCGCTTCGTCTATATCGTAATCAGTACCTTTAGCAAGATTTCTTTCTGCTGCATTGTATCTGATTTTCTTTTTCTTAATCGTAATATCAAGCTGCCGCTCCAATTCTGCGACCGCTGAATCAATGAAATACTGAATCTGTTCGTCAGTATAACTCTGTCCGTTTGTAGCCTTAAAATCAGTACCCCAAAGGTAAGTAAATCTCAAATCATCAGGCGTTACGATGTTTCCCCACTGTCCGGCAGGTACTTTATAATTGCCGAAAGTGTAACCTATAGCACCGTCGCCGCCGTTTCTTACCCAGTTTGAATAAATATAATCTGTGTCCTGTGGATTTTCCGCTTCAAAATCTACATAGCGGTATGCGTAAAGTGTATTTGATTGTGCGTTTGAATCGACAATATCACCGTTTACGGCGATTGCCGGATTCTCTTCATCAGGAGTGCAAAAACCGTTAGCCGTCCAAACAAGATATGTATCATCATTGTATGAATGTCTTTCAAGTCGATAACTTGAATGTGCATTATCGTTGATTGACACTAAAATCTTGTTGTTTATTGAACTTGCAGTAATCAATTTTCACACTCCTTTTTGAAGATTCTTATTTTGTGAAAGAGAATCCCGGTACATCTTTAAAATGCAGCGCGTCCTCTAACTTGACTTTGGCAAAGCCTTCATCGTCAAAAGTAATGACTTCGCCGGTAGAACCTGTAACCGAGCGACCGGCTCTTTTTACCGACCACACATTTACAGTTCCGTCAGAATTAACTTTGAACGGCAAACCGTTCTCGTCATTCTGTTCGGGCTTTTCAGTAACCGCCGGTTTAGAATCTTCCTGCGATTCTGCCTTTTCTACTGTTGTTGCGTCAGTCTTTACTTCTACGACTGTCTCAACCTTTTCAGTAACCGCCGGTTTAGCAGCGGCTACTGTAGGCTTTTTGGCAACATCAGTTTTCTGTGTCTTTGATGTTGTTGTTTTTGCCATTAGTACAAGCCTCCGTTGTAAGAAATGTTCTTAACAAGTCCACAATGTTTAGGCGCACGAACTTCGAGACCACCGTAAAGCATTACGAGGAAAGGAGTTTCTGCGGTATTTGTAGGCGCGAGAGGGAATGTACAAGCCGGGAGCAACTGTCCGAATGTGTACACCGGCTGAAAACGCTTCTTTGGAAGGAAAATCATAGAAGCAGTTCCCGGAAGTTCATCGTTTGTATCTTCGTAAACGGTTGTAGCGCTTCCGCTATTTGCTACCTTATCCATTTCCATTACCTTTGTGTCGTCCTTCTTAGAACGGCAGATAATGAAGCCGGTTGCGGCAACACCTGAACCCGGTGTAATTGTAAGTGCTACTTTGTTTCCTGCGGCAACTGTTACGGCAGCAGCGATTGAAGTACCTGCGGAAATACCGTACTGGTTTACGGCGTGTACAGTGTACATATAATCACCTGCGTCGTTTGCAGTGAATGATGAACCTGAACCGCTTGCGCTTGCAGTAACGCTTGCAGGAGCAGCAGGTCTACGAGTTGTGTCGCCTTCTGCTACTACTTCGCCCTTTACTTCAAAGAACATATCATCACCGGCTTCTTCACCGCTCAATGCAATGTTTGCACCGATTGCAGTTCCATAGTCAGGAATTGTCTTGAAAGAAAGGTTAGGAATAGGATTGTTCATCAGATAACGCTGCTTGTCAGCGAAAATTTCCTTAATGTCTTTTGCAAGAACTGTAGGGAAAAGTGCCTTGTCAAGGAACCCACCCTTACCACGAACCATAGCGGCGATTTCGTCAAAAATCTTCTCACCATAGTTACCAAGTGTAGAACCTTTAAGGTTGATGATGTTTTGGTCTGCTGCGTTTGCTTTCTTGATAGAAGCAAGGAATCCGTCGAACTCTGTAGGAACGATAGTAGAATCACCGTGGAAACACTGATATTCAGCACCCTTGATGATTGTTTCAACACCGGCAAGTTTTTCGCTTGCGAGTGCGCCTTCAAATGTTTCGGCAGCTTCCATCTGTTTTGTAACAGAACGGCGTGTCTGCAAATATTTCATTGCAAAAGTCTTGCGTTCAAGAGACTGGTCTGTGTCGATTGACGCTCCGCCTTCTGCTACAGAAAGGTGGCGATAATCACCGTGTCCAGTACGCAAGTTAACTTCATGCACTGTTGAGCGAACAGGTGTCTTCTTAACACTGTTCATAACTTTACAGTCTTCTTTCAACTGTGCAACAACATTTACTACTTCTGATTCAAGATTTTCAGGAATCAGAGCGCGACCACCGGTAAACTGTGAGGAATCTGTTCCGTAACCGGCTGCAAGTGCTTTCTGCAATTCGTTTACTTCACCTGCGCTCATTTCGCCGGAAGAAACATTGTCAAAAAATCCTGCCATTATTTTGCCCCCTTGTTGAGCCTTGTCTGCAAGAACTCAAAATATTTTGGATTCATAGGTCTTCCGGTGTTCATGCACTTCTGAAAGTCCGATGAAATCATGCTCGACTGAATCATGTCGATTTCGCCTTCGTCTACTGCCTTTTTAAGAACAAGCTGCACATTGTACAGGTCGTCTTCTGTAGGTCTAGCCGAAAGATTCTGCTTACCTGCGTTGTTTCCGCCGTCTGCGTTCATGCTCTTGTTAAGCACTGTGCGAGGTGGAATCTTCTGATTTCCGATTGCTGAAACCATTTCTGCAAGTCCGACAATAGCCTCACCTAAATCGTTAAGGCGTTTTTCTGTGGCTTTCTGTGATTTAGCCAAAGTAGTAATTGAAGCGTCCAGTGCTTTCAACACTTCGCCGCCGTCTACCATGTCTTCATCATCATTTTCGCCGCCGTCTTCGTTTTCTTCGTCTTCGTCGTCCTCGTCTTCGTCTTCATCGTCAAGGTCAATGTCGTCGTTTTCATCATCGAGGTTTTCGTCGTCAGCGTTTGCGCCGTCTTCGTTGCCTTTCTTGATGTCTTCGTCATCGTCCTTTGGATTGCCGCCTGTGAGAGATTTCAGAAGGTCAGAAACCGCATTGGAAAATGATTTTTTCATCATTTGCCCCCCTTGATTTATAATTTCCGAGGTAATCTCCCCGGCTTTTTCCTTTGAAATACCGTGTAAAATTAAGAACTCAATAGCGTCGTCTTTGCCGTTGATTCTGCGATTCTTAGCAAGTTCAACAAGCTGCGCTATGATTTCTTCTTCGTTTACATCGGATTTACTGATTGCGTGAGTGTTTGAAACATCAATAGTTTTTGTGTTTACATCTTCCGGGATAAGTGCCTGTCCGCCGGTCTTTGTAGCGGAATCCGTGTTATATCCGGCGCAAAGTGATTTTTTTAATTCAAGCGGCAAATAATCTACAAACTCCGCCGCCGTCATGCTTTTTGCAAAAACTGCACTTCCTACCGTGTTATTTACTGGGCTAGTTGTAAGTGCAAGGTCATTCCAAAGTACATGAGTGATTTTCTCAACGCCGGTTTTAAGATTCTTTACTACCTGTGGGAAAATACCGCCGACACTGGCGCGTACTCTTGTAGAACCGGCTTTAAGCATTTTAATCAGGTCTTTTGCTTTATCGTTGTTTGAGTAGAGTTTACCTTTTACGATTGTCTTTTTGTTTTCTTCGTCAAAATAAACATCTATCGGCTCACCGATAACCATTGAAGGGTCTGAAATAACATTGCCCTTTTCGTCTCTGCGCTTGTGTAAATGGTCAAAAGAAATAACGCCGCCCTTTAAGAACTCGTCTTTTGATTCCATTAAAGCGCGCTGCAATACAATCTGATTCTGTAAGTCAAGATTTTCGTTTGACGCTTCTACTTCAAAAATATAATTTCCAAAGTCGTCTGTTTTTCCTGCGGATTTTCGTATCTCCAAATTGAGATAAACATCATTGAACTTGTCTGTATCGGTCATTATGCACCCCGAAAAGAAATAAAAAAAAAGACAGTCCGCAAAAGTTCAGTACAAGCCGTACCGTCTTTTTCCGAGACTGCCTTCTTAGAGTGCAAATCACATGGAATCTTATTCAAGAAGTTTTTTGTTAAAAACTCTTATTTTCTACATTCTAAAATCTATGGCTCTATTTGTCAAGTTTTAAGACCGTTTATTGAAATACCTTGTCAATAGTCTTTTTGAACTCCTTATAAAGTTTTGAATACGCCGCGCTGCTCATTTTTCCGTCAGTTCCCGGATTCAATAAAGCTGCTGCAACTCCGCGATAATACCACTCAATAGAATCTTTATCGGCGTTAAATCGCTTCCAAAGTTCCGCGCCTACTTCCAGTTTATCGTGGTACATACTGCGAATATTAGAGAGTTTATCAGCGAAACAAACAAGTTTAGTTGCCGGATTGTCGCCTTTAAGTCGCTCAATAGTCGCCGCTTTTCGTTCCTTCCATGTTTTACTTTTGTCTTCACTTTCACCCTGAACGATTGATAAAACATCAGCCCCGAAAAGTTGCCTAATCTCTTCCGGCGTTGCGTCCGTGTCTTCAAGTGTATCATGTAGGATTCCGACGATAATTACATTTTCAGTACATCGCAATTCAGTAAGAATCTGCATAACTTCCATAGGGTGAACGATATAAGGTATGTTTGTACCTTTTCGCTTCTGCCCTTCGTGTTTGAGTGTCGCGTAAATAATCGCCTTCTGAATTGCCATGCTCATTTTATTACCCCTTAATCTTCGCAATCTTCCTGCTCAACCGGCAGCAAGTCGCACTCGTCAAACCACTCTTTAGCGTCGCCAAAGTCCACAAGATAACGACCGTCTTTTACTTCAATCACAAGTCCAACCTTGCCGGTCTGAATAACCCTTACATCATCGTATTTTGTCATAGTTCACTCCTTGTCAGGCGTTACTGTTTGCCCGGCGTGGCAATATCCTAAAAACTGCCATACTTCCGGCTCTTTGCTTACTCTTAAAAGCGTCAAGTATGTCTGTTTTCCGTTTACAAAAGAATGAGGCTCACCGCACTGAAAATAACCGTTGCCAAAGTTTAGCGGCGGTACACAATTTATCAAATCCCAAGATATACCCTCGTCAAAATAATCACCCGGTTTGAAGTCATTTTCTATGCTTGTCTTCCAGTCTTCAAGCTGCATAACCTTTACAGTTTTATCGTCAATCTTCGTTTCAAACATAACGCGCGCCCCCTATGCTTTTGGAATGAAGTTAATCTGATAACTAACTGTACATTCCTCGTCGATGTCTTGCAGCATTGCACCGTATTTGTCGCAATACTCTTCCAGTTCCTTATCACTTTCAAACATTTCAACCTGTTCGCCTGTAAGCTGCAATTTACTTATGATTTTTGAAAATGTTCCAAAATCTCCGGCTTCTACATAAGTTCCCCAGTAGTAAACCGTAATACCGCCGTGTAATTCCCGGTTGAAAAAGTCGATTGTATGCGGCGGTATCTTATACTTGCCTGTTCTCTCTTCTTCGATTGTCAGATTATTCATTGTAAGTGCCTTCCTTTGCTTTTATGGTGATGTCTTCATCGGTAGTAGTATCAACGATAAAACCCCATTTTCCGGCGGCGGCTACTGCTTCCTGAATGGTGTCAAAATACTGTTTGCTCCAACCGCCCAAAGTTCCAAAGTTTACAGTCTCATAGTGTTTTACAAGGTATCTTTTCATATCGCACTCCCTGTCTTTTCAAGATTTTTCAGGTATGTATAAACCTTATTTCCATTATCAAGTTCAAGCTGCACTTTTGCATTTGTGTACTGAATCGCCTGTACATCAAGTCCGGCGGTCTGCAAAACAAGCGCACCTTTTGCCATGTCATAAGTTACCGGGTCATAAGGATTTTCAAACATTCGTAAAACCTTACCACAAGTTTCCTGTGGAATCTTACGCCCTCTAGCAACCATTACACTGTCGCCGATGTAGATAAAATCTTCCTTGCGCTTTTTACAAGCCGTTTCAGGATTCCAAGCTGCTTTTACTGCCTTCCAAAGTTCGCTCATGTCATACCCCTTTAAATACTTCTGATTTCATAATCTGAAATCCACTTACCGCAACACTTTCTTTGACAATCTCTTACTGCTTTTTGTCGGGTAGGAAATACGCCGCGAAACATCGCTTTTTGTCCGCGAATAACAAAATACACGCCGTACCAATTTTTACCGTTTTCGTCCTTCTTTCTCTCGATTCCGTAGTATGTATCATTCATATTCCTAACCTCACCTGCCGGGAATATCCCGGCGATTTATTCTAAGCATTGAATCCGACTATGCGCGGCATTCTCGTTTCAAGTCCTGTTGTCTCTCTGAAAAGTTCCGCCAACTGGTCGCAATACACGCCCTCGAACTCCTTCTTGATTGTTTCCTTGCGCTCAAAATCTTTGTTGCTCCACCATACGCGCGAAAACTTCAAGTAGTAGGTGTCGTCCGCTCTCAAACCAACAAACACGGTATTAACCGCAGCAGAATTGCGCCCGATTTTGAACTGCAAACAATTATCGTCGTTGATACAAAGGTCTTTACCGCCCACCATGTAAAAGAATGATTTTCCGCCGAACTGATTCAGGATTTCTGCCGCAAGTTTACTGTTCATTTCCAAAAGTCCGATTTCTGATTTTCTCATGTGTACGCTCCTTGCAAGGCTTCTACCGCTGCCCTACTCCTTAATATTAATCTATCTAGTTTAATCTGTCAATCAATAAATTAAACTTTTTACTAAAATTATTCAATCTTTTTATTGATTTATTGACTTATCTAGTTTAATATATCCCTTATGAATGTAAGCGAAATTATCAAGATTGTATGTGTAAAGCGAAATATTACCGTTGCAGAATTGTCTGTAAAAATGGGATTCTCGAAGCAGAATCTTTTTAACAAACTGTATCGTAATGATATGAAAGTCTCTGATTTAGAAAGGATTCTTGCAGCACTGGATTGTGAATTGAATATCAGTGTTTTGGATAAAAACTCAAAAGAGGTTGTAGTTAAGGTGTAATATGACAAACAATGAGTTATGGAAGATAAGAGGTCGCGGAAAATCTTTATTTTCCCAAGATGTTGTTAAACTCTTTCATACAGGATTTAAACCGTATGTTTGCGCAGAGTGCGGAAAAGAACTTTTTCTACCGCTTTCAGAATTGAAAAAAACTTGCCTTTTATCTGAATCTGACTTAAAGAATAATAAGTTTAAGGGTCTTTGTCCTGAATGTACAAGAAAATGGCTTGAAAAACAAAAAGAAGTAGACCGCGGCAAAAAGGCAAGTTTTGTAATTATAGACGAATTGTACTAAAAAATAAAAAACGCTCTAGGATTGTTTTAGAACGCTTTATTTTTGTTTTTAGTGTAAATTATCAACCTGCATTAAAAAACCCTTGTAAACGCCCGATTTTGAGCGATACAAGGGTATTTTTATCACTTCTTAAACAAGATTTTTAATTATTTATTTTCTGATTCAAGATAATTAGTCGTTCAAGTCGCTCCATTGTTCAAAATGCTTTTCTTCTGTCTGTTCAATGGATTCAAAGTTATCATCAAGATATTTTAGCGCGTCTTCTAAACTTGTATTTTCTAAGCAAAACTCAAAAGAAGAATGATAAGCAAATAATTTTACTTTTACCCAGTCTTTATTATTCTTACGGAAAATATCAGCTTCCGCCGCCCTGCCTTGCGGTGTTTTACAGTCTATATGTTTCATACCTGAATTATCGGCATAAAAAGTAAAATAATAATCGGCTCTATTTTCGTTTTAAGCCGGAAAGTAAAATTAAGGGAAATTTCCGCTATTTTCCTCTAATTTCCCTAAAATAAAAAAAAGCCCTAGACTTGCTAGGGCTATGACTATTCAGGAAAGAATAGCGGTACGCTTATTTATTAAAATAACTCTCGTAGAGTTTGGCACTTTCAAGTGCTTCTTTTTCGCTGCACTCGTGCCATTTCATAGGGTCTGCGCCAATTCTGTCAGTCTTTACGGTTTCTCCGTCGCTATACAACCGGTAGATTCCGTCTTCTTTTTCGACAAATGCTCTGTCGTCATCGTCAATGTAATATTTCATGTTTCACCCCCTGCACTTGTATCTTAAACTAGATAGTTTGATTTGTCAAATGCTATTTAATGTAGTTAACCAAGTGTTCAAAATGCTCGATTGTCTTGCCGGTCAATACGCCTTCTCTTTTTGCCTGTTCAAACAATGGCATAGCCTTGTCTACATGACTTCTGATTGCAGCAGCGTAAGGAGCGTGTTTATACTCGCCGTCAAAAATATTCGCGTTGCCGTCTTTGCCTTTTGGAATATCTCTTGTCGGGAAGTTGCCTTCTTTTGAGTATTTATTTGAAAGTCCGTAAAGGTCTTTCTGTGCTTCGCCCATAATTTCAGCAAGTTTAGCATATTTTGGATTTGCTGCAACGCTGCGGTAAACTTCATAAAGTGCGTGTCCGTAACGCTCTTTTGCTACCATGTTTGCGGTAGTGTTTACCTGCAATTCAACGATTGCGCCGTTTGAAAGTTTGATATTACAGTTAATGTCTGAATATCCAACCGACGACGGTTCACCAAATTTATTTTTAATGCGCACAACTTCTTTTCTGCCGTCAAGGTGTTTAAGAATGTTCGCAACATCTTCAACGCTATTCAAACAGATTGTATGTCCGTCGCAATCGCGGATTGTGCGGCAATGGTAAGTATCTGTCTTTTCGTCGTAAATCTGTTTTGCAATATCCGGGTTTGATTTTGATTTTGCTTCTTCAATGCTGTCTTCGCGTAATTTTTCTTTAATGCGGTCTTCGCTCTTTAAAGTAGCGCGCTTCATGATGATAGGATTCAGGGCTGCAAACTCTTTAGCTACACTATCGGTGAAGTCGTTAAACTCACCTCTTGCAGCTTCAATAGTTTCATAAAGTCCTTTGATTGTGTCGCAAGAATCCGGCTGCATACCGTTAGTACCGCGCCAACCTGATTTTACACTATTTGCGTCCATAAGTCCACGGATAGCGTCGTTCGGGTTAATCATTTTTGTAACCTGTTTTACATCTTCATGCTTTACCCGGAAAGTCTGTCCTTTAGCGTTTCCAGTTCCTTTAACTGTAACGCCGTCTCTTCCAACGCCTACAATTTCGCCGGTCATATCTACGCCGCCATTGTTAAATACAATGTGGTCGCCGGTAGTATGAGCGTAAGAGTGTTTTTCCTCTTCTTTTGGTGCTGCTGCGCCTTTGTTTTTACCTTCTTCCGGCTTGTCGATTTTCTTGTAAACGGTTTTACGATGTCCGTTTTTATCGGTAATTATTTCCTTGCGCAATTTCGACAAGTCTTTTTTACCGAACGCCTTTTCCATTTCGGCATAAACCGCTTTTGAAAACATAACTTTCATTTGCTTTACCTCGCTTATGATATTTTGTTAAGAACGCTCGCCACAAGTGAACTTGCCGACTGCTCTCTTTTACCAAGTTTAGAAAGAATATCCGTTATGGATTTCTTTATTTCCAAGAATCTGTTTAACAAACTCTCTTTTGATTCAACGCCGCCTAAGAAAATATCCTGCTCACCGCTTGCGCTTGCTCTCAATCCTGCGCCTAAATCTTTCATTCTCTGCGCAAACGCTTTTTCGCCTTCATCATGAATAATTTCCGCAAGTCGCTGAGTTGCCGCGTCAGGTTCTTTTTCTCCAAACAAATTACCCTGCGAAAGATATGTTTTGACATCAGGAAAAGTATCATGGTCTTTTGCAACGGTTACGGCGATATTTACCGCGTCATTAAGTTCTGTATTGAATGAATATTCTTTACCAGTTCCTTTATTTTCAATCAGCGGCAAAATGGCTCTTACAAGTTTCTGCCTGATTCTTTTACCACCTGCGCCGTCAAGTTTTCGTATGTTATCTTCGTTCAGTACGCCACCGACAAGTACAGTTTCGCAAAAGTCTTTACCTGTATCGTTCAAAGTTCCGTCAGTGCGGCAATACTGCGCTTTTTCGTTTTCTCCGATGATTCCGGCGGAAATAAGTTTATTTACAAACTCTTGACTTCCCTTTGTGTCCGCGTAAAGTTCGCCCATTGTGTCATATCCCTGCAAACTTTCCGCAATCGACTGTATTTTTTCGGCATTAAGTGTTTTTGTAAGTTTTACCGCCTTTTCAACATTATTCATTGTCTTTTTTGTGTCGCGGTTAAACTGCGCAAACTCTTCTGTAGTGTAGTCGCCCTCATGCTCGTTGTCAGTTTCAAGAATAAGGCGCGGATTCTCAAAGCCGTTTAAGTCTTCCGGCTTTATTCCGTATTCGTCCGCCATTTCCCTTAAATCCTGCAAGTACGCTTTATCAGTTCCCTGTCTTGCCGCAAGTTTACTTGACATAGTGCGGTTATTGCCGGAAATAACAATACCGTCCTTTGTAACAATCGGCGGCGATTCAAGCGCAAGAGAATTGAAGTTGCTTGCAATCTTTCTAACGCTTTCCTGTGCGTCCGCGTCATTCTGATAATCACGGTCGTTTACGCTTTTACCGTCCTTTGTTGTCGGGAATCCCTTAGAAGGCGCAAAAGTGCGCTCGTCATGGCTTGCCGTCGGTGCTTCTGCCTCAACAATCTTGTAATGGCATTTTATTTTAGTTCCGTCAGGAAGAGTAACGGTCTTTTTATTGCCGGTAACACTTTTTGACGCTTCGTATTTATCGCGTATGTCTTTTATTGTTGTTTCCGGCTCTGCGCCGTATTTTTCTTCAAGTTCTTTTTCTTCCTGTTCCTGCGCTTTCTTTTCCGGGGCTTTTACAAACATCGCTATAATGTCTTTAATTCCCTGTTTGAGTTTATCAATAATCGACTGTATAGCCTCTTCGCGCCCTTCGCGTGTTGCTTTTTCGTGTAAAGTCTCATTCTGTGGAATAATTGAGTGTACAAACTCTTTATGTTTTTCCAGTGCTTTTATAGCGTCTTCAACTGAATCAGCCTTATAGCTGCTATTTGTCAAAGTCTCAATTTCTTTATTAAAAGCCTGTGTTTTTGTAACCTGCGCGCGGTCTTCCGGCGTTTCGTTTACCTGTATTTTTTCGTCGTCTTTTGCTTTCATTTCGGCGACGGTCTTTTTCTCTTTTTTCGCTTTTGCTTTTGCCGGTTTCTTTCCGTTTTCCAGTTCGTCATTTTTTGCAGAAATATAGTCCGACAATTCTTTTACAAACGGCAGCGGTCTTCCCATTTCATCAGAGAATCTTTCGCGGTTTTCAAGTACAAGCTGCAATAATTCCTCTGAACTTTTGCACTCGTCCGCTTTTCTTTTAAGTGCAGCGATAGATAACTTCGCGCCGCGTGAATGACTATCATATTTAGGCTTCCACTTGCCCGGCGCAACTTTTACATACTTTCTACCTTTCCAGTCTCTTACAGTTCCAACCGGCAAACCTTTGCCGCCCTTCGCTATGCTCTCCGCTTCCAAAAGTGATTTTTTTAGTTCTTTTTTATCAGCTTCCAAAGATTCAAGATGTTCAATAACAAGTTTTTTGAAGTAATCAAGTTTTTCGTCTTTCATTGTGCGCTCCGAAAAATCAAGTTTAAAAACAAAACGCCGACTACTCCTAGAATAAATCTAAGAATAATCGGCGTTCGCTTTTGCGTAACAACCTAGATACGGTTTAGTGTACTGGTATTATACACCGTTACGCTTATTTTGAAAATGCACTTTTGCGGAAATAAAGATTTCCGTTTTTGTCAAAGTAACACCAAGATTTTTGAACATTATCACGCCCGAAACGCTTATCGTTTTCGGCTTTAATCTTTGCCTTAAATTCGTCGTCCATAGCGTGTAAATCGTTCATAATTCCGTCTACATTCTGCTTTACAAGTTCATTTACTGAAAGTAAGTTTTTCTTGTTTGCTTCGTTGTAGGCGATAGCTTCCTGCAAGAACTGTTCGCGCATATCCTTTGCTTTATCAACATTTTCGCGCGCTTCGTCCATAAGTTTTACATAATCCTGAATCTTTGCCTCGCAATCTTCCTGTGTCTTCAAGCCTTTAGAATCAAGGTATGCTTTACAAGCTGCCTTTGTATCCATAGCCTTTTTAAGGTTTTTATTATAGGTCTTGATATAACCTTTTGAAGTTGCGATTTCATCATCATAACCTGCAATCCAACGCTCCATATCCTGCAAGGCTTCGTCATAACCTTTTTTACCGTCGTAATAATTCCAAGAGATTGTTTTTCCTGCGACATCGTATTTTCGCAAACCTTCTCTATCGTTATGGTTATAAGAATCTTCCTTGCCCTTAAAGTCTTTTTTGAACTGCGCAATCATGTCTTTAATAGCTTTGATGTTATCTTTGCAATCATTGATTTTCTTTTCTTCTGCCTCAACGCCTTCAAAACGCCAGTTTACGCCGTTCTTTGCGTTTTCTTTGATAGCTTCGTCAGATTCAAAAGCAATATCAATCTGCTTGTGAAGTACATCAATCAACTGTCCGTACATTCTTTGGTCGCTCTTGTTTTTTTCGGTATATTCCATAACCTGCAAGTCAGCGCGCTTATTCGGGTCTTTAATCAATGAGAATTTCAACTCTTCCGGGTTTACATCGTTAGAGTTCATTGTATCGCCCTTGTAAGAATAAAGGTCGTCGGTACGTGATGATTTTTCGTCGTGTTTCTGATAAATCATCGGGTCAAGAGAATCGTGCATAAGCGGTGTTACACAATGTACAATTCCCTGCTTATTTCCCTGTCTCCAACCTCTACCCCATAACTGTTGTACATCTGTCGGATTCCAGTCAAGTTGTGTACAGTAAATTGTTGTAGTATTACCCTGTAAGTTACAACCTTCTTTGATTGTTGAACTACCGATAATAACCTTACATTTACCGTTTACGTCATTGAACTCGTTGAAAACTTCCTGTCTTGCGTCCAGTGCCTTATCTGTTGTAGCTGCTCCGGCAACTGTTGCTATAGCTTCTTTTGGAATACCGTGTTTAATCAGGTAGTTTTTAACCTGTGGGAATTGCTCAACGCCGCTAGGCATATACATAATCTGTCCGTTTGTCGGTGATTTTTTATACTGTGCAATAATAGAATCACAAGTAAACTTCAACTTTGGAGAAGAATCTACAAACTCGCTCATTTTTGGTGCTTCGTAGCCGTCAGGAATGAAAGAAGGGTCTACAAGTGCCGGACTTAAAGCGCAATTCTTCATAGCGTTCATAGCGCGGAACATATAACCGTCGTCGCGGTCGTCTTTTGGAAGTCCTTCCTGCTCTTCAATGTATTCAGAACATTTATCCATGATAGCCTTCTGCAAGTCTGTCAATTCAAGTTCAGGCGCGTGCATACGCTTATAAGGTCTTACAACTCCTGCCTCTTCACCGTCTACCTTATCCATGTAGTTTGTGAGTAAGCCCTGTAATTCTGAAAGGTTTTCAAAGCCCTTTACGACTGGTGCTTCTGTTACGCGGTTTGCCTTTACAACATATTCGCGCTGCACTTTACAGAAGTTATGTACAAACTGTTCGAGTGAGTAGAATCCCATTTCTTTAAGTTTGTCGCGTGCCATGTATGAAAGAATTGAGTAAACCTCTGTAGGTGAGTTTTGGAATGGTGTAGCCGAAAGCAAGAATGTATTGCGTCCGTCGTTATGTCTCTGAATTAACTGGGTAATCGCAAACAATTTCTTTGCTCTGTTAGAAGGCTGCCCACCGCTTCCAAGTCCGTCAAACTCGTTACTTTCGCCCTGTTCGCTCTCGCCCTGTTTATTCATGTGTTTAGGCATTTTGAAAAGATTGCGGAAGTTGTGAACTTCATCAACGGTAATATGGTCAAATCCAAGTTCGCTAAACTGTACGCCTTCATCACGAGTGCGCGACATTTCGCCAACTGTTTCTGCAATCTTTTCGCTATCGCTTGCAGCTTTTCTTTTAGATTTTCCTTCGCTGCCGCCGGTAGATTCCATTGCGCCAAACTCTACATCTTCCTGTATTTCGGCTTCTTCCTGCTCATTGAATCCGATGTTTTCAAGTCCTTCATAAGTACATACGGAAATAGTTCCCTCTTCAATCTTCATTCCTTCTTTCCAGTAGTTTTTAGAAAGATTTCCGAGTTCGTTTATTTTAATTCCCGGGAATAACTGATGAATAGACTTTATCCAGTTTGTATAAACTGCCTTCGGTACACAAATAAGCGGTTTTTTTGCGCGTCCTGTCTGAATCTGATTGACTGTGGCGACAATACCGCAAGCGGTCTTACCTACGCCGACATCATAAGCAAGAAGTCCAGTTCCTTTATTTGTAAGCATAGAAATACCTTTAAGCTGCTGCTCCAACAACTTAAACGGCTTCTTGCCTTTGTGTGAACTCATACCGTCTACGAAAATAGGAATCTTTGTGTAATCAGGATTTACGAAAGTATTTGCTTTATCGTTCCAAGCCTGTACAAGGTCTTTTTGGTCTTCAATGCTCAAACCTTCGCGCAAATAGCGGTTAAACAGTTTAATAGCGGTATCGCGTCTAAGCTGCTTTTTCTGCTCTCTGTAGCGCGCCTTGCCTTTTTTGTCGTCCGTTCCTGCCTCGCCTCTATCCAAAACTAAAGCCTCTTTATCAAAGAACGCTTTAATATCTCTAAAGTCAAGAATTGCCGGAATCTCTTCACGCGCAATAGGTGAATCGCTCTCGCTATAATAGCCGTGTCCGGCATACGCCCATTCAAAGAATCCTGTAATCAGGCTCATACCGTCTTTAGTCTTATAATCGCGCGTCCAGTCCATAACCGGCGACAATGTGAATCCGTCCGACTTTTCAACTTCTACGCCGTTTTCGTCCACTTCTTTCCAAGTGCGCAAAAGTCCTTTTTCTTTAGGGCATACCGCTTCAAGTAAGGCTTTTTTAGTTTCATACTGTGGGTCTTCCGGGTCAAGTTCGCGTAATTTCTTACGGATATTACCACTCGCATAGTTTACGGCGTTTACATAAGTATCACCTTCTTTTACATAATGGTCTGATGATTTTATGTATTCTTTCTGTTCGTCAGAAAGTTTTGTCATGTCGATATTGCCGTATTTATCGGTTACTTTCCAAACCGGCAGGTCTTTAGGGTCGATGTCTTTACCGTACATCTTGTTAAACTCTGCCGCGTCGAGTAAGTGTGCGTCAGGGCTTATAGGATAATCGTGTGCGCCTTCTGCGTTTTTATTACCCTTCATAGCTTCCGAGCGGTTACGCTTTTCAGCCTGTTCGTCAGTAAATAATACTTCTTCGCTCTTGCCGTCCACATTTACGACTACACCGGCGGTCTTACGATTGCGCTTTACATATCCCTGTACAATTCCAGTTCTTCCGTCGTCAAGTTTTACGACATCGCCGAAAATAGTTTTAGAAGTAATCTTTTTAGGTTCGTTCTTTACTTCTTTGATTTCAACTTTTGCGGCTTCTTGTTCGATAATCTTGTTAATTTCAGCCTGTCCGACATTGATATTTGCTACTGCGCTTTCAAATGTTTCGCCGTCTTTCGGTTTAATGTAAGTCTCTTCGCCAAAACGTCCGATTCTTGTAGACACTTCACCGGCGATATGGTCAGGATTGTTTGTAAAGTAATTTTTCAGCGCGTCTACTGTTGTACCTTTACCCTTGCGGAATACGACAATATCAGTTCCGACATCGGTACTGTCAAAAGTTCCGTTAGGAAGTCTCCACGCTTCGAGTAATTCTGCTTTACCTGCGATTTTTTCAAGGTCTTTACCGTATGAACTACCGCCGTTAAGGAATCCGCTAGGCACTACCATAGCCATAATTCCGCCGTCTTTTATAGTGTCGAGTGTTCGCGACATGAAGTATGTCTCATAGCGTTTGTAGTCTTTACCTTCGCCCATACCTTTATATTTGCCGGTATAAGCACCATAAGGCGGATTTCCTACCGCTACATCGTACTTTTCAAAATCTTTTGTAAAGCGTCCTTTTTTGTTCTTCATGAAGTTTTCTTGAAATGCTCCCTGCACAATTTCAGCGTCAGGGTGTAAGATATGCGCAATTCTTGCGCTATCCTGTTCAAGTTCAAACATCGTAAACTTTTCGCTTCTGCCTTCTGCAAAGCGTCCAATACCGCTAGAAGGTTCAATAACACTTTTATCCTGTCTAGGATTGTATTTATCGACAATTTCCCAAACTTTAGAAATAACATTACGCGGTGTATAAAACTCATAAAGAACGCCGCTATTGCTGCTTCCTTCTTCGTCTGTTCCACCTGCGCCGACATACTGCGCAAGAATCTGTTTATCTGCGTCAGTAATTTCTGAATCAGGCTTTTTAAGAATCTCGCGACACTGTTCGCGGATTTTTCGCGCCTGTCCTTTTGTTATTCTTCCTCTTCCTGCGTTGACATTGCCGTTTGGTTCTGCAAGTCCTCTTCCAAGTTCGCCAGTGCCGAGTAAAGATTCGTCTGTGTTATCTTCTCGCCCTGTGTTACCAACATTCTCACGGCTTGTTTCTTCGCCCCTTCCAGTCCGTATGTTTTCAGCACCATCGGAAATTCTTCCCGGCTCAATTCCAGTGTTACCATTGTTTACCCCCTGTAAATCATCGGTATAAACGCCGTTCTTTTCGGCGTTCTTATTGCCTTTCATGGCATTACTGCGGTTATCGTGCTTTTCCTGCTCGCTTTCCGCTTCGTCAATTCTCTGTCCTTCTACGCTAAAAGTAGCCCATACTTTACGCATTAAAGAACGATTGATAATCATTTTATCAGCGTTCTTTGCCTTCGGTTCTTTCTTTTCGGCAACGATTGCAGCGGCTTTAGCTTCAACTGCTTTCTGTGTTACCGGCTTTTTGTACTTGTCGCGCTTTTCTTTTTTTGAGAAAAGATTATCCCACTTTACTTTGTTTGTGAAATACTCCAGTGCATGAGCCGCCCAAGTAGTTTTACTTACGCCGTACTCTTCTTTAATGTCGCTTGTATATGTTTCGTCAATCTTCTTTTTGCCGATTCCGAAACATTCAAGTAACGCCGTTAAAGGGTGTTTCCATGAATCTTCATAGACATAATTCCACCCTTTACCTGTTTTTTTTGGATAGCGTCGTATGTACTTTACCGGGCGTGATTTCTGAATAGTTTCCCATTCGTGATTAGCCCTGTAACGCTCCAAAAATCCGATTCTAAAAGCCATATAATAGCCCCCTTGTTTTTTGCCCTTGAATGTACGCGGTTCTAAGGCGGTTATTTATGCTTATGGCAACTACAACCTTGCCATGCTGCCTAATTTAATACAAGTTTCTTGCCGTGATATTTTTTCATTAAAACTTTTTGCTTAAAAAGTTCAAACGGTACAGTATCAACGCCGCCAAAAAAGCCCGGTTTATCATACTGTTTCAAATACGCCGCTTTAGCGTCTGCTAGTGTGTCAAAGCCAAGCATACACTTGTCTTCGTCGTATTTATCAGTTCCCGGTATTTTTTGATGAATGATATAAACGTTTTTAGCGTCGATATTATCACTGATATAACAATCTACATGGTCGCCGTCTACGCCTTCCGTGCCTCTGATATATCCATAGTCGTATTGCATTTTGATAGCCCATTTATGACCGTCTGAATCAACGCCGCGCCGGATAGTTCCTTTTTTATTTTCAATGCTTATATTCAAACCTCTAAAAGCGGTTCTACCCTGTAATTTATGTCCGCTAAAAGTCAAAGATTTTTCTACGGAATCCGCGCCGTTATAAAGTTCTTTTATTCGCTCTGTAAATCCTTTTGTAGAATCATCAGGGTTTTCAATTCCCTTTTCTTTGTACTCTTCTTTTGCAGCTTTTACGGCGTTATTCCATTTTTTAGCGTTCTTACTCTGTTCAGCTACAAGCGCGTCAATATTGATGTTATCAAGTCCGATGTCGTAACGCTGCCAAGTTCCCCTGCAATATGGGTGTTTTACGGAAATAGGACATTCCCACTCAAAGCCGTCTTTACCTTCCCATATCACATAATCAGCGTTCTTGTCTTTTGATTTTTCATCATTCAGCGGTTTATCACTCCATACGGCAATTTTACCGTTGATTGCTTTACACTTCGGGCAAGTGTTACCGTCAATTACTTCAATGCGCTTAAAATAGGTCTTTTTGCCTTCTTCGGTGTTATAAACTTCTTCCTGCACAAAAGAATTATTAAAGGCGTTCTGAATCTCTGTGTCAGCAACTCTCTGAAAGTCGCGGTTATCACCTACCATTTTGTCAAACAATGCTTGTGAGACTTGCCCTTTGCTTCTTTTGCCTTTTACGCCGTCAATAAGAATCTGTTTGATATTGCCGCGCATTTTGTCTGTTATGTTTGTGATTCCCTGCGCTGCCGATTGTGTCATTACTTCAATTCGTGCCTGTTCCTGCCGGGTGAGACTTTCGCCGAAAACACTTTGCATATTCCTAACATTTTCGCTTATCCAGTCGAAAGATTTACCGTGATATTGCAAACCTTCCAACCGTAATTTTTTTACGGCTTCAAGAGTGTTGTATTTCAACATACGGTCGAGGATTTTTGAAAGTGATTTTGATTCAAGTATGATTTTCTTTTCGACATCTTTAATATTGCGGTTCAAAAACTTTTCAAGATTGCCTACAAACTTATTCCAGTCTGATTGTTTAATCGGTTCGCCGGTAGAAGGGTTATAAAGAATCCTGCCTTTATGAGTTAGTATGTCAGATTTTGACATTACGGTTTTCTTTGGTAAGTCTAAATAGTCTGTTACATAATCATAGGTATTGCGTACAAGTTCAGAAAAGAACATACACCACTTATCCGTTAGATCTTCCTGCGCCTTGTAAAAAAAGATTTCACCTTTTGCAGCTTTCAACGGTACGGATAAACTCATAGCCATAGTGCGCAACGCTTTTTCTATACGCTCGCTTGAATAGTCTTTGAGTTTAATATTGATTGTGCCTAAACGCGGCGTATTATCAGCCGGAATATATTCAGGAGTTTCGCCGTTCAAACTTTTAACAAGCTGCTCAAACTTTGTCTTGCGGTTTCCTTCTGTAATGTCGGTTATTTCAATTTCAACGCTTTTCATTAAAGATTCTCCATTGTGTATATTTTCCCGGTCTTTGCGTTTCGTGCCTGAATCTGTTTAGGTATTAAATGTCCGCGATTGATTGATTTTACAAGTTCAGAAAATACAGTCATTTTTCATACCTCACTTAAAATGAAAACTTAAAAGACTTTTCAACGCCTTCGCTTCTTGTTTCTTCTCCGGCGTTATCCTCATTTTCTGCATTGTTTACTTTGTCGTTTCCGGCAATATCATTCCATGCGTCATTATCTACATTTTCATTTTCATCGGCGTTTTCTTCTCCAAAGTCTTCGCTATTTTCCTCGCCGCCAAAGTCCGCGCCTTCTTCGCCTTCGTCTTCTGCTGCGTCCGGGTCTTCCATTCCGCCGCCGTCCATTTGTGCAGATTGATACATCTGTACAAACTGCGGATTTGCCGGGCATTTATCCGCCCAGTCAGCTTCTATCGGTTTAAGTCCTTTTTCTTTGCGCACTTCGTTTAATGTCTTGAATGATTCAAGTTCGGTTTTTGTAAGGTCAAGAATCTGTTTAGGGTCGTCGCGTTCATATCCTACAAACTCAATTTCATATCCCGGATATGCTTTTTCAAGAATCTGATTGATATACTGCTGCAAGAAAGCCAACATATCACCCAGTACAAGCGATTTTGACGCTTCAATTTCAGGTGTAGTATTATGCTCAAACATCGGTTGAGATTTTGAAGAGTGAAGTCCTAACTCTTCCATGCTGCAACCAAAAAGCGAAACAATAGCACTTGTCAGGAAGTCAAGCCAACCTTGAAATTCCATTTCTTTATTTGTGCCACCTAAACTTACCCACTTGATAGAGTTATTTTCGCCGCTTGTTCCGTTACCTGCCGGAATAATCGGTACGCGCCATTGATTTGCGGTAGTTCCGCTCATAATGTCGCATAAGTAGTCTTCCATTTGCTCTACGGTCTCTTGATTTGCGTTTCCGTCCAATAAAAGCATACCGCGCGGCAATTTATTTTCTGTAAAGAATCCGGCGTTATATGTAAATGCGTTGATTGTACTTGTTATCAGGTCTATTGCCTGTTCAACTGGTGAATAGCCATAGAATGAATAGCGTACATCACTACGCGGATTCTGATAGTCAAAAATCAATGAATCTTCGGGATAAAAAGCCTGCGGAATTGAATCAATAACCTGTACATACTTAATGTGAAAAGGGTTATCCTGATTTGGTAAAACACGCTCGATTGTCGCGCCGTCCACCGCCCAAAATGCGTAAACCTTGCCCGATACGGTACGCCCGATTTCTGTTGCTACTTGGTCGATTTCAAGCGCGTCTCTTAAAATCTTAATACAGAATCTTGTAAAGTTATCGCGGTCAGGAGATTTTTCAATTCCAGTATTAAGCAAAAACTGCTCTATTTCAGTTCTTGTCTCTGATTTCTGCCCGGCTGCCTTAATTACATCTTCACCGATTTTCTTAACAACAAAACCGCGTAAGTTGCGGTTTGTGGAAGGTTTGAGAAAGGGTTTAATTTTCTTCTGTACATTGATGATACATAAATTGATTATCCACGCTTTTTTAGAAACGCGGCGCAAGGTTTGACAATCGACTTCACGGTTATAATGTCCGTCCGCCGTCCGCAAGTTTCCGTATTCGTTTTCAATATTGCGGTACGGGTCAAAAAATGATGATTGTGAGCCGCCCTGCTTTGCTCTTGCATAGTCAGTCGGTACATACGCCCTTGCATACTTTTTAGCGCGATTGATTTCCCTCTTAATGTCGATAGGTTCAACTTCAATACTCTTCTGAATCGGGATAAGCTGCTTATTGTTATCTGTTGCCATTGCGAACGCTCCTTAAAACTGATGATAAGGATTTACCGCGCGTTCGGGTCAGCGATGTTTGCGGAATATTTGAGGGTTCTATATTGCCGTTATTCAATGTTAATCTTTTTGCCGTCCGTTGCGTAACTTGCCAACGCCCACGCCCAAAAACTGTCGGCGTGTCCTTTTTCGTTTCGTTCAGCGTCATATCTAAAACTACCGCCACTTGACGGCGTTCTTTTAATGCTATGAATCTGCGCATGAAAATCACGGTCGTTATCAAGTTCATATTCCCGGCGTTCAAGTCCAGTTCTTACGCCCATAGCAAGTATTTCTTTTGACTGTAAATCAAAGTGATACAGTTCCGCGCGTTCTCCATATCTTTTATGCGCATTTTCAGCAAGATTGCGTCCTATACCGCCGTCGTCAATGCAGCAACGATAAATAGGCAAGTTTTCCATGAGTTTATTTAATACGGCGGTCTGCGCGTCAAAATCGGCATTTCTCATTTCATGTCTTAAAACGCTCCTTTTCTTGCCGTTGATAACTCCGATGATATAAAAAACTGTAGCGTCGGAAGTGCGTCCAATATCAAGCCCCATAAATAAAGGTGAGCCGTATTTTTCCGGGCTATAATTCAATATCAGTTCGTCAGCGTCTTTGAAACAATGAATTTCTACATCACGCTTTGCGGCGAAATAGTCTTCGTCTTTTTCAATATTTGCCGGTATATCCTCTTCACGCCTTCCCGGTGTATTTGCATAAATCAATTCAAGTGAAATATAACTTGCCGATGAATCAATAAATACACATTCACATTCCTGTTGAAAGTCTTCCAGTGTAGAGTTCTGAAATAGCGATATAAGGCGGTCAGTTCCAAAACGCTCTACGCGCTCGGCGGTCTCCATTTCTTTAGCAAATTGCACCGCGCCGCGTACATCTTTACACATTACTTTTGCATACCACCACGGAATGAAATAGCGGTCAAAGTTCGGGTAACTCTCTCTATTCGTGCATATCTCATAAAACTTGCCGATAGTTCCTAAAGGCGTGCTGCCTACTTCAATGCAGCCACGGCGCAAGGTACAGAAAGACGCTGCGGTATAGATTTCTTTTGAAAGTCGCGGCAAGTAAATAGCAAACTCGTCAAGGCATACATCGCCGTTTTTACCTCGCGGCGGTCTGCATGGTAAGCTGATTAAACGGCTTGTAGTTTTACTTCCTACATCTTCAAACTCTAGCATTGTCGCCGTTTGGTGTACTAATTTCTTTTTGTAGCGGTTCGGAATTGAATCATAGAATTGCCGCGCATATCTGATTTTTTCCTGCGCGTCCTCTTCGTTGTACGAAACAAACTGCTTTGTGTATTGAGTTCTTGCCGGGTCTAATGCTTTTACAAGTCCTTTAATAGCTACTACAAAAGAAAAGCCGGTCTGTCTGCTTTTAAGAAGGCTTATATATCTATTGCGATTCCTGATAAAATCGTCCTGCCAAAAGTCCAGTTCAATATCTTTATGGTCGTACTTCATAAAGGCATAGACATAGTTTAATTTTTCTTCGGGCGCCCATAATTCCATTTTTCGCTAGTCCTCTTCCTCGCGCGTAATTGCGCCGATTGCTGCCAGTTCCGACATTTCAGCCGTCTCGCGATTCTGTTTAATAACCTTTGTTTTTACCTGCAATTTCTCGCCGATAATTTCCGCCGTTGTTTCAATGTCAAAATCGTTACCGGATTCGTCTTTTTTATCAAAGAGTTTACTGTAAATATTTATAAGGTCGTTTTCTTCTTTTGCGACATCAGGAGTAACATAGTTTACAATTCCGCGTTGTCCTTCAAACTTTACGCCCATAATCATACGCTTTTGTTTTTCAGTCAGTTCGCTTTTCGGTTTTACATCACCGCGAACATATCTAACGCCTTCGTCTGTAGTAGTCTCTTCAATATCGTAAACCTCAATCGGGTTAAATTGTGCGCGTTCTTTTTTTCGTTCAATAATGCGCATAATTTCGTTTTTTAGGTCTACTTTGGTATACTTTTCAGCTACCTGCGACTGAATATTTCTGATTTCACGATACACTTTTTCGTTTTCGATTAAGTGCTGCGCCTGTGCTTTAAGTGTTTTTGAATCTTTATAACCGGCTTTTCTTGCTGCGTCCGTCGCGTTGTACTTGCCGCTATTAAAAAACTGAAATACATAAAAGATAACAAACCGGCGTTGATTATCCGGCAAGTTTTCAGTCCATTTGAAAATATTTCCGTCAATAATTTTATCATCGTCAATTTTACAGAAAAGCGGCGTGTTTTCATTTTTTGATTTTCTCATGCGTACACCTCTCTAAACCGCTTTTCTTCAAGATATGGGCTTGCAGCATAATCAAAATCTTTTGAAATGTCCGGGAAGATTTCTTTAAGTTCTGTTATGGAAAAATTAAACCACTCGCCGACAATTCTTTTATTATTAAAAAGATTGTGGAAGTCTTTTTCCAATTTTGTGTAATTGTCGGTTTTAATTGAGTAAAGCAATTCTATTCCCGGATTTGCAATCTTAAAATCTGTTATTCTTGCCTTTGGATTTTTTGACTTTCCGATTTTTACGCGATTCCTTGTGTAATCATAAATAAAATAGACATACCCCTCTTTGTTTATTTCTGTCGGAACGGTTTTTGAGAAGAATTCGGAAATATATTCATGTTTTACACTTTGAAGACTTTTTATATAACCTTTAATAAAAACCTTTGCAAAATGAGATTCAATCAACATAAAGGAAATGTAACTTGCAATTTGTTTCGGAAAAAAGAATGTTATAACTTCGTGATTTGTTGTCGAAAGAAAGTCCGCTATATATCGAGAATCAATATATCTTTTGCCATTACAATTTATATTCTGTACATCAATTTTAGTTCCTTTTGAAAAAAAACCAAAAGCCCAACCGTCGCTATTAAAATATGCAAAGATTGATTTATTATTTTTTCGTGCAGCACTTCTTATAAATGAAAATGGGAAAACAATGTTTTTAATCTGAAAGCATATATCGTTATTATTTTCAGGGCGTTTTACAAATACGCTTTTTCTGTTGATAGAAGTGTCAATAGATTTATTATTTATTGTCGTTTCGTTCATCGGTTTTATCCTCTTTGCATTTGTGGTATGGATAACCTATAAACTTATGTCCGTTATCGTTCACCACTTCCAGTGGTACACTCTCACACACTACCTGTGCGTCATATCCTGTAGCGATGTATTTGATTTGTGCGCCGCATTTTGGGCATTTCTGCATGATTACGCCCCCAAAAAATTTTTTAGGGTCTCGCCTTTGTATGTCCTGCTATAAGAATAATCTGTACACTTGCCGGAATCAAAAACGAAAACTACCGCGCCATTAAAATTGTTTTCTGTCGCGGTTCTAAGATACTCGGCTATAAGCTGCTCGCCCTTTGTGTTTTTTGAAGTCGGTAAATCGTGCTTGTTTGCCTCGTTTACCATGACAATATCGCCATTCTCAAAAGACAATTTGACGCTGCCGGTAAAGTTTGATGTTTGCTTTTCGTTAAGATACTCAACGATACAATTAAAACGGATTTTCACTTTCCCACCCATTTTATTTGTATCATCGGTCAGAATGATACTTAAAAAGTTTTTTGAAGAGTTCTTTTGCCTATTATTCTACTCTATAAGGCGTTAAAAATCAATTATTTAGTTTGATCATTACACGATTTTTTAAGATTCCCGGAAAATATATTCAGGATATTGCCATTGTACCAGTGCTTTTTTTAGACTGTAAACGGCGTTTTTTCGTGTAATTTCCGATTTTACATCTTCGATGATAGCCTTGTCGCCTTCGGTGTAAACAAAATCAGCGACATAATAACGCGCTCTTTTGTTTCCGCCTTCTTTCGGACATATTAAAAAGCGTACCTGCGTTTTTAGGTCAGATATAACGCCGCCACGCTCCAACAACTTCAATTCTTGAAATCGGTTTGCTTCTTTCTTTGAATCAAATACCATATCGCCGATTTTTGTTTTCTGATTGTGGTATTTGTTGCCGGTATTCTTACGCCCCGAAAACGGATAGCCGCTATAAAATGTATTCATTCTATCCGCCTCTTAATTTATGTTTGGATTGTAACCGTTATCAATAAGCCATTGTTTAGCCTGTTTTCTCAATTTCGGATAAACGGCGCGCTCGTTGTACATTGTCTTGTAGAATGTAACTTCAAAAACTTTCGCGTTTGGAATCGGCGGTAAATAATTACTCCAACTTTTATAATGTTCTTTGAACGCTTCAATATCATTTTTGTTAAGCGTTGTAATAAGTTCACGCCTGTAAACTTTTAATAAATTAACTGTTTTCGCCATTGTTATACTCCCAATCTTTACAAGGTTTTTCGTTTTTCTCTACACCGTAGAATAAATCGCGCAACGCGCAAAATCCGCTATCTTTATCCCTGTCATGGTGAAAATCGGTAACTTTGCCGTTATCGTCTTCGTCAGTCAGGTATGATATGCAATTACCGCAGCACTTATGATTTAGCGTCGTTTCTAATTTCAACTCCTGCCGTTATAAGTTCGTGTAATGGAAGTGTACAAATCCAGTCGCAAAAACTGTGCCATTCTATCAATTTGTGTCCGCGTCTCCATGCGTAAATATTGCGCAAGGTCACAAAATTGCAATCAATCATTCTTGTTTGTGCCATTCATTAGCCTTGTTATAGCCGTCATTGAATCCGTCAATATAGATTTCTTTTTCAGGCTTCATTTCATAACCTACCGGTTTATTCTTAAAAAGTTCTTCTGTCTCAAACATACTTCCTCACTTGTTCGGATTTTTCGAACTACTCATAAACTCGTTTGTCAGTGCTTCCCAAAACTTTATTATGTCTTCTTTTGGCGGCATAAACTTTGTAAACACATCAAAACATTGTCCGATTTTTTCACCGTCTTTATAGACAACCATTCCGCCCTTGAAACATTCAAAATGAAGGTTATTGTGGTCAAACTCTATAAAGTTTAATTTCTGCTTTTCCTCTTCCGTCATTTTTCCTACTCCTGCTTTTCGTAGCTATCGCAGATTCCTAAAGGCTCTACGCAAGATTCTTTTACCCACTCGTCGCGGTTATTGCACAACAAACTTATTCCCATTCTTACATAAGAGTGTTTACAAGTCGCGCAGCATGGATAAATCCGCGTTACGCGGTATGTTTTATGGTCTGTTATAATTTTAGGCTCGTCGCTCATAATCTACCCTCACAAAAAGGCGTTAAAATCTTTTTTGAAGACATAACGCGCCGCAATTCTTAACCTCTGAAAGAAGTTCGCGCTCCGGGCTTTTGCTTCAATGTAGATTCTCACTTCATTAAAAGCCGACTTGTATTTACTGTTTATCGCTTTTCTTATCTGTCTGTTGTATTTGTTGCTCATAGTCTTCTTTGCGCTCCCTGTCAAAAAGATTTATTACCGCCGCGCCTATTGCCAAAATTGACATAATCACGGCGAATATCACGGTTATTATTATTCCCAGTATTTCGCCTATTCCCATAACCCCACCTAAAACTACTTTTTATAACTTGTCGCTAATTCCGTTTGCCCGGCGTTCGTTCTTTTCTACGCAATCATAAATTGCGCGCTCAATGTCGATGTCTTCTTTACCGGCAATAATCAGGCAGCAACAAATAATGTCAGCAATTTCACCGGCAAAGATTTCTTTATTTGCTACGCCGTCCACCATAGAGTTATAAGCCTCTGCCGATTCAACAACCTCTGTAGCACAATGCTTAATCATTTTCCGGGTGTCCGTGTCAATTTTTGCTCCGTTTTTCTGCCTTTTTTCAGCATTTTCAAGCGTTATTTTGCATAATTTCTGCAAATCAATCATTTTTATCGCTCCTTAATCTTTTTTTGCTTTTCTTTCTGCTTCGTTCAGGTGTTCCCACATTTCAACGAAAATAGCCAGTAAGAACATGAACATTAACAATGTCGCGCTCATTACAAATAGCCCTAAAAAGATGTTGCAAATAATCTTAATAATCATTTTCAACCCTCAATCTTTTCAAAGTCCATTTCATTAAGACGATCTGAAATGTTATCCCAGTCAAAACAAAAACATCTTTGAACACTATCCCATTTCAAAACGCCCTCGCGCTCTTCATATCCGATTTCCCGGATTCTGTCGCCGTCCTTACAAAGTTTGCCGTTTTTATCCTGAATGATTCCGCCCTTTGTAAGCTGCTTTTCAACCTCGATAAACTTATCAAGCAAACAAATCGCGCTTGCCTCGTTTATCAAGTAATCTTCTGATTCTTCGATAGGGTGATTGTTTTCACCGTTTTTCAGAATCTTTTTTATCCATACAATCAGTTTTTTAGTTTCCTTCTTCATCAAACAACCCCGGATTTTTCCGCTCGTATTCTCTCTTGTTACGCTCTTCAAGAATCGTATCAACCTGCTTTTCAAGTGCCTTTGATTTATCAAGCCATTTACTAGAATGTGTCTTGAAATATTGCTTTTGCGCCTCGCGCATTTTCTGCACAATGTCCGCAAACTCGCCTGTTGTCATTTCAAACCTCTTTTACATCAATCAGGTGTATTGCATAAACCGGCTTATCAATCTTCAAGTCAGTATTTTTGCCATTTACAACCTCGACTTTTGAAATACAAGCCTTCAAATACTTGCTTGTATATCCAAGTCGCAATTTACAAGGAATAGGCTTTATAACCTGTGTTTGCTCCGGGAAAAATCCCATTTCGTTATAAAACCTACTCTGCCAATATCCTTTGACTTCGCGGTACTCGATTGTTTTCTCGCCGCTCTTTATCTTGTCAAACCACTCCTTTTTAAGCGGAAATATCAGCATTACAATTCTCCCTTAATTGCTTTCTTGATGTACAATTCAATCGGTACTCGTATAGGCATAGAAATAAAATCTATTGCAAATACAAGAATAATAATCTTGCCGAGGCTCAATTTTGGTACAGAATCAAATACCAACGGCAGCAACAAATTGAATCCGATGTACACAAACACGGTATTGAATATGTACATGAAAATATCTGTTACCAGTAACGCCAAGTATTTTGCAGCTTTATCTTTCATAATTTTACTCCTTACAAATTCTACTCCCCGGCATAAAGCCGGGTGATTCAAGATACATTACACGCTAATCGCGTGTAATCAGGAAAGCCGGGGCAATGCCACCGTGGCTATTACTTGCGTTGAGGTTGTCGCTACTACCGTTGGAGTCGACACCGCAGAAGTGGGTGGAGTTCGAGGCGTTCGGCGATTTAGTCCACCACCACCATGTATCACTATCATCACTTAATACTTTGATTCTGTTTTTTCTTGACTTAAAATATTCAAGGTCTTCAAAAACCTGTTCTTTAGTCAGCAAGCTGCAATCATAAACGCCTACGCAAATAGCCTTTTCAAGCGCGTTTTTGAAAGCGTCTTTGAGATAAACGCCTAATTCTGTTTCTTCAAAGTTGCCGCCTTCTTCGTAATCATCATCAATGCAATGTCTGAAAAGAATATTTTCAAAGTTGAATAAAACGCCGTCTTTTCTTACATCAACCGCAATAACCGGCACATTTCCAAGATTGATTTTTTCAAAACTTCCAGTCGCTTTTACTGTCAGTTTTTCAATATAAAATCTGTCGCCGACTTTTACATGTTTATCAACTTCTAAGTTTTTACTTGCCCATTTTACACCCTGAAAAGTCATTGCTTTTTCAGATTCTTCAACTTCGATGTTAGAATCTTTTTCAGATACCTCGTTAGATTCAATGGCAATATTTATCATTCCCATTCCGTTTTCAGAAAGTCCGGCAAGTTTATAGCCCTGTTCTTCGATTGCTTTAATAAGTTCCCATTTCATAATTTCCCCCTTAATTTTTTGCCCCGAAAATTACATACATCATTTGTTCAAGCGTTACGCCTCCAAAAGTTTCTTCAAAACGCGCTCTTACATCAGGCTTTATAAGTTCCGTTGTAAGAATCTCGTAATATTCCTGCGCTTTTTCGCCGTAACATTCAAAGATTCTTTTGTAAAACTCATAAGAAAAACCACGGTTGCCGCTGCTTACAAGTGAAACATAAGCCGGATTGAATCCAAGTCTTTTACTCTGTTTTGCGACTGTCTCACCGAAATCAACGCGCAATTTTCCCAAAACTTTACCTACTTCGTTTCTAAAACAAGCCGTACTTGAAAATCCCATTTTCTCACCTCACACTAAAAAGGAATGTCTTCCGGGAAGTCTTCTTCCGATGTTCCCATATCCTCGTTACCGGCATTATTTACCGGCGTAAAACGCGGCGCGTTTCCACTTGTAGAATTGTTATTCTGATAGCCGCCATAACTACCGCCGTTATTGTTTCCGTCAGATTTACCGCCTAAAAGCTGCACATCTTCCGCAACGATATAAACGCGCGAATGTTTCTGTCCGTCTTTTTCCCAACGGTCTTGTTTAAGATAGCCGCGAATAGCAAGCTGCTTACCCTTAACAAAATACTGTTTAAGATTTTCAGCGGTCTTGCCCCAAACAACGACATCAAAATATGATACTTCGTCCTGCCACTGGTCATTACGCTTTACGCTGCGGTTTACGGCGATACTCAAATCAGCTTTTGCCGTACCGTTTCCGATATATGCAAAATCTCTTTCACCTAAATCGCGCGTAAGTCTTCCGATTACGCTATAATCATTCAAATCATTCATTTTCTATCCCCTCTTTGCCCTAAAATCAGGTGCTTTAATCGTGATAATTGACGAGTTTTGTCTTAAACGGCTTAAAACATCGTTATTCACAAATCTTTCAAAACAAGAATCGCAACCTTTTTTCGGGCAATCTCTTGAAAGGTGTGTATTTGTAAGAATCATAAACGGCAAGTCTCTTGTATGTCGTTTATCCAAAATATAACTAAGCCAGTTCAATTCTGCGTCGCTGCCTTTAGTTCTACCCATTTCGTCAATTACAAGCATAGGAATTGACGCTAAATCCTGCACAATTTCAAGTTCAGTCTTTTCAGCCCTTGCCGAATAAGACATACGAATCATCGTTGTAATTTCGTACATCGACAAAATCTTGCCGCCAAGTGCCTTAACTGCCATACTTCCTAAGAAGGTTTTTCCAACTCCGTTACTTCCTAACAGAATCACTTTCCCGGATTTATCAGCAATCATTTTCTTTACCGCTTCAAGTGCTTTTTCCTGCTCCGGTGTTTGTGGAATAAAGTCTTTTAATTCTTTATCCCAGTATTCAGGCTCGATATTGCGCGATTTATACATCGCTTCACGCTCACGGCGTATATATTCAGCCTGTCGCGCAAACTCTGCTTCCTGCTCTGCCTTGCTTGCTTCTTCTTCACACTTCGGGCAAACATATTCACGCACGTCGCCGTGTTCAAAGTAATAGCCCTTTACTTTTCCATGCTTTTCGCAAGTGTACTCGCAATCGTAAGTAGCAAAGCGCGGTATAAGTCCGGCAAACTTCTCTATTTCGTTCATGTTCTACCGCCTTACAACTGGATTTTATCTTCTACCGGCGAATCTTCCGCGCCGTCCTTCTGCTTCAAGAAATTCTCAACCTTGTAATTTTCCGGCAAGAATCTAAGAATTGTTTTCTTTTCGCAAAAGTGGTAGAAATCCTGCTCACTGTTCCACCAAGTTTTACCCTGTCTTTTCAGTTCCATAACTTCCGCATAGTTCTTTACTGCCTGAATTACATCGTCGCTATGCAAGTGAAGTTTCTGCAATTCACCGTTTGCAAGTCTGAAATCGCGCATTGTAAAGGTGATTAAGTTCCCTTTGCAGCATGGCAAATTGTGAGAGAATAAGACATCAAATATCTGCTCTGCGTAATTCTTGCGCGGCTCTGATTGTGTCTCATACTCAAACTTTTCTCTTGCCTCGCTCTGTTCCGGCGTTTCTTCCTTCTTCTCTTCTTTTGGTGTTTCAGTTGTCAAAGATTCCTTGACAACTTCCTCAACCTTCTTTTTATCCTCGCCGTCGTCTTCTTCCGGCGGTAAACAGTCGTAATGTTCCGCAAAAGTTTCTGTATCGCCGCTCTTTTTTGTCTTTTCGCCGTCTTTGAGTGAATAAACGCCGGTAGACTTTTCAACAAGCTGCGCTTTTTCTTCCGGGTAGTTTGTATCTTTCACACGGTCGCCGCGAATCTTATTGTTGATTTTCCAGTGCTTTATCACATAGATTCCTGAATCAAAGTGAATCATAAAACCTTTAGCAACAAGCATTTTTAAGTCGTTTTCCTGCGCTCCGCACATTCCGCAAATACGGCGTGAACTGTTTATAAATCCTTCGTCGTCGGCGTTCATTGCCATGTGAAAGTACAAAGCCTGTGCAGAAAACGGCAAATCTAAAAATGCGTCCGATTCTGTGATAGACTTTGAAAACATTCTCCGCTCTGCCATTTCCTTTATCCCCCTATTTTTAATCAATTCTTTTTGCAGCAAGATTTATTATTGCGGTCTTGTCGTAACCGATTCCGTTATCTGTGAGTAATTCCTTGAAAGTTGCAATCTGTCTTGCATTGCCCTTCAAAGTAATTCCGGGAATAATTTCAAGCCCCATTTCATCAGCAATAGCGCGTACAGTGTCAATCTCGTTTTCGTTTCCAAAAACATTGAAGGTGTAAATTGTGCCGCCTGTAGCTGCTGCCGGTGCTGCCTGTTTTGGTGCAACCTTTTCTACTTCGCGTGTCTCAAAATTGACATTGTAGGTATCTTCAACCGGCGTATTTTCAGGCTCTTTTGTTTCTTCTTCCTGAATCCCGAAAGTTTCATTTTCTGCCTTTTCTTTTTCTTCGCGCGCCTTCTTTTCCGCTTCCAACTGTGCAAGGCGTTCGCGGTTTGCTTTCAACTCTGCGCCCTTGTTTAAGGTCTGCTGCAAGTTGAGAGTAGACAAATACAAGTCTTTGAGAATTGCGGTGTCTTCGCCGAAAGCGTCCAGTGAAGCAAGGTCGCCGGTAATGTTTTTAATGATTGTGTCAATTTCAGTGTCTACCGCTGCAAGTTTTGTTGTTTTATTCAGCCATTTTGCATTGAAAATGCGGTCAAGCGTTACAAGATTGAAGTTTTTGCCGTTCCAAAGTTCGATAATCTGCGCTTTTTTCTGCGCCTTTTCCTCTTCTTCTCTTGCCTTTACAATGACATCAAGTTTGCCGCTTGCGGTCTTCATCATGTCGCAAGTTTCTGAAATGATGTTTTTGAACTCTGCAAATGGCATATTCCACTCTTTTTCAAGTGCAATTCTGCGGTCGTTCAAAGTCTTAATTGCCGCGTTGATTTCTGCCTTGTCTTTTGCAGCCTGTTTAGCGTCGCCGGTGTAATTATCTACCGAGTATTCTTTGAGTTTTTCCTCGACATACGCTTTAATGTCTTTTGCGTTTGTTACAAGGTTTCCAAGTGTTTTTTCTTTGATTATCAATGACAAAGGGTTTGTTTCCATTTCGTTATCCCCTTAATGCTAATTCTGCTAAGTTTTCAACCTGAACATTTTCCGGCGTAGTCCATTGTGGAATCGGTAAATGTCCGGCTTTTTCAAACGCTCTTTCTACTTTTCCGCGCAAGTGCGGATATTTGTCAAAAAAAGCGTTCCAACCGTGCGCGTGAAAAAACTCATGTTCTTCACGCGTCAGGGCAAGCACATTCCAAGCGCAATCTGCGAATTGAGGTGCTGCTCCCCGGCTTACAATGTGGTGGCAATCTACACTACCGCCTAAACCGCTCGCCTCACTGTAAACCGCTCTTTCTCTCCACTCGCTAACCGTCATGTCGTCCTTAAAATCGTGTTCCTGCTTGCCGCGCCATATTTCCCACTCGTAGAGAACTTTTCTAACATCAGCTTGCAAGTCGTAATTAAGTTCGCATTGTGTAGCCAAGTGATACAGTAAACCGTCAATAAATCGCGCCGCCGCAACTGTATTAGATTCTGAAATATGTACCGCTCTTAAAGTATCCTTCCTGAATCGTGAAGGCGTTTTATCGGCGTACTCTTCCAGTAAATCTAAATACAAGTCGTAACGCTCACTTTCTGTCGGCTTCCTGCCTTCCATGCTCTCAAAAATAACAGTGATTAACTTCCAAACGCTATTAAGCTGCTTGTAGCTTCTGTGTTGAAATTGCGCGTCAATGTCGCATTTCAAAAGAATCTCGCTCTTACTGCGTTCCTCTCTTGATTTCTTGCCGTTGAAAAGTTTGTAAATCAACTGCAAGTCTTTAGGGTCGGCGGCGCGTAAAACAATTTGATTCTTGTATAAAACGCCGTGAAAGAATCCTGTTATTTTCACCGTTTACCCCTTAAAAAAGTCCGTCTCCTGCCGGAATCTCGCCCTTGTCGTACATTTCAGCCTGTGCCTCAAAAGCGGCGTCAATTCCTGCGTCGTCAGGTGTCTCTACCGGCGCATTTTCAGATTCAGCCGGTTTTGATTCTGCCTTCTGCTCGATTTTTTCCGGCTCTTTTGTGTCAGCGTCAATTACATTTTCCGGCGAATAATCAAAGTCTTTTGTAACTGTGTACTGATTGCCGTCTTTGATGATATTTGTTTTGATAATTGCGCTATCGCCGTTTACTGCCTCTGCAATAAGTTCAGCGTTTTCAACTGCCTTCGGTGCATACTTCAAAACCTTTTTAAGAACGGTTTTTTTTGCCATGCTTTCCGGGTCTGTAGTCCATGGTGATGTATAACCCTTTTTCACGCTCTGTGAGTATTTTTTAGCGTGATTCATTACGGCTTCCCATGACATAACTTCAAACGCGCTCGCGCCATTTTTCAGTTCGTATAGTCCGTAAACATAAATCGGTTTGTCTGATTTTTCGCGCGGTCTGTGAATCAGTTTTTCTTCAAGTCCGTATGAATAGTCAAAGTCGTCGCCTTCGTAGACAATGCGCGCTACAATCTTTTTGTACTGTCCTGTACGGTAGCAAAGGTCAATTAAACCCTGATAACCTAACTGGAACTGTGTTTCAAGTACACCCTTATTCTGATACGGGATCAAATAAGCCTGTCCGAGCGGTGTATTACATTCAAGTCCAAGCTGCGCGCTTGTAAGAAGTGCGCCCATAAAAGATTCAGGTGTAGAGTTCGCAAGTTTAGCGTCCTTTGAAAGCGCGGTGAGTGCAATTCTCATCATGCGTTCAGGCGTGATGTTTGCAGGAAGCGCGTTTTTAATTTGGTCGCTCATTTTAGCAACCCACTGTTTCAAAGTCGGCTTTGCGCCGTTGTTTACATTTGCAAGTTTTGTATTTGCGTTATTTCCGTTTACATTCATGTTTTCAGGTCTCCTAAAGAAGGGCTACGCCCAGTTTGTAAAGTTTTCCGGCAACTTCTCTTGTCGCCTTAATATCTGCTAAAGCGTCGTGCGCGTTTTCAAGATTAACGCCCAAGTGTTTAGCAACTGTTCCCAGTTTTCTATCAGGCAAGTACGGTAACGCTTTTTGCATACCGGCTCTTTTTACCTGTACGAAAACATCAGCAATAATGTTTGAGAAGTAGTCCTCAAACTTGTAGCCGTTTCTTTCAAGCAACGCTTTCAGGTGCTTAATGTCAAACTCGACATTGTAACCGGCTATAACTAACTTCTCGCTCTTGCTGCCGTCCTTCTGCCAAAGTTCGCGCGCCTCTTCCAAGAAGTTTGCAATTTTCGGCATTTGCTCCCTTTCGTCCGGGAATGACTTTATATCCTGCTCCGAATATCCGTGTACCTTTCCGGCTTCCTCGTGATACTTGATTATGTCATTCAGTGGATTCAGGAAGAAACATCTTTCACAAATAACCTTTCCACCGTCCACTAAAATAAATGCAAGTTCAAAAGCTGCCGAATCAGTAACTTCAAGCCCTGTCGTTTCTGTATCAAGCCATAAAAAACGCATTTTCTTCACGTTCCTGTATTGCAACCATACGCAAGATAAAACCCTGTTTTGCGTTTGCAAAGAAAATTACAAGGCAAAAATCCGGGTCTTTATCCGCTCCGCCGTCTTCAAGTTCGCGATTGAACTTTTTAAAAGTCTCTGCGACTTTTTCCGGCGACACTTCATTAGCATATTCGCAAACCTTTATGTCGCCTTTTTTATATCCGCGCATATCCCAGTTTTTCAGGAAATTATCGCATTTTTCGATTCCTTGAAGACAAACAACCTGCTCGTTTGTTAAAGGCTCTTCTGATACTTCACGCATATATTTACCCCTTCGATTTTGTGATTCTAAGAACGCGGCTTACGCTATCTTTTGCGTATGCTTCGTAAATCCCGGCTTTTTTCATAGCGTTTGTATCAACGCGCTTTGTAGTCTGTGTGTTGTATGTAACCTTCCATGCGCCGATAATTGCCGTTGCTTTTTCAGCGTTTTCGCCATTACTTGCAGCACTCATGCGCATAAGAATCTGCTCTTTGATTGCGTCTGATTTTGCCTGTAAATCCTTAATCTGCGCGTCGATAACCTCTTTTTCGTCGAGCATTGTTTCACAATCGCCGTCAAGTTCGATTTCTGCCGCCATAGGCAAGGATTTTACAAGTTCAAGTTCGTTTTCATTTCCTGTAGGTGAAGGCGCGTTATCTGCAAGTACATTGTTTTCCCAAAAGTCTGTTTCTCGGTCGATAAGCTGCGCAATAAAATCATCGTTGCGCGGAATTACATAATGTCTGCCTTCGTACTGGTCGAAAATAAAAACGGTGAGAACAAACCATGAAAGCCCGGTAACTGCCATGTAGTGTTGAACCTGCGCGTAGTAACTGTCAGGAACTTCGTCGTTTGTGAATCCCTCGCCGGTGCGTGATGTTTTAATTTCGTGTCCGCCAAGACCACTAACAACACTACCGGCGATTTCTTTTTCACCGTCCACAAAAACAAGTCCGTCAAAGTTCGCGTTCATAAACTCATGTTCTTTGTTGCAGAACATTCCCGGAACTGTCTCAATCTCAATTCCCAAGTCGGCGCGCGCCTTCTGTCTAATAGGGTCTTCGAGAATATTGCCCCATTCAGTAGCCTTATTGCCTTCAAAACTTGCAAAGTCTTTTTTCGCAAGATAAACGCTTAAAGGCGTTGAATACTTGTTAAGTCCTAAAATCGCTCCTGCGTCCGAGCCGCCGATTCCAGTAGTGCGCAATTTAAGCCACTGTTCGTGTGTGTACTTGCTTGTGTCTGTAAAATGCACATTACCCAAGTCAAGAACCTTTTCATACAACATGATGTTTTACCCCTTCTGTTTTTGAGACATCAGCCGTCTTTTTATTTGCCATGCGGTTTAATCTTGCCATTTCGTAGCGCAACTCTGCCGCTTGGTCAGTGCCGTAGCCCATACAGAACAATAAGCACTCCCGGAAAGTCCCGGTAAACTTTTTCCCCTCGTGTTCCGTTTCGTACAAGTCGATTTTTTTATCGCCGTACTCAATTACCACCCTATGCAACTTCATAAGCTGCCTACCCGATGTAATAACGCTTTACGCGTCTAGGCTCTCCGTAGCGATTCTTTACAAGAATGATTTCGCCGTGAATATGAACGCCTTTTTTTTGCAGTTCAAAAATCCTTGCCGAAAGCCTAGATTCGCCCAAGTCTGTAAAAGCCTGTAATGTGGTAATTGAACCAAAGTCAGCCATGTAGTCAAAAACTCTTTGTTGAGTTTTTGAAAGTTCGATTGTTTCTGCCATTAGTCACCCCCTGCCATGCTCCGCAAGGTTTCCTGAACCTGTACAAGCCTGTCATTCAGCCGTTCGATTGTCGTTTCAAGCCGTTTCTCTTCACGGCGCAAACTTTCCGGGCTTTCAAGGTCGTCGTCAACCGGCTTTGCCTTCGCAATCTGTTTTACCTGCTCTACGGTTTTTCCTTCGTCAGCTGCTTTCTGTGCGGCCGCCTTAATCATTACATCTTTTGCAGAGTTGATAACTTTTGCCATTTCATCAGAATTTGTGTCTGAATTGCGCATTTTCAGGTATTCTTTTGACTTATTGCGTGTTATCTGCAAGTCATGCTCGATAACGTCTTCAATGCGCTCGTTATTGCGGTCGCAACTTTCATAGATTTTTGAAAGGGTTTCGCCCAGTTTTCTTTGGGCTTCGATAATGGCTTTCTGAATCTCTTTAGCTTCATCAATGAGTTTTTGAGTTTCCTCGCTGCGTGTTCGCTCATAGAATCCGTATGAGATAGCCTTTTCCAAAAAGTCGTAGAATGTCGCCCAAAAAAGACCGTTATGTCTTCCGCCTTTGTCGCCTTTTTCGGTCGTCAAGTAGTGGTGTGTAAACTCATGTACTGCGGTGTACATCAGTTCGTTTGAAGTGTTGAAGTTAAGATTATGCAGAAAGATTTCATGTGTTGCAGGTTTATAAAGTCCGTTTACCTTGTTTGACTTTTTCCCGGTCTGCGTAACGGTAAAATCCTCTTTGCAATCAAAAAGTTTTTTAAGGTTTGACTTAATTTCCTCGTTTGTCATACCTTCCAGTCCTTTTGCCAAAACAAAGGGCTTGATTCTGCGTACTTAAACCAAGCCCTTAATACTTGCATTTCTGCAAGAACCGACAAGCGGTTAGGAAAGTACGCTAATCCTAACAACTCGTACCGAAAAAGCATTTCGATTTGCTCTTTCCAAGTTGATTAAAGATTAGCACCGATTATCAACACGCCTCCTTTTACATCTTTACCTTACTTACATATTTAATTATACTAAAGATATTAACATATATAGAAGAGGTTCCAAAAATGGGAAACAACTATTTTAACTCAATTCCATGGAGAGAGGCACGTCTTCAGCTCGGTCACTGCCGCTCTATGGCAAAGGAAGAATTTGCAGACGGAGTAAACGCACTTAAAGGTAAGAAAATTGTAATCGTCGGTTGTGGTGCTCAGGGCTTGAACCAGGGTATGTGTCTCCGCGATTCAGGTCTTGATGTCAGCTATGCTCTTCGCGAAAGCGCAATCACAGAAAAGCGCCAGTCTTGGAAGAACGCTACAGAAAACGGATTTAAAGTGGGAACATACGATGAAATGATTCCAACTGCAGACCTTGTTGGAAACCTCACTCCTGATAAGCAGCACACTCCTGTAATCACAGAAGTTATGTCTAAAATGAAGAAGGGCTCTGCTCTCTGGTACAGCCACGGATTCAATATGATTGAAGAGGGAATGCAGATTCGCCCTGATATCACTGTTGTAATGTGTGCACCAAAGGGACCAGGTACAGAAGTTTGGCACGAATTCCAGCGCGGATTCGGTGTACCAGATCTTATCGCCGTTCACCCTGTAAACGACCCTGAAGGAAAGGGCTGGGCTTATGCTAAGGCTCTCGCTGTTGGTATGGGTGGTTCTAAGGCTGGTGTTCTTGAATCTTCATTTGTTGCAGAAGTTAAATCAGACCTTATGGGAGAGCAGACAATTCTCTGCGGTATGCTCCAGGCTGGAACAATCGTTTGCTACGACAAGATGGTTTCTGAGGGAATCAGCCCAGAATATGCAACTAAGTTCCTTATGCACGGCTGGAACGTAATCTGTGAAGCTCTCAAATGGGGTGGAATCACAAATATGATGGACCGCCTTTCTAACCCTGCAAAGATTAAGGCTAATCAGCTTTCTAAAGATATTAAAAAGCTTCTCGCTCCACTCTATCAGAAGCACATGGACGACATCATCTCTGGTAAGTTCTCAAGCACAATGATGGAAGACTGGAAGGCAGGAGACAAAGACCTTCTCGCTTGGCGTGAAGATACAGGTAAGCTACCATTCGAAAAGAACGCAGAAGCAGCAGACGAAATCACAGAGCAGGAATACTTTGACAAGGGTATTTTGATGGTTGCTATGGTTAAGGCTGGCTGTGAACTCGCCTTCGAAACAATGGTTGATGCAGGAATTAAACCAGAGTCAGCTTACTACGAATCACTCCATGAAGTTCCTCTTATAGCAAACCTCATTGACCGCAAACGCCTTTACGAAATGAACCGCGTAATTTCTGATACTGCTGAGTACGGATGTTACCTCTTCAGCCGCGTTGCAGCTCCAATGATGGCAAAAGACCTTATGCCAAAACTCCACACAGACGTTATTGGTAAGGGACTTGATGCAAAGGACAACGCTGTAAACAACGCAGAACTCGTTGCTGTAAACGCTGAGATTCGCGAGCACCCAATTGAGGTTGTTGGTCGCAAGCTCCGCGCTTACATGACAGCTATGAAACCGTTGCTGTAATTTATGACGTCATGCTGAACTTGTTTCAGCATCTCTTGTAAATGAGATTCCGAAACAAGTTCGGAATGACAAAGAGAAAAGCCTTCGGAAAAAAAATCCGGAGGCTTTTTTTTGCTCATAGTGTAAATCCCCGATTAGGGAAATCTCTTAAGAAAAGGTTCTTATTTTATTTTCAAAATTATGCCCCATAATAATAAACAGGAACTTTATATCTGCAGATAAATGTTCAGAAAAAAAAACTTCTTAGGAGAAATCCAAAATGAAAAAGTGTATTTTAATAACTGCTGTAGCGGCAGTATTAGGAATGCTGTGTCTCACCGGCTGTAGTCAAATAGCTGGCGATGTAACCACTACCTCAGAAGCAGGCGATGCTTCAAGAGCTGCTACAGTCAGTTGGAATAGTACAGGCTGGAATGGCGGAATGTATTATTCGTTCTGGACAGATGGCGGCGGAAACGTACAGATGACTTTGGGAGACGGAGGAAACTATTCTGTATGGTGGCAGAACTGCGGAAACTTTACAGCTGGTAAAGGCTGGAATCAGGGTTCTTACAGAAACATCAACTACAATGCAGGTGCATGGAATCCTTCTGGAAACGGCTATCTTGCCGCTTACGGATGGACAAAAGGCAGCAAGCTCGTAGAGTACTACATCGTTGATACATGGGGTAACTATCGCCCGACAGGAACCTATATGGGTTCTGTTTACTCAGATGGCGGATGGTATGATATTTACAAGACTACCCGTTATAACCAGCCATCTATCATCGGTAATGCAACCTTTGATCAGTACTGGAGTGTAAGACAGCAGAAACGTCCTCAGGGACAGAACAACACAATCACAACAGCAAACCACTTTAATGCGTGGGCTAACTGCGGAATGTATCTTGGTAACCAGTGGGATTATCAGATTATGGAAGTAGAAGGCTACCAGAGCAGTGGCTATGCAAATCTTACCGTCTGGTAATATCTGCTAAGAATTTAAAAATACAGGGATGACTTTCTAGATGTCATCCCTGAAATCTGCTTAAGCCTTGAACTGCTTGAGCAGATTATCCATGAGTTCAATATTATCTCGGGTTTTCTGAGCCAGGTCTGAAACACTCTGAGTTGAAGTAGAAATCTCCTGCGAACCTGCAGTCATTTCATCCATACTTCCAAGAATTGTATCCGAAACCTGAGCAACAACGCTCATATTATTCTGAACATTTTCAATTCCGCTTCTAAGATTTATAGACTTATCATTTACCGAAGCTGACTGATCCTTCATGTCTGCAAGAGCCTGAAGAATCTCAGAAGATGCAGCACTCTGCTCTGCCATTGCACGGTCTATCTGCCCCATAAGGGTATCTGTAGTATTCAACTGAGTTACAATTGAATCGAAGGAACTTCGTGCATCACGGGAAAGAACAACTACATCATTAATAGAAGAAGAAATCTCTTTAAGCTCAGAATTAATAAGCTTTGACTGAACCGAAGAAGTTTCTGCAAGTTTACGAATTTCGTCGGCAACAACACTAAAGCCTTTTCCGGCCTCACCGGCATGAGCCGCCTCAATTGCCGCATTCATGGCAAGAAGGTTAGTCTGTGAAGCAACCTGGGCAATCATATTGTTTGCCTGAAGCAGAGTCTTAGACTGCTCTGCCATCTGATTTACCTTATTACCTACATTTTCAAGCTTAAGGTTTCCATCTCCTACATTAGTATCGAGAATCTTAAAGTTCTCTGACATCATCTTTACAGAATTAGAAACCGCAGAAATATTTCCAATCATCTCTTCAATAGCAGCAGAAGCCTGAGTAATACCTGCAACCTGATTATTTACAAGATCAACCAGCTCAAGTACATGACTTCCAGACTCCTCAAGAACAGTAGAAGTTTCAGAAACTGCAGTAGACTGAACTTCTGCCTGCTGACGAACGCTGGCAATATTTGCCATAATCTCTGCAGTGGCACTTGCGGTTTCCTGAGAGTTTACTCCAAGTTCAACACCAATCTGCTCCAGGGCAAGCTGAGCATCATGAAGCTTTCTTACAAGAGACTGAAGAATTTCAATAAAGGCGTTTACATCAGTTCCAAGTTCACTAAACTCATTGTGGCCTTTTACCTCTACTCGCTGTGTAAGGTCTGCATCTCCGGAAGAAAGAGACTTAACCGATGAACCAACAAACTTTAAGCGTTTGAGAATTGACTGATGAATAAGAAGAATAATCAGAGCAACCAGAATAATTGTAATAAAGGCAGCAAGAATTATCAGCGGAACAAAGATGCCCTTTGCAATCTTGCGCACATCAGACATCGGCTTTCCAAGATGGAAGGTTGTAAGAACATTACCCTCTTCATCTTTAATAGGAAAGTAGTAAGCAATATATTCTTCACCATTGATATTCACAATTGCCTGCACCGGCTGGCCATTAAGTACACTATCAATAATATATTTATTGTTTGTTTCCATACCAGTCATAAGAGTATAAGTTGAATATAATCTGGTATACATAGTGTAGTATTCAGCCTTTACATCATAAAGAGAAGCAATTTTTGAAACAAACTTATCATCAGAAATACGCTGCTTGGTAACTGCGGCTCCAACAATCTTTCCCTTTGAAGAAAGTGGATAAGCGACTACTGCATAAAGATGTTTACCTTCCATAAAAACAGAAGAAACATTTTCGCCGGCAAGAGCGCGGTTTATGAATCTTGAAAAGTCTACAGAACCGAGGCTTGTTGTAGTAACCTTTTTACCATTTGCATCAACAATAATGGCACCATCGGCATCTGAATATCTTAAAACTCTATGACAGATATCGTTTACAAAACGAGGAGAAAATCCCTTCTGCTCGTATTCTTCATAAAAATAATCTGTAAGACTTTTTGTTGAACGCTGAAGCTCAGCAGAAATTTCATCAATATAATTTTGAACACCCTGACTCTGTTTAACCAGTGTGTTTTCCATATAATCCTGAAAACCAGTAATCAACTGTCTGTTGATTACAGAAAACAAAACAAGGGAATAAATAATCATTCCCACAAACAAAAGTCCTATTACACGTACAGCAACCGACTCTCTTTTCTTCATAAAAAAAAACCTCCAGTCTCAGTCACTTTTGAATAATTTACTTTTTCATTGTATACAATTATTATACACCATTATTTTGGAATATATAATATAATTTTATTTTATTTCGAGCCTTATACAAAAAGCGTAGATTTATGTACATCTTTTTTTTGAAAATAAAAAGGCGAAAACGTTTGCGAAATTAACCCAAATATCGTAAAATAATACTACAACGTTTTAGTGGAGGCAGGTGTTTTGGTTACACTAAAGGACATTGCGAGGGAATGTAAGGTTTCTTTTTCAACGGTAAGCAAGGCCTTAAAAGGCAGTCCCGAAATTAGTTTTGAAACAACAGAGTTTATTCAGAAAAAAGCAAGAGAAATGGGCTATCACCCTAACATTGCAGCCCGCAGTCTGCGCACTAACAGAACTTATGACATTGGTGTAATTTTTGAAGATAAAACCGGTGCTGGTTTTCAGCATCAGTATTTTGCTACTATTATAAGTGGCATTCAAAAGGTGGCTTTCTCCAGGGGTTACGAAATGACTTTTGTGAGCGGCGATTCAACAAAGAACTACGATTACTACGCCCATGCTCTGGCCCGCAACTATGACGGAGTCTGCCTCCTTTCCTGCGACTACACTTCCACTGGAATCAAGTCCCTTGTAAACAGCGAGATTCCAACCGTTTCCCTGGACTACTTTTACGACATTGAACATTCGGCAGTAATGAGCGACTATTCTGCCGGAATCAACGAGCTTCTCGAATATGTAATTTCTATGGGTCATAAAAAAATTGCAATGATTCATGGAGAAAAAACCTGGGTTACAGAACAGCGAGTAGAAGCCTTTAAGAAGGTTTGCGCAGATCACGGAATTACAGTACCGGACGAATATTTTGCAGAAGGACTTTACCACGATCCAGTTACAAGCTCTGCTGCCACCGAGGTATTTCTTTCGCTGCCAGAGCCTCCTACCTGTATTTTTTACCCGGATGATTATGCTGCCCTTGGTGGAATCCGGGAGCTTTCCGGCAGAGGCTTAAAACCTGGTCAGGACATCAGTATTGTAGGATATGACGGTATCAAACTTACTTCCATGATGATTCCTCCCCTCACCACTTACGAACAGAAATACCTCGGTGGCAGCAGAGCTTGTAACTGGATCGTGGTAAAGTCCTTCTGC